>NZ_CP024311.1:1411590-1723863 GCF_002944315.1 Rhizobium sp. NXC24
CAAAACTGCACCGCATCGCGATCAACGCGATGCAGGCTGAACCACAATCCCATGCGCAAATCGAGATCGAGAGAGGCTAGCAACCTGCTTTGCCCTGCTGCTATCGATGCGGGATGAGCAAATCATCGTCGTCGAAATCGGTCGACGGCCGACATGTGTAGACGGGGCAGTTGGGCCTGTCCTTGGTCGGAATATAGTCCTGATAGGCATAGTAGCCGGGATCGCAGGCATTGCTGTCAGAAACGACACGATCATAGAGCGTCATGTTGCGCACCCTGGTGGACGGATAGCGCATGATTACCGCCCGTTCGCGGTCTATGATCGCCTTAGCCTGGCCACAGGTGAAGGACATGGAGTTGTACCGTGAGATCGCCAAGGCCGGGCTGGCGGCGGAGGCAATCAGCAGGCTCAGCAGGATGATTTTTTTCATCGGAGCAATTCTCCCTGAAATTGTTATAATACCTATATATACGCGAAAGCCGCGGCCGTGGTTTCCGGATTTGTGGCAAAACGCAAGTGTGATCCAAAGGGAGGCTCCGTGATGAACCATGACCGCTACGAGGATTCTTATATCGCCGATATCCTTTTATCCGTACGGACCATTGCGCTTGTTGGCGCATCGCCCAATCCCGCGCGGCCTAGCAACGGCGTCATGGCCTACCTGATGGCGCGAGGCTATCGCGTCATTCCCGTCAATCCCGGGCAGGCCGGCAAGGAGATCCTCGGACAATGGGTCTTTGGTCATCTGGCCGATATTCCCGAGCCGGTCGACATGGTTGATGTCTTCCGTGCACCGGAATATCTGCGCTCGGTGGTCGAGGAGACGATCATGATCGAGCCGAGGCCGCCGGTCATTTGGGGCCAGCTCGGCGTCAGAGACGACGCCGCCGCTGCGAGAGCGGAAGCGGCCGGCGTCAAGGTCGTCATGGATCGCTGCCCGGCCATCGAATATCCGCGCCTGGTCGCCTGACCCCGACAGCCTGCGCCTGACTACTGCGAAAAGCTGACCATTTTGTCGCGCGATATCGCCGAAAGATGGCAGGTTTTTTTCGTGAGCGGAAAAGCTCGGCAAAGTTCGCGGTTAACTTTAAGGCCTGAGACGCTATGATCCTCCCGTTATAATAGTATGGGCGGAAGGAGAGGGCATGCCGACCAACAATCCAGGTTTCGACACGCTGGCGATTCATGCGGGCGCGCAGCCGGACCCGACGACGGGCGCCCGCGCGACACCGATCTATCAGACGACCTCCTTCGTCTTTCAGGATGCGGACCACGCCGCCGCACTCTTCGGGCTGCAGCAGTTCGGCAATATTTACACGCGTATCATGAACCCGACCCAGGCCGTACTCGAGGAACGGGTGGCAGCCCTCGAAGGCGGCACGGCCGGCCTCGCCGTCGCCTCTGGTCATGCTGCTCAGATGCTCGTCTTTCACACCATCATGCAGCCGGGCGACAATTTCGTCGCCGCCAGGCAGCTCTACGGTGGCTCGATCAATCAGTTCGGCCACTCCTTCCAGAATTTCGATTGGCATGTGCGCTGGGCCGACTCCGCCGATCCGGCCACGTTCGAGACACAGATCGACAGCCGCACCCGCGGCATCTTCATTGAAAGCCTCGCCAATCCCGGCGGTACCTTCGTCGACATCGAGGCGATCGCCGCCGTTGCCCGCCGGCACGGCCTGCCGCTGATCGTCGACAATACAATGGCCAGCCCCTATCTCATCCGGCCGTTGGAGCATGGCGCCGACATCGTCATCCATTCGTTGACCAAATTCATGGGCGGCCACGGCAATTCCATGGGCGGCATGATCATCGATGGCGGCACCTTCGACTGGTCCGCGTCAGACAATTATCCGATGCTGTCGACGCCGAGGCCGGAATATAACGGCATCGTGCTGCACGCCACCTTCGGCAATTTCGCTTTCGCCATCGCCTGCCGCGTCCTCGGCCTGCGCGATCTCGGCCCTGCCATCTCCCCCTTCAATGCCTTCTTGATCCTTACGGGCATCGAGACGTTGCCGCTGCGCATGCAGCGCCATTCCGACAATGCGATCGCCGTCGCCCGCTGGCTGAAAGGGCAGGACAAGGTGGCCTGGGTGAACTATGCCGGCCTTGAGGACGACCCGAACCATCCGCTGCAACAGCGCTATTCGCCCAAGGGGGCGGGTTCCGTCTTCACTTTCGGGTTGAAGGGCGGATATGAAGCGGGCAAGGGATTTGTGGAAGGCCTGGAGCTCTTTTCCCATCTCGCCAATATCGGCGACACGCGCTCCCTGGTCATCCACCCTGCCTCGACGACGCACAAGCAGCTCACCGACGAGCAGAAAATCGCAGCCGGCGCCGGTCCGGATGTGGTGCGCCTGTCGATCGGCATCGAGGACGTCAAGGACATCATCGCCGACCTTGAGCAGGCGCTGGCGAAGGCATGACACGGAAGCGTTTCCAGATCGGGACGGAAGATTTATGACAACGTATTTACGATTGGACCCCGAAGGCGTCGAGCCGGAAACCGGTGCTCCCGCCGACGATCGCATCGTTTCCGGGGCGCCAAAGTTCCGCACCTGGAATGTCGAGGAAGCTGATGGCGGCCTCTACGCGGGCATATGGGAGGCAACGCCCGGAAAATGGCGAATCGTCTATGACGAGTGGGAGTATTTCCATATCCTTTCCGGCTACTCGGTGGTAACTGCCGAAAATGGCGAGGCTTTTCACCTGCGTGCCGGCGATCGCATGATTCTGAGACCCGGCTTTAAGGGGACGTGGGAAGTCATTGAAACCACCCGAAAGGATTATGTGATCCGTCTCTGACGGCGCCGCAAAGCCGGTCGAATCAAATCAGGACGGCCAGCGCCGTTCGGACGCGCGCAGGCATTTGTTAGCCGGCCAGCGCAAATAGCCGTTTTCATTGCCGCAAGTTGTGTCACTGGCCTTTCACCAAACTGTCATCAAACTGAAACACTGCGAGATTAGAGCCATCACTGTCGCCAGGAGATTGAGGTGGGGGTTACGAACCGATGGGGACGTTCCGTGCTCAGATCCTGCTCGCCATCCATTCATCACTTGAGGAAGTGAGTTCAATCATGTTGAATCAGAAATTTCGTTCGCTTTGCCTGACTGCAGGCTTCATCGCGGCTATGTCCGTGTCGGCCTCGGCTGCCGACATCACGGGCGCCGGCTCGAGCTTTATCGCGCCGGTTATGTCCAAGTGGGCTGAAGGCTATAAGGCTGCGACGAACAACGTCGTCAACTACCAGTCGGTCGGTTCGGGCGCCGGCATCAAGCAGCTCCTCGACAAGACGATCGTATTCGGCGCTTCGGATAAGCCGATGAGCGACGCTGACCTCGAGAAGAACGGCATTGCCCAGTTCCCGATGATCTCCGGCGGTATCGTCGTTTCCTATAACGTTGAAGGCGTAAAGCCGGGCGAACTCGTTCTCGACGGCAAGACGCTGGCCGACATCTTCCTCGGCAAGGTCGCCAAGTGGGACGATGCAGCCATCAAGGCCCTGAACCCCGACGTGAAGCTGCCTTCCACCGCGATCTCCGTCGTTTATCGCGCCGACAGCTCGGGCACGACCTTCAACTTCACCGATTTCCTGTCGAAGGTTTCGCCGGAGTGGAAAGAAAAGGTTGGTTCGAACACGGCAGTTGAATGGCCGGTCGGCTTTGGCGCCAAGGGTTCCGAAGGCGTTTCCACCACTGTCAACCAGACGGCTGGTTCGATCTCTTACGTTGAATATTCTTACGTCGTCGCCAACCATATCGGTTTCGCGAAGATGAAGAATGCTGCCGGCAAGGTTGTCGAGCCTAGCCTCGATACATTCAAGGCTGCTGCTTCCAACGCCGATTGGGCTCATGCCAAGAACTTCAACCTGATCATCACCAATCAGCCGGGCGAAAAGAGCTGGCCGATTGCCGCTTCGACCTGGGTTATGCTCTACAAGAAGCCGGCCGATGCCGCTAAGAACGAAGAGGCCCTGAAGTTCTTCAAGTGGTCCTATCAGAACGGTCAGAAGGACGCGACCGCCCTGTCTTATCTGGCAGTCCCGGACAATGTCGTCGAGATTGTCGAGAAGTCCTGGCAGAAGGACTTCGGCACGAAGTAATTTGTGCTGGGTGAGAAGTTGCGGCGGACAGGGTATAGCCCTGTCCGCCTTTCGTCACGGACAAGGGGAAATCGATGGCTGACGCGACTCAGACGGCTGCCTTCCAGGCTATAGATACCACCGCCAGCACCAGAAAATTCCGGATGCAGGATCGGATTTTCTATTTTATGACGCTTGGCTCGGCTACTCTCGTCGTGCTTCTGCTGCTGGCAATCCTGGTGGTTCTTGTCATCGATGCCTTGCCAACCTTCCAGACCTTCGGCTTATCGTTCCTCTTTGGCACAAAGTGGAGCGCTCCCGTCGATATTTACGGTGCAGTGCCTGCCGTGGTCGGTACGCTGGTGAGTTCGTTCATCGCCATGCTGATTGCCGTTCCCCTCGGCATCGGCATTGCCATCTTCCTCACGGAACTTTGCCCCGGCAGCCTGCGACGTCCGATCAGCACGGCCATCGAGCTTTTGGCCGGTGTGCCCTCCATTATCTACGGTATCGTCGGTCTGTTCATTCTCGTGCCGCTGATGCAGAACTATATCCTGCCCTTCCTTATGATGACGATCGGCCAGGTGCCGTTGATCGGCCTGCTGTTCCAGCCGCCGGCCCCAGGCGTCGGCCTGTTGACGGCAAGCCTCGTGCTGGCTGTCATGATCCTGCCGTTCATCACCGCGATTGCCCGCGACGTGTTCAGCACCGTGCCGCCGATGTTGCGTGAATCCGCTTACGGCATGGGCATGACCACATGGGAGGTGGCCCGCCACATCCTGATCCCCTATACACGTCGCGGCCTCGTCGGCGGCATCATGCTCGGCCTCGGCCGCGCGCTCGGCGAAACCATGGCCGTCACCTTCGTTGTAGGCTCGGTGAGCCGCCTGCAATCGTCGATCATTTCGCCGTCCACCACCATTTCCGCCCAGATCGCGAACAACTTCGGCGATGCCGACGGTCTACAATTGTCGAGCCTGATCGCGCTCGGCCTGCTCCTGTTCGTCCTTTCCTTCTGCGTGCTAGCAGCGGCGAGATGGATGATCGGCCGCGGCGACGCGCATTGAGGAAAACACCCATGGAAAATGCAATTCGTCAGAATCTCGTGTCGAGGCGCTATGGGAAGAACCGCGTGATGATGGCCTTGTGCTTCCTCGCGGCCATCCTCGGCATATTCTTTCTCAGCGTGATCCTTGTGACCCTGCTTTATCGCGGCGTATCGGCACTCAGCCTCGACGTCTTCACGATGTCGATCCCGGCGCAGGGCTCGCGCGGTGGTCTGATCAACGCGATCTATGGCACCGTGCTGGTCACGGGCTGCGCCATCCTGATCGCCGCGCCGATCGGCATTCTCGCCGGCACCTATCTGGTGGAATATGCCAACGGCACCAAGCTTGCCGAGGCCGCCAAGTTCATCAACGACATCTTGCTGTCCGCACCCTCGATCATCATCGGCGTGTTCGTCTACGGCCTCGTGGTCGTGCCCATGCACGGCAACTCCGCCATCGCCGGCATCCTCGCGCTGGCGCTGATCGCCCTTCCGGTCGTCAACCGCACGACGCAGGATATGCTGTTGCTGGTGCCAAATGCGCTTCGTGAGGCGACCGCCGCGCTCGGCGCGCCGCGCTGGAAGTCCATGATGATGGTGATCTACCGTTCCGCCTGGACCGGCATCCTCACCGGCATCCTGCTGGCCGTCGCCCGTATCAGCGGCGAAACCGCGCCGCTTCTCTTCACCGCCGGTTACAGCAAATTTATGAATGCGGGCGTGACCGGTCCAATCGCCACGCTGCCGGTTGCCATCAACACGCTCGCCGCCGATGCAGGTGAGGATCTCAAACAACTGGCTTGGGCCGGCGCGCTGATCATCACCGTTGCCATCCTAGCCCTTAACATCCTTGCCCGTGTCTTGAGTGGGCGCCGCCAGTGACGCAGCCGCCGAACGATAGGAATGAAACCATGAACATGAGCGACAGCAATTTCCAGAGCGTCAACGCACAGTCGGGGAAGGACGCCGTTTCACAGTCGGGTCCCGACATGCTCGCGAAACTTGAGGTGAAGAACCTCGATTTCACCTATCAGAACGGCCATCGCGTTCTGAAGGGTGTGAACATGAACATCCGCAAAAATGCGGTCACCGCCTTCATCGGCCCTTCGGGTTGCGGCAAGTCCACGCTGCTGCGCACCTTCAACCGGATGTATGATCTCTATCCGGGCCAGACTGTTGGCGGCGAGATCCTGTTGGATGGCCGCAATATCCTCGCCAAGGACGTCGATCTGAACGATTTGCGTGCCAAGGTCGGCATGGTGTTCCAGAAGCCCACGCCGTTCCCGATGTCGATCTATGAAAACGTCGCTTTCGGCATCCGGCTCTATGAGAAGATTTCCAAGGCGGAAATGGACGCCCGCGTCGAAGCGGCGCTGACTGAAACTGCGCTTTGGAGCGAAGTGAAGGAAAAGCTGCACCAGAGCGGACTTGGCCTTTCCGGCGGCCAGCAGCAGCGTCTCTGCATCGCCCGCGCCATCGCGGTGAAGCCATCCGTGTTGCTTCTCGACGAGCCGACTTCGGCTCTCGATCCTATCTCGACCGCCAAGGTCGAGGAATTGGTCTCGCAGCTTAAGGGCGAGTTCACGGTCGTCATCGTGACGCACAACATGCAGCAGGCGAGCCGTATCTCCGACAACACCGCCTTCATGTATCTAGGTGAGTTGATCGAATACGGCGCGACCGAGCAGATTTTCCAGGCGCCGAAGGTCAAGCGCACGGAAGACTACATCACCGGCCGTTACGGCTGATATGGCAGAGGCGGGCGCATGCCGCCCGCTGCCAAGGGTTTTGCAATGGCGCGCCCGCCCGGCGCGCCATTTTGCGTTTTAGGCGATCAATGAACCTAGCGGATAGTCCTGCAATCAAGGCGTAACGCGCAATCGGGATTGGCGGGCTCTCGGCCAAAGGCAATACTTAACTCACCAGCTCAGTTCCAGCTTGTCGAGGCCGTGGAATTGATAGAGATCCTTGACCTCCGGCGTCTTCTTGAGCGTCAGGCCGGGCAGGCGTTCGAACAGGATCGGCAGCACCACGTTCAATTCCAGCCGCGCCAGCGGCGCGCCGATGCAGAAATGGATACCGGCGCCGAAGGAGAGATTGGGTGCTTCGTTGCGGTCGGGCTTGAAGGTGAGGGGATCGGAGAACTTCGTGGGGTCGAGATTGGCGGCGGCGAGAATCAACGCCACCTTATCGCCACGCTGGAAGGACACGCCGTCGATTTCTGCCGGCTCCAGGCACCAGCGCTGGAAGACATGCACGGGCGCGCAGATTCGCAGCGTTTCCTCGACAGTACGCTCCGTCGTCGCCTCATCCTTGAAAAGCGCGGCAGGTGCGTAGCCGTTCTCCAGAATGACACGGACGGAATTGCCGATCTGATGCACCGTCGCCTCGTGGCCGGCATTGAGCAGCACGATCGTCGTTGAGACCAGCTCGTCCTCGGTCAGATACTGGCCCTTATGCTCGGTTGTGATCATATGCGTGAGGAGATCGTCCTGCGGATTGGCGCGGCGCTCGCGAATGACCGTTTTCACGTAGTCGGCAAATTCCTTGGCTGCCTGATCGGCGGCAAGCTCGTCTTCGGGCGTGCGGCCGAATATGTACATGCGTACATAGGCATGCGACCACTTCAGCAATTGCGGCCCCATCTCTTCCGGAATGCCGATCATCCGCGCGATCATGGTGACGGGAATGATATCGGCAAAGGCCGACAGCAGTTCGACTTCGCTTTTTTCTTCGAAATTATCGATCAGCCGGTTGGCGAGCTCCGCCAGCTCCGGCTTCATCTTCTCGACGTGACGGGAGACGAAGGCGCGGTTGACGAGGGTTCTCAGCCGCGTGTGCTCGGGCGGCTCGATTTCGAGCAGTGAATGTTGTTCGGCAAGATCGAAATTTTTGAGATGCGGCTGCGGCGCGGGCAGGCCGAGTTCTTCGCGGCTGGCGATATGCAGGATCTGCCGGCCGAAGCGGCGGTCGCGCAGCAGGCCGTTCACATGGTCATAGCCGGTGAAATACCATTGCTTCTGCTGTTCCCAATAGAAGGTGGGACATTCGGCATGCAGGGCGGCATAGACGGCGTTCGGATTGTTGTAGAAGGCGGGATCGCGCGCATTGAGGGACACGCGACGCGCCACGGGATCGATGGAGAAAACGGAGGATGTGGTCATGACGAAAGGATTATCGGAATAAAGCGGATGGGAAAAGGCCGTTACATCCGTGCCAGCGTACCGAGGCGGCGCAGCGCATGAATCTGATCATCGAGTGTCGGCACAAGCTCGCCGCCGTTCGGATCGGGCGGGGTATCGGTGGCCATTGCCGCTTCCGCCTCGCTGAAGACGATCGTGCAATTGCGGCCGCCGCGCTTGGCGGCATAAAGCGCCCGATCTGCGGCGGAAACCAATCGGTCCCAATTGGCGTTTTCGCATGGCATGATCGCCAGACCGATGCTGACGGTCGCTGGCACTAACGAGCGGCCGGCAAGCAGCGGCACACGGCAGAAGTCCAGGCGGATCGTCTCGGCGATCGCCTCGGCCTCCGCTTGGTCGTCTACGAGGATGAAGGCGGTAAATTCCTCGCCACCCATGCGGCCGAATGCGCCGTTGCGAGGCACGAACTGTCGTCCGATGCGAGCGAATTCGGCAAGCACGATATCGCCCGTCTGGTGGCCATAACGGTCGTTGATCGCCTTGAAGTGATCGAGATCGAACAGCAGCGTGGCGATCTTCTGCGAGTCTTTGGTCGTCTTTCCGGCGACAAGTTCGAAATAATCCTGCAGGCCGCGTCGGTTCAGCACGCCCGTCAGCGTATCCGTGACCGATATAGCCCGCCAGCGTCGTTCGGACCGCTCCATCATCAGCTTGCCAGTGAGTGCGATTGCCGTGGTGATCAGCAACGCGCTGCCAAGGGCGGAGTAGCTGCGATAGCTCTGCGCTTCCTCAAGGTTGAGCTGCAGAAGCGTCATCGACATGGCGGAAACGAAGCAAAGGCAGGCGAGCGCCATGAAAACGAAGCCGAGCAGACCGCGCACCCCTTCGCGCCGGCCTTCCGCCGGGCGGACCGCAGCGGCGAGCAACGTCGCGCCGACCGCGCCAGCGAGATCGTAGAGGATGACGCGATTGACGAAACTCTCGTGAATCCAAGGCAGTTCGACCCCGGCAAACCAGATGGCCGGCGGGAACAGCGCCCGCCAGTCCAGCCGGCGATTGTCCATCCAGCAAAAGCCGGCGATCCAGGCACTTTCGCCGAGCAGAGCGATGCCGTTGCCGACTTCGATCGACAGGAAATCCGGAATGAAGCCGCGCGCTGCCACGAGGGCGAACCCGACGGCGCTGACGGTGAAGCCCAGCGACCACATCAAATAGGCAGGCGTCTGGCGATCATGCCGCCAGGCAAAGAAAAGCACGGTTGCGAGCGTAATCGCTTCCGAACACCAGATGGTGAGGCCCGTTGTGATATTGAGCACGATATGCGTTTCTCCTTTACCGTGGCGCGGATTTCGTCGGCGCAAAGGACACGGTAACGCTTGCAATGGAGGCATCATCGCCGAATAAGATGGTGAGTTCCTTAAGTCGCTTGGTAAATTTTACCTGCGCATGGGATTACGCTGTGCCAAGCTCGTCTGCGCTTCATCCTTCCTTCACCCTGCAGTTGGGAAAAGCGGTGGACCGCGCGAAGAGCGTCATCGGAGCTATTGGCATGAGGAAATCAGCGGTTAGAAACGCTTCCTCAACATCTCCTGGGCCATTAGGCCTTTTTGACGTTATCCTTTCGCGCGTCTTGAAGTGCAGGGCAGTGACACTCTATGTAGGGTAAGGGATTTTATTCGATTCCCGGCGTTTTCGCCGCCGGGGCAAGCTTGGTAAAGGACGCACATGAGAAATCCAGTCGATACAGCTATGGCTCTGGTGCCGATGGTTGTTGAGCAGACCAACCGCGGGGAACGGTCTTACGACATCTATTCTCGCCTGCTGAAGGAACGCATCATCTTCCTGACGGGCCCGGTCGAAGATCAAATGGCGACGCTGGTCTGCGCCCAGCTTCTCTTCCTCGAGGCGGAAAACCCGAAGAAAGAAATCGCGCTCTACATCAATTCCCCGGGCGGCGTTGTCACCGCCGGCATGGCAATCTATGACACCATGCAGTTCATCAAGCCCGCCGTATCCACGCTTTGCATCGGCCAGGCCGCCTCGATGGGCTCGCTGCTGCTTGCGGCCGGCGACAAGGACATGCGTTTCGCCACGCCGAATTCCCGCATCATGGTTCACCAGCCTTCCGGCGGCTTCCAGGGTCAGGCTTCGGACATCGAGCGTCACGCCCGCGACATCATCAAGATGAAGCGCCGCCTGAACGAAGTCTACGTCAAGCATTGCGGCCGGACTTACGAAGAGGTTGAACAAACGCTCGATCGTGACCATTTCATGTCCTCCGATGAGGCGAAGGAATGGGGTCTGATCGACAAGGTGCTGACGTCTCGTACTGAAATGGAAGGTGAAACCCCCGCCTGAGTTATCCACGGGCGGTGTCTTCTACGCCACAGTTCTATCCCATTTGTGATCGAATAGGGGTTTAATGTGGTGTAGAACACGGTAATAGTAAGCATTAATGCTATGTAGCGATTTTATGACATAGCATTCGGCATTCGAAGGGGGATTCGTTGCCACCGCAGCCCGGATATGTTGTCTGGGCTACGTTCAGTACCCCGAAGAGCGCCGCGATCTGCTGATAAACGAGGGGCAGGTCCGGTGGGCGCATTGAGTGGACCGCGATTTCAATCTGGGAATCAGCGGCGTGCTGGAAGGAAAATGATATGAGCAAAGTCAGCGGCAGCAACGGCGGCGACTCCAAGAATACCCTGTATTGTTCATTCTGCGGCAAGAGCCAGCATGAAGTCCGGAAGCTTATTGCCGGACCGACCGTCTTCATCTGCGATGAATGCGTCGAGCTCTGCATGGATATCATCCGCGAGGAGAACAAGTCCTCGATGGTGAAATCCCGTGACGGCGTGCCGACACCGCAGGATATTATCAAGGTTCTCGACGAATACGTCATCGGCCAGAGGCAGGCGAAGAAGATCCTGTCAGTGGCAGTTCATAACCACTACAAGCGTCTCGCGCATGCGTCGAAGAACGGCGATGTCGAACTGGCGAAGTCGAACATCATGCTCGTCGGCCCGACCGGCTGCGGCAAGACCTACCTCGCACAGACGCTGGCCCGTATCATCGACGTGCCGTTCACCATGGCTGACGCCACGACGCTAACCGAAGCCGGTTACGTCGGCGAAGATGTCGAAAACATCATCCTGAAGCTGCTGCAGGCTGCCGACTACAATGTCGAGCGCGCTCAGCGCGGCATCGTCTACATCGACGAAGTCGACAAGATCTCGCGCAAGTCGGACAATCCGTCGATCACCCGCGATGTTTCGGGCGAAGGCGTGCAGCAGGCGCTGCTGAAGATCATGGAAGGCACGGTCGCTTCGGTTCCTCCCCAGGGTGGCCGCAAGCATCCGCAGCAGGAATTCCTGCAGGTCGACACCACGAACATCCTGTTCATCTGCGGCGGCGCTTTTGCCGGTCTCGACAAGATCATCTCCGCCCGCGGCGAAAAGACCTCGATCGGCTTCAGCGCCGCTGTCAAGGCACCGGATGACCGTCGCGTCGGCGAAGTGCTGCGCGAACTGGAGCCGGAAGACCTGGTCAAGTTCGGCCTGATCCCGGAGTTCATTGGCCGTCTGCCGGTTCTGGCGACGCTGGAAGACCTCGACGAGGATGCGCTGATCCAGATCCTGTCGGAACCGAAGAACGCGCTCGTCAAGCAGTATCAGCGCCTGTTCGAGATGGAAGATGTCGAGTTGACTTTCCACGAAGATGCGCTGCGCGAAATCGCCCGCAAGGCGATCGTGCGCAAGACCGGCGCTCGCGGCCTGCGCTCGATCATGGAAAAGATCCTGCTCGACACCATGTTCGATCTGCCGGCGCTGGAAGGTGTTCGCGAAGTGGTCATCTCCGAAGAGGTCGTTCGCGGCTCCGCCCGCCCGCTCTACATCTATGCCGACCGGCAGGAAGAAAAGGCAAACGCCACTGCCTAATTGCCGGATTTGCGGTTGAAATCAGGGGCTCGTCGTTGACGGGCCCCTTTCTATTTGAAAAATCGTACAGTTTCCTGATAAAGTCCGGGATAAGCTTATTGGAACGCCGACGAAACCGGTTGTGAAGAGCGCTTGCCGCGGCCATGATGGCGTGATTCTGGGAATCCTCGGCGGATATGATTTTGCGTCCGGCTTCGGTCCTTGTGGGGCCCGTGTTGCCGGCAATGTTCGAGTAGCCGTGGCCCGGTATTTGTTGTTGCGTTCCTCCTCGTGACATGCGCGTTTCGCCACCCTGCAGCGCGTTTTGCGCGACTTGAAATGAATGATGTGAAGCTCCACTTCTAACCCAAGTGAGAGAGCCGGCTAATTCCCCCCATGCCGGCAGAAGAGCCCGGGAACGGGACGACGGAAAGGAAATGACATGACTAAGAAAACGTCTGCGGCAAATGAGAGCATTGCCTATCCGGTATTGCCATTGCGCGACATCGTGGTTTTCCCCCACATGATCGTGCCGCTGTTCGTCGGACGGGAGAAGTCCATCCGCGCGCTGGAAGAGGTCATGGGGTCCGACAAGCAGATAATGCTCGTCACCCAGATCAATGCCAGCGACGATGATCCCGCCCCGGACGCAATCCACAGGGTCGGCACGGTAGCCAATGTGCTGCAGCTCCTGAAGCTCCCAGACGGCACCGTCAAGGTGCTGGTCGAGGGCCGGGCACGCGCAGAGATCGACACTTATACGGGCCGCGAGGATTTTTACGAGGCCCTCGGCCATGTCCTGAATGAGCCGAATGAAGATCCGGTCGAACTGGAAGCGCTGAGCCGCTCGGTCGTTTCGGAATTCGAAAGCTACGTGAAGCTTAACAAGAAGATTTCGCCGGAAGTGGTTGGCGCCGCCAGCCAGATCGACGACTACTCGAAGCTCGCCGATACCGTCGCTTCGCATCTGTCGATCAAGATCACCGAGAAGCAGGAAATGCTGGAAACCACCAGCGTCAAGGGCCGCCTCGAAAAGGCGCTCGGCTTCATGGAGGGCGAGATTTCGGTTCTGCAGGTCGAAAAGCGTATCCGCTCGCGCGTCAAGCGCCAGATGGAGAAGACCCAGCGCGAATACTACCTGAATGAGCAGATGAAGGCGATCCAGAAGGAACTCGGCGACGGCGAAGAAGGCCGCGACGAGATGGCCGAACTGGAAGAGCGCATCTCCAAGACGAAGCTCTCCAAGGAAGCCAAGGAAAAGGCCGATGCGGAGCTGAAGAAGCTGCGTCAGATGAGCCCGATGTCGGCGGAAGCCACCGTCGTGCGCAACTATCTCGACTGGCTGCTGGGCATCCCCTGGCACAAGAAGTCGAAGATCAAGACCGATCTGAACAATGCCGAGAAGATCCTTGAAGCGGATCATTTCGGTCTCGACAAGGTCAAGGAGCGCATCGTCGAATATCTGGCCGTCCAGGCGCGCGCGACGAAGATCAAAGGCCCGATCCTTTGCCTCGTTGGCCCTCCGGGCGTCGGCAAGACCTCGCTCGCGCAGTCGATCGCCAAGGCGACCGGCCGTGAGTATGTCCGCATGGCGCTTGGCGGCGTTCGTGACGAAGCCGAAATCCGCGGTCACCGCCGCACCTATATCGGCTCGATGCCCGGCAAGGTCATCCAGTCGATGAAGAAGGCCAAGAAGTCCAACCCGCTCTTCCTGCTCGACGAAATCGACAAGATGGGCATGGATTTCCGCGGCGATCCGTCTTCGGCCCTGCTGGAAGTACTGGACCCGGCGCAGAACTCGACCTTCATGGATCACTACCTGGAAGTCGAATACGATCTGTCCGACGTGATGTTCATCACGACGGCGAACACGCTGAACATCCCTGCGCCGCTGATGGACCGCATGGAAATCATTCGTATCGCCGGCTACACCGAAGACGAGAAGCGCGAAATCGCCAAGCGGCACCTGCTGCCGAAGGCCATCAAGGAACATGCGCTGCAGCCGAATGAATTTTCGGTCAGCGACGACGCCCTGATGGCGATCAGCCAGCAGTACACCCGCGAAGCCGGCGTGCGTAACTTCGAGCGCGAATTGATGAAGCTCGCCCGCAAGGCGGTCACCGAGATCATCAAGGGCAAGGCCAAGTCCGTCGCGGTCACCGCTGCGAATATCGACGAATATCTCGGCGTTCCGCGCTTCCGCCATGGCGAAGCGGAACGCGACGATCAGGTCGGCGTTGTCACCGGTCTCGCCTGGACGGAAGTCGGCGGCGAGTTGCTGACGATCGAAGGCGTGATGATGCCGGGCAAGGGCCGCATGACGGTCACCGGCAACCTGAAGGAAGTCATGAAGGAATCGATTTCCGCGGCGGCCTCGTATGTCCGCTCGCGCGCCGTCGATTTCGGCGTCCAGCCGCCGCTCTTCGACAAGAGCGACATCCACGTGCACGTGCCGGAAGGTGCGACGCCGAAGGATGGTCCCTCGGCTGGTGTCGCCATGGCGACCGCCATCGTCTCGATCATGACCGGCATCCCCGTTTCCAAGGATGTCGCCATGACCGGTGAAATCACGCTGCGTGGCCGCGTGCTGCCGATCGGCGGCCTGAAGGAAAAGCTGCTTGCTGCACTTCGCGGCGGCATCAAGAAGGTGCTGATTCCGGAGGAAAACGCCAAGGATCTGGCGGAGATTCCGGACAACGTGAAGAACAACATGGAGATCGTTCCGGTATCGCGCATGGGCGAGGTGATCAAGCATGCGCTGATCCGCAGACCGGAGCCGATCGAGTGGGATGGCACCGTTGAAACGCCCGTGATCGCAACGGTTGAAGGCGTCGACGATGTGGGTGCTGCCATCGCGCACTAGGCGTGGTTGAGCCTCATTTGCGCCGAATTGACATGAAACCAGAAAAGACCGGCAAAATGCCGGTCTTTTTTGTGAAAAGCTTTTGACAGCGCTTGCTTTTCCTTGATTTGCAGGGCTTTTGGGGGTTGCGGCGGGCTAGAGCACTCGTATTCTGCGCCCCGCTTACAAGATGAGTCGTTTCATACCAGTAGAAAGGGGTGGAAACATGAATAAGAATGAGCTCGTGTCCGCAGTGGCCGAGAAGGCCGGTATTACGAAGGCTGACGCTGCTTCCGCTGTTGACGCTGTTTTCGATACCGTCCAGTCTGAACTGAAGAAGGGCGGCGACATTCGTCTCGCAGGTTTCGGCAGCTTCACCGTTTCCCACCGTGCAGCTACGAAGGGCCGTAACCCGTCCACCGGCGCTGAAGTTGATATCGCGGCTCGTAACGTGCCGAAGTTCACGCCCGGCAAGGGCCTGAAGGACGCCGTCAACGGCTGATCCGTTTTCACCCGCCTATTGGGGCTTTTGCTCCGTGGCGGAGGATATAGGGGGTTCGAAGCATTTCGGACCCCCTTTTTTGTAGCAATGCCACCAATGACTATTTTCGGCTAGGTACGCCAACTCTACTCGCCGCTGCGGGGGCGATCATGACCGGAGACGAGCCCGGTCGAAACCACGGTCTCGAAATACTCGACCTTCAAATCGAAGGAGCGCAAAAGCTTCTGGGTACTTGCCTTCACCACCGCATCGTCAAAATCACCTTTGCCAAAGTGACCGGCAGAGGCCATATCGGCCCAAAAGCTCATAACCACCAGCTCATTGTTCTCGCCACGAACCCTGCGGGCGAGGGTCGCCCCAAGATGGCCGGGAAGCAGCGCCATTTCAACAAAGGTGGTCGTCTCAAGATGCTTCGCATAAGCTGCCAGCACCTCGTCAGAGCCAGCAACGGCCCGCCAAGAACGAACAATCATATCAATTCCCTATCCCGCCTGGAGGGTGCTTGTAGCCCCCATTTCCTGATGTCCGATCGTGATTTATGCACCACTTTCGCTGCCCGGCAATCTCAATTGCTGGCGTAGTGGAGGCTCGGAATTCCAGAGGGCGATCAAAGAAGCGTTGGGACAAAAAATCTGCGGCCGGATCTGCACCCGGCCATGCGTTTTCCTAGAAACTCCTATCGTTACCAGCGGTGATGAACGTGCGGGGCGATCAGACGTTCGTAGATCTCGCGCGTTGCCGCCATGACATCGGCCGAAAGCGGCGCAAGATTGGCGGCTGCCGCATTGGCTCTGGCCTGCTCGGCATTGCGCGCACCGGGGATGACGACGGTGACTGCTTCGCTCATCAGGATCCAGCGCAGTGCGAACGCTGCCATGCTGGCGCCCGCCGGAACCAGCTTGCGCACTTCTTCGACCGCCTGCAGGCCGACCTCAAAAGGAACGCCGGCAAAGGTCTCACCGACATCGAAGGCCTCGCCGTGGCGGTTGAAGTTGCGATGATCGTCGCTGGCGAACTGGGTATCGCGGGTGATCTTGCCGGAAAGCAGGCCGGAGGCCAACGGCACACGGGCAATGACCGCAACGTTCTTGCGCCTGGCTTCCTTGAAGAACAGGTGGTCCGGGCGTTGGCGGAAGATGTTGTAGATGATCTGGATGCTGAGCACGCCCGGATATTCGATCGCCTTCAGCGCCTCCTCGACTTTCTCGACGCTGACGCCGTAGCCCTTGATCTTTCCGGTCTTCTGTAGCTCGTCAAGGCCGGCAAAGACTTCGGGGCGGTAGAGCACCTCTGTCGGCGGGCAATGCAACTGCACGAGGTCCAGGCTGTCGACGCCGAGGTTTTTCAGGCTGCGGTCGATGAAGCCTTCGAGATTGGCCTTGTTATAGCCGTCGGCGACGTGCGGGTTGAGTCGACGGCCGGCTTTGGTCGCGACCATCGGGTGCGTGCCGCCGCGCGCCTTCAACACGTCTGCGATGATCTTTTCTGAGCGGCCGTCGCCATAGACGTCGGCCGTGTCGATGAAGGTCATGCCGGCGTCGAGCGCAGCATTCAAGGCGGCGCGGCCGTCCGCCTCGCTGACATCACCCCAGGCGCCGCCGATTTGCCAGGCGCCGAAGCCGACATTTGTAACGATAAAGGGCGTGCGGCCAAAAGCATCGTGTTTCATGGAATTGTCTCCGTTCGTGATGAAATGCCAAGGCACTACCAGCCGCTCAGAGTGCGGACAAGCCTGGGGCGACATTGCAAGATCGCAATCGCGTGACATAGGAGCATGACAGGACCCGGCAATAGATGAAAGCGTTGGATGACCTCTCCCGCATGGTGTTCATCGGCCCCGTATTTCCGTAAAAAGAAGGTGCCAGATATCTGACGATGACCGGAGCTTATGCCCTCTTTCAGTTTCATCCACGCCGCCGATCTGCATCTCGGCAGTCCTTTTCAGGGGCTGGCGTTGAAAGATGCTGCTATCGCCGCCGTCTTCGTGGAAGCGAGCCGCAAGGCCTTTTCGACGCTGGTGGGGCTGGCGATCGAGAAAGCGGTCGATTTCTTCCTTATCGCTGGCGATGTCTATGACGGCGATTGGAAGGACAACAAGATCGGCCTGTTCTTCAATCGGGAAATGGCGCGGCTGGAGCGGGCCGGCATCCGGGTCTATCTGCTACGCGGCAATCACGACGCGGCGAGCGTCATCACCAAGACCATTACCCTGCCAGCCAATGTCCATGAATTCCCGACCAACAAGCCCGGCTCCGTCAGGCTGGATGGGTTGCAGGTAGCGCTGCACGGGCAGGGCTTTGCCGAGCGCTCTGCCAACGATAATCTGGCGCTTGCCTATCCGGCGCCCGTGTCCGGCTGGTTCAATATCGGCATTCTCCATACCTCGCTCACCGGCCGCGAGCCGCACGCGCCTTACGCGCCGTGTTCGGTCGATGATCTGCGTTCGCGCGGTTACGATTATTGGGCGCTTGGCCACGTGCACGACTATGAGGTGGTGGCAAACGACCCGCTGGTGGTTTTTCCGGGCAACCTGCAGGGCCGCAGCATTCGCGAGCGCGGGGCAAAGGGCGCCGTGCTGGTCACGGTCGAGGAAGGCTGCGTCAGCCACGAACGCTTGATCGTCGACGAGGCGCGGTTTGCGCAGGCCGATATTGCCGTCGATCCCGAGGACGATCAGGCCGCAATCCTGCGCCGCGTCGAGCAGGCGGTGCAGCCACTTGCCGGTGACATGGCGGGACGCATGACGGCGCTGCGCGTTCGGCTATCGGGCATCACGCCGTTGCAGGGCGCCATTGCCGCCAATCGCCGGCAATGGCGCGACGAGGTCGAGGCCGCCTGCCATCGCGTGCATGAGGATATCTGGCTGGAGAAGCTAGAACTGCGCCTGGAGCCACCTGTCGCAAGCGCTGTCGAGGCCAACGGCACGCTCGATCTCGGCCAATTGCTGGCCGAACATGCCGGTGATGCGGATATCGTCGCGGAAGCGCAAAGGCTCGTTGGCGAAATCGCGATGCGCTTGCCCTCCGGCCTCGGCGCAGCGGAGTTGCCGCTTGACGACACCATCGAGATGCTGATCGAGGAGGCGCGGCAATTGCTGCTGGCGCGCGGGCAGGGGGCAGGCTGACCCATGCGCTTCGATCGGCTCGACATTCTCCGCTACGGCGCGCTCACCGACCGCACGCTCGATTTTCGTGCAGGTGCGAAACTGCATGTGATTTATGGGCCGAACGAGGCGGGGAAATCCTCGGCGCTCAGTGCCATTTCGGATCTGCTTTTCGGCTTTCCCGTTGCCGCCGAACAAAGCTTCCTGCATGAGCCGACGAGCCTTCGTGTCGGCGCTGCAATCAGCGCGCGGGATGGTGCGTCGCTGGCTTTCCGCCGCCGCCGCGGGCGCAAGAACACTCTGCTCGCCCCCGACGACAAGGAGGGGCCACTTGCGGAAGATGCCTTGGCGCCGTTCCTCGGCCATTTGAGCCGCGATGTCTTCGAGCGCGCTTTCGGGCTCGATTCTCTCCGATTGCGGCAAGGCGCGACGGCCATGCTGCGCAGCGGCGGCGAGATCGGCAGCCTGTTGTTTTCCGCCGCCTCGGGCCTCACCGGCCTGTCGCGGCTGCGGCAGTCTCTCGATGGTGAAGCGGACGGCATCTATGCCCAGCGGCGGTCGAAGGATCGCAGTTTCTACCGCGCTCTGGACCGCCATGACGAGGCCCGTAGGGCCGAACGCGACAATGAGCTCAAATCCGGTGACTGGAAGAAGTTGCTGGCGGAAGCCGTCGAATTGGAAGGCGAATTGGAGCGCCTGCAGGACCTGCGTCGCCAGACGCGTCAGGCGCTAGACCGGCTGCAGAGATTGAAGACGCTGCAGCCGCTGCTGGCCGAAATCGATGGCGAGATCGCAGCTCTCGACCGCCTCGCTGATCTCTCGGTTTTACCGGACAATTTTGCGGATCGACTGGAGCGAAGCCTGAGCGACAAGCGCGCCGCCGAGGACGAGCTGCGCCGTGCCCAGCAATTGGCCGCACGCACCGGCGAAGAGCTGTCGCTGATTGAGATAGACGAAACGCTGCTGCGGATATCGAACGACATCACGCAGCTTTTTGCCGATAGCGGCAATTATCGCAGCCAGCGCCATGACCTGCCGCGTGTCGATCAGGAGTTGGCGAGCTATGATGCGGAGCTCGCACAGCTTGCCCGCCGCCTCGGCCTTTCAGATGTTGCGCAATTGGAAAAACGGCAACCGAGCGATGCCGACCGCGCGCGCCTCTCGGAACTGGTGGAAGAGGGCAGGCGGTTGCTGCTCCGTGCCCAGGCAATTGCAGAGCAATTGGACAGCGAGCGCGGGCAGCTCGTGGCGCTGGAGAGGGATGGCCTTGCCGGCCGTTTGATCGATCCCCGGCCCCACGTCGACCAACTGGAGTCACTGACCGGTGATCTAACCGCTCTTGCCCGTCTCGACGCGTTGGAGACGCATATCCGCCGTGCCGAGGCAGACCTTGGCGAGGCCGCTGCCCGCCTGCGTCCTCCTGTTGCCGATGTCGAGGCGCTATTTTCCGCGCCGCTGCCGGACAGTGCCGAGATCGCCACGCATCGCGAGGCTATCGATGCTGCCCGCGGCAGCCTGCGTGAGGCGTCCGACAAGGTGCGCCTCCATGATGAGCAGTTGGCTGAGATCGAGCAGGCGCTGGAGGATGCTGAGCGCACGGGCCCGATCGTCACACGTGAACAGATCGCCGGCGCACGCAATGCTCGCGATGGCCTATGGCAATCGATCCGCGACGGGCTGGCGGATGGTGGACCGGCTCCCGATGGAAAAGCCATCGCCAGGTTCACGACGAGCCTTGCGGAAGCGGATCGGCTGGCCGATGCGGCGCTGAGTGATGCGGACCGTGTTTCTCGCCATGCGGATAATCTATTGCGCCGCGCGCGGCTGCAGCAGGAGCGTGAGGCGGCCGCAAAGCGACTGCAACAGTGCGAAGAGAAATCCGCAAAAGCGCTCGCCACCTTTGCCGCGCTCTTCGAGCCCTGCGGTATCGCCGCGCTCGATCCAGCGGCCATGCTGGAATGGCGGCGCGCGGTTGAAGGGTTGTTCCGCGAGCGTCGGGCTCTGCGCGATCTGGTGGACGAGCGGGATGAAGCTGCCCGTGCCGAAGCGCGTGTGTCTCCGGCGCTAAAAGATATCGCCGACGCCACCGGCTATAAGAGCGGCCGGCTACCGTCAGGCGCCATGGCGGAAGGGTTGCGAAAACATCTTCGCCTGCTTTCGGAGCGTTGGAATGAAAGTCGCACGCGCGAAGGCGAGATCGCCTCGGCGCGCGACCGGCTGACGCGTCTTGGTGAACAGAGCCAAGATATCGAGCGGCGGCAGGCCGGTTGGCGCGACGCGTTTGGTAAAGCTGTCCTCCCGTTCGGTCTTCCCGCAGATGCGACGCTGGAGATGGCTGCCGCTGCCTTGAAGGCATGGATGGAACTGCCGGATGTCTTGGCGGAGCATGACAATCGTCAACGCCGTGTCAGCGGCATGCGCCGCGACATGGCCGATTTCGAGCGTCGGCTTGCAACACTTGCCGCAACCGCCGGCTATGAACTCGACCACCTGCCGCCGGACGCCGCGGCCGAGGCGCTGCACGCTCGTGCCAATGGGGCGCGCGGTGAGCAGAAGAAGCGCGACCAGCTCGATGAGGAGCGTCAGCGCGCCGAGGCACAGGCCCTCCGCTGCAGTGACGCGCTTGCAACGGTGGTGGCTGATCTTGCTCGTCTGACTGCCGATCTGCCCGAGGATGCCGATCTGCCGGCATTGCTGTCGCGCCTGCGCGAACGTGCCCGGCTGAACACGAGGCTGATGGAAAGCCGCGACCGTTTCCGCCAGCAGGCCGATGGCGGCAGCGAGGATGAGAGCCGCGCGCAGCTCGCCGGCTTCGAGCGCATCGCCGCGGAGCTGGAAATCGAGCGGCTGACCGCCGAAGATCTCCGGCAATTCACCGCCCATGGCGAGCTGGTGGCGCGCCACGCGGAAAACCAGCGCCAGCAGCGTGCGCTGGAAACCGGTGTCAGCGCCGAACATGCCGTCTTCGAGAAGCTCTCCGCCGAGCAGGAGGCCAAGGACCTTGCGCGGCAATGGGTGGTGCTGAAACTCGCGGCACGGATGCTGGCAAGCTCGATGGAGGCCTATCGCGAGCGGCAGGCCGATCCGGTCATCAAGCGGGCAGGGGATTTGTTCTCCTTGCTGACCGGCCACCGCTTCGCGCGACTGGTCGAGGAACATGACGAGAGGGATGCGCTGCAACTGCTGGCGGAGCGCTCAGGTGGCGAGCGCGTGCCGCTGGATGGCTTGAGCGAGGGGACCGGCGATCAGCTTTATCTGGCGCTGCGGCTCGCCTTCCTCGAAGATTATTCCTCCCGCAACGAGCCCGCGCCGTTGATCGTCGACGACATCTTCCAGACCTTCGACGATGACCGCGCCAGCGCCGGCCTGAAGGCGCTCGCCGGCACGGCGGAGCGTTTCCAGACTATTCTCTTCACCCATGAAATGAGCCTGGTCGAGATTGCCAAACGGGAGATCGGCAAGGACTTGGACCTGATCCAACTGTAAAGCGCCGACATCGGCGTTGTCGCTTGGATGACGTCATCGAATGGCATAGGCTTGCGGCAGAGAACGAGGCGCGGCAGGCGCTGCGCTGGTGGAAGCAGGAGAAACGCCGTGGAGATCAAGCCCAATGGATCGCGTCCGTCCTTCAATGCGCCGGCCGAGTATTTTACCGGCAGCGTGCGCCAGGAACCATTGATGCAGGCGCAGGCACCGGCCCGTGTTCAGGTGGTCAATGTCAGCTTCGATCCTGGCGCCCGCACAGCCTGGCATACACATCCCTTCGGGCAGACACTGGTGGTGACCTCCGGCAGGGGACTTGCGCAAAGCTGGGGCGGCGAAATCCGCGAGATCAATGCCGGCGATGTGCTCTGGTTTGCCCCGGGCGAAAAGCATTGGCACGGCGCCGGGCCGGACACCGCGCTGACGCATATCGCCATTCAGGAAATGCAGGACGGCAAGGCCGCCGACTGGATGGAATATGTAACCGAAGAGCAATATCGCGGATAAAAGCGGCTCGCGGTGGTTTGGATGGGATAGCAGCCGAGACCTTACATCGATGGAATGCGCAGCTTCGTTGGCATCAAGATCTTCGGGTCTGATTTATCGCGGCTATAGGCTGGATTGATCGCGCGGTCTTCAAACGTCTGCGTCCCATGCAGCCGGCGCAGATTGTCTTTCTCCCGTTCAAATCGTTTCTTCCGTTCTCCCGATTTGTCCGATCCCCGTGAAACCGATTCATGGTGGTAAAGGCAGGCGAATGGCGTCCATATGATGCGAAACCCGGCCTTGTGGGCGCGCAGGCAATAGTCGACGTCGTTGTAGGCGACGGCGAAATTTTCTTCGTCGAACGTGCCGATTGCTTCGGCACAGTCGCCGGAAATCAGCATCACCGCCCCGGTCACACAGCTCATCGAATTGCGGACATGCAGCCTGTTCATCGGGCCACCGAAATCCCGGGGCTTGTTCATGTACCAATGACCCGCCAGTCCGCCGAAGCCGACGAGGACGCCGGCATGCTGGATCTTGTCGTTCGGATAGAGAAGCTTGGCGCCGACAATGCCGGTCTTTTCGAAAGCGAGACAGGCCACCATCTCCTTCAGCCAGCCCGGCTCGATAATCTCGACGTCATTGTTGAGGATCAGATAGTGCTCGCCTTTGGCGGCGCGCAAACCGCGATTGATCGAACGGGAGAAATTGAAGGGTTCGGGCGTGATCGTCGCGGAAAACGTCGGCTGCGTTTCGCGGTAGTGCTCGTAAAGGTCCAGCACGGCCTTGTCCGAAGAACCGTTGTCGATGATCAGCACTTCGAAATTGTCATAGTCCGTTTGCTCGAAGATATCCTTCAGAACGCGGGAAATCAGGTCGAAACTATCCTTGCTGGGAATAATGATGGAGATCTTCGGCCATGAAGTCTCCGAACGTTCGAACACCACGCGATGCAGGGTATTCGTCAAGGCCTCCTCGACATGAATGGGCTGCTTTTGACGCTCAAATCGTTCCACGATCGCCTTCCTGGCATTGGCGGTCGCGGCATCCATGAATTTCCGCGAATAGGTGTGGCCGTTGCGCCGCCACCAATAGGCGGGGTAGGGCAGGTGAAGGACGGTATTGTCGGGCAGCCCTTCCAGATAGCGCAGCAGGAGATCATAGTCCTGCGAACCGTCGTATCCGGTGCGGAGATAGCCGATCTCGTGAAGCCGGCTGCGGCGGTAGATGGAGAAATGGTTGATGTAGTTGACGCCCGTCAGAAGAACGGGGTCATAGGCCGGCTTCAACATCAAGCCCTTGGGTTTCAGCCTATCGTCGACAACCAGTTCGTCGGTATAGAGGAAGTTTGCATTGGGGTTCTGCTCCAACGTATGCCGCACGACTTTGAAGGCGTGAGGAGCGATCACGTCGTCATGGTCCAGCAAAGCGACCCACAGGCCGCGCGCCTGCAAAAGCCCGGCATTGGTCGCGATCGCTATGCCGCCGTTTTTCTCGTTCAGAACGAAACGGACGTTGTTCCTCGATTTTTGCGTCTCATACCATCGCCGCGTTTCCGGCGAGGTCGAGCCGTCGTCACTCAGAATGAGTTCCGTACCCGCTTCGCTTTGTGCTTCGAAGGAGCTTATGAGATCGTCGAGATAGCGTGAGGGAGCGTTGTAGACCGGAACGACAACGCTGAGCCACACTCCCGCCGTCGAGGAAACGGGTGATGCTGCAAGATCGGCAGCAAGCCGATAGCTCGCCTCCGCATATTGTATCGCCGCGCTCGGCGAACGCTTGCCGAAGGGCAGCTTCGGCATTTTCGTCCAATATTGCGCAAGTTTGCCGAGATCGACCCGCTCTGCCTGCCCATGTGTGCCGAGCAGAGTTGAAATATGCTTCTCGGCCGATTTCGCCGAAGAAAAGGCAGCAACGTCGAAGCTGAAGGTGATGGGGAAACTTGCGGGGTCGGCGCGCAGCGAGCAGATGGTTCCGACGGCTCCCACATCCGCCGTAATAATGAAGCGTCTCCCCGCCGACAGCGTGACCGCATCCTTTTCCCGAAAGCCGCGACCGCGATTGACGTAGAACTTCGGGTCGATGGCTTCATCGGTGCTGGCTATATGAATAACGACAAGCCTTTTCCGGACCGGTGCGAATCGAATTTCGAAGGCAGGATCGTCGCCAAGGGATTTCCAAAGATTGGAATTCGCACCGGCAGAAATCGCGCGTTCAAGATCGTCGTTGGGTAAAATCTTAAGTGTCATTGATGTCTTGATATCCAAATCCCAACAGCGGATAGCGCCTCAACGGCCGGCCATCAAGCCGTATCACCGAACCCATCGAAACGTATGCCTGGAAATGCCAGCGTCGCGCTCTGTCGCATTTTTTCCAGGGACTGTAGTGTGGCATTGAACGCGATCTCTCGCCGATGCCCATCCTCCACAAGCTGGTCGATTGCCGTCAGCCATTCCTCGGCTGTGTTGCCGATGTGAATCTCTCCGGCGACGGCGCAACGCGCGAATGTCGCGCATCGGGAAAATATGGCGGCGGCCCCCATGCGGCTTATATCGATCCGCTTGGTGTCTGCGCGGCTGTCGTTGGTCCTTCCCGCCAGGAGCGGCGCCAAGGCAATGTCGGCACCATGATTGGTGGTCCTCGCGAGATAGGACGACCACGGTAACTGCGGGCTTACCGTCATCCTAGCCGGTTCAATGCCCTGACGACGCCATCGACGCGCAAGGTCGCCATCGGCAAAGACTTCGAAATGCAAATTCTTATGCTTGTTCATGGCAGACCTGACGATCGGCATCAGGAACTCGTGCTCATGACGGTGAATGCCGGTCGCATGATAGACCATCTTTAGCGACGCAGCCGTTTCACCGATCATGGCGGGTGATTTCTGAGAGGGCTGCGCCGGCATGGGTGCGAGAATGTCGACCTTATGGTCCGAGTTTGTGAGCGTCCCAGCTAGGTGCTCAGTGGATGCCCAAAGGTGGGTCAGCAATCGGTTGAGGCGCGGGAGTGGCCGGATGGCGAAATTGAGCAGCCTGAATTTATAGGGCCAACTGGCTTCGTCGCCCGCGATAACGGCGGGGATATCGTCGTCAACGAAATAGGCTATCCCCGCCAGGCGTCCATGCCTCTGCTCCAGCCAGCGCAATTGCGGCGCCTTGATATAGCGGCAGATGATGACGAAAAGCCCTTCGCAATCGACGTCGCCCAATCCGTCGTCGAGCCCCTTCAGGATGACGGGAATATCGGCAAGGGCCTTGCTTCGCTCATCCAGATAATAGCTGACGCTGGGATTGGGGTATCGCGACAGGATGAGCAGCCGTTTTGCCGGCGGGCGAATACCGGACGCGGCCGAAGGCTGCGGTCTGGGTATCAATCCGTAGATGGCGCTGCGCAGACTTTGCATGGGTGGTTGAAGCGTGATCACCCCAAACGATTTCGCACTGTGGTCAGCACGCCGACGACAATGCCCCAAATTAACAGGGTCGCCGCCAAAATGCCGCCGATCCAAAGCCCTCGTTTCGGATATTCCGCTTCGTCCGGCAGATCGGGGGCAAGAAACGTGTCGAGATAGAGAAGCTGTTGCTTGCTGACAAACTGCACTTGCTCCAGCGTTTTCATGGCTGTGGCGAATTGCTGTTCGGCCAGGCTTTGTTCTAACTCCCGCTGAGACATCTCGACCGACACGTCGGCAAGGTTCTGCTCGGATTTATTCTGCCCCGCCACCTGGCTGTTCAGATCTTGCAGTTGCTTTTCCTTGCTGTCGATTTCGCGCTTCAGAACCTTCATTTGCGGCGCATTGGGCGATACCGTCCGGACCAAAGCATCGTATTTCTGCTGAAGATTGACCTTGTCGGTCTGAACGCTGGTTATCAGGCCCGTGAGGATTGCCGATGATCCCTCGACACTGAGGACGCCCGTTTGGTTGCGGGCGAGCTGAAGCTTCTGCCGCGTTGTCTGCAGTTGATTCTTCGCATTGTCCAAATTGGTTTGAGCGGTGGTGATGACATCACGCCAGATGCGGTTGTTGACATCGTTGACCACGGCTTCGGAAGCCGCAACAACCTCTTGCAACAGCTTCTGCGCATCGGTCGCCGAAAAGGCACGGACCTTGACCGTCACGATACCGCTGTTGGGGTCGGTTTTGACGGAGACCATATCCTTCCAATAGTCGAGCATCTTTTCCGATGACGCATCCTGCTTCAGCCTCGCCAACGGATCGATTTCCGCGTTTCCGTAGAGTGTCTGGAAGTCGATCTTGGCCTGGAGAGCAGTCACCATGTCCTTGCTGGCGATGAAATTGGTAACGATTTGGGTATCCTGAACGATTTGTGCCGATGGCAAGCCGGTTACCTTGGCCAGTTGGTCCTTGCCGAGCGCCGGCGTCGACGACCGGACGGTAAAGCGCGTTTCGGACTGAAATTGATCCGAGGCCATACGCGCAAAGTAATAGATCGAAGCGGCGTTTGGGATGACAAGAAGCAATAGCGTGGAAGCCAGTATCGCTCTGCTGAGAATTTGCTCCAGCGGGCGGGGGCGCAATCCGACTGCTTTGTAAAACTGGCTTCGCTTCGATGTCGAAAAGCGCAACTTTCGCGCAGTCACCGACAGTTTCGCGGCAACATCGCGGCTGTGCTGGATCGCGCTGAGCTGAACAGTTTCAGACGTCTTTCCGGTATCGTGAGCCATATGGGACCTTGTTGACAATCCGTCGCATCTTATCTGTTCAATCTGTAGTACGCTTCGATGGCCTGCTCGACCTGATCGAAAACCATAAGCCTGCCATCGACGAGCACCATTCCCTTGTCGCAATGCTGTTTGATCATGCTCATGCTGTGCGAGATCATGATCACGTCGGAATATTTCCGCCGGCTCTCAAATGCGATGCGACAGCGTTCCTGGAACCGGGCGTCGCCCACGGCCAGAACTTCATCGACAAGATAGCAGTCGAATTCGATCGCCATGGAGAGCCCGAAGGCCAATCGTGCGCCCATGCCCGAAGAATAGGTGCGCACCGGCGCGTTGATGTAGTCGCCAAGTTCGGCGAACTCTTCGACAAACCGGGAAACTCGCCGGACATCCTCTCCATAGGCGCGGGCGACGAAGTGAAGATTGGCACGGCCGGTCATATAAGGATTGAAGCCGCTGGCAAGGCCCAGCGGCCAGGACACCCGAACGTCCTTGGTGATCTTGCCTGAATTTGGCAGCATGGTGCCGGCGATCATCCGCATCGTCGTGGACTTTCCAGCGCCGTTCACGCCGAGCAGACCATAGGAATAGCCAGGCATGAATTCGCAGCTCACACGATCCAGGATGACTTTCTTGCTATTCTGCGTCTTGAAGTGTTTCGACACGTTCTTGAAGCGGATCATCGCGTATTTCTCATATCCGATGATCCTCCACCGACGCCCAAATCAATGAAAGGGTGGTCCAGAGAACCGCCAAACCAAGCAATATGATCAGCGGTGTGGTGACGCGGTGCGGAAATATGGCTTCGTCCGGAAGCGCCGGCTTTACGAAGACGGCCAAATAGAGCGTCTTGCGCAGTGCTTCCGCAAGCACTGCGTCGTAATTCCTTTGGGAGGCCTCATAGAGCTTCTCCGCAATCATCCGGTCTGTGTCGAGCTTGGAGTATTCCAACAGCGCTTGGGCAAGGCTCGCATTTTCCGGCCCGGTGAGCTCCGCTTTCTTCTTATCGATCTGAGCGTCAAGGCTTTGCAAGGCAAGGCTGAGCTGCTGATAGGTCGGAGACCCCTCGGCATGCGACTGCTTCATCACGAACAGGCGTGTTTCGAATTCGAGCTTCTGCGCAAGCAATCCCGTTAGCAGTGTACTGCTGTCTTTGGCCTGGGTCTGTGGGCTGAGAAGCCCGGATTGATGTTGGAACTGATTGAGCGCGGCCAGGGTATCGCTATAGGCTTTCCCGCTCTTTTCGACATCCGCCCGCATGCTTTGCACGATATCGTTGCGTGCGCGCTGCGAGAGCTCGTTGATCAGCGATTCGCTCTCCTGAATGATGGCGTCGGAGAGCTTTACGGAATCATCCGGCGTGAATGCACGCACCTTCAAGGTGATGATGCCGGAAGACACGTCGATGTAGGCGCTGACATGGTTTTGCCAATAGGTCAGAAACTCCTCATCGGATTCCGAAGAGCGAAATCGAGATATAAAATCCGCATCCTGCCGCGCGAACATGGATCGATAGTCGAGTTTCTCACCGATCCGTCTGAGGATCTCGGTGGAGTGAATGAAGCTCGTGACGACATAGGCATCCTGTGAGGCGGAGCGCATGTTGAGAAGGCCTGACGCCCCGCCGCCACTCTCGGATCCGCCGCTGCCGTCGCCCTTGTCATCCGAACTGGTGCCGGAGAGCGCGCGGACGGCGAAACGGGCTTCGGCAACGTACTGATCCGAAGCAATGAAGACGTAATAGATCAAGCTCGCCAGAAACGGCAGGATAACGATCAACAGGAAGCTGATGAGTCGGAGCGGCGGCTTGCCGCCGGCTTGGGGCACGGGGTCGTGCGTGCCAGGTACCGGCAAATACTCGATGTCTTCCAGATCATTGGGCCGGAGCCGTTCCGGCACCCTGCGTCGAAACAATGACGGCAGGATATGACGTGCCGGTTTTACCCGCGGATGTGGCTGATCGATTGTCTCTTCAATGGCTATTTTGGGCATGTCGGCTTGCATTCGTGTTCCGCAATTCCGGCGCGGTGGGTTTCATCGCCTCACGCACATAATGATCAAAAATCAAATCTTCCTCGAGTATCAGTTCGGCAATATGCAATGAGCGCAATCGCGTCGCAACGTCCTCCAGGGCGGTATGGCGCGAGAGCAGTGGAAGATCGCCTACGGAGATGCCAAGCAGCTCACCGATCGCGTCCTGAAAGTGAAGGCTGTCGGCATCGTGCCCGACAATGGTGAAACGCGACAGCAGGTCGACCGCCGCGGCGACATCGCCGCGCGTGACGAGTTGCTCCGGGGTTTTCGCGACCAGTTGGCGGGTAACGGGGGACAGCAGAACGTTTCTGACGTTCTGCGATGCTTTCTTGAGCGCCGATTTAAGGGACGCCTCGCTTTCGAGATTGACGTCGGCGAAGTGTTCGGCCGCAGGCGCCAGGATGATCCTGTCTCGGTCGCCGAAGAAGGAGATCTGGGTCTTTGCCATTCGTTTCAAAAGGAATATGCGCAGGGCCAATTCGTAATATGGGTCCGTAAGCAGAACGATGGCCTTGAATCCCTTGTCGAGAAACTCCTCATAATTCCGCAGCAGCAGCCGCCCACTGATGTAGATCGACTGGATGGCATTGAGATGAAAGGCTTGCAGCGCGGTTTCATGGCCGAAGCGTTCCACGGACGACAGCTCATATTGGAAATGGCGGCCGCAGTGATAGTCGAACTTGGCCATGGGCAGGAGTTGGGTCTCCAGCCGCAGGATCTTCAACGGGACCAGTCGCGACACCTGCGGCCGCCGATAGATCAGCAAGCCGGACTTGGCATCGTGGATCATGAGCGTATTTCGCTCGGCAATATCCGGAATGATCGATGCATTTAGCTTGAAGCCGACCCGCCCATTCTCATGTCGACCCGAATCCACCACCGCTTGCTTGATCTGATCGCAGGGCAAGACCATCAGCTCGCCATCCGCATCCGATACCCTGATATGCGGCAGATCGGAAAATCCGTCCGGAATGAGATAGCCTTCCAGAACTGTGCCCCGATCATATTCGAGATTAAACAGCACGGATGCCCTCCGGCGTCTCAAGCTTGCAGGCAGGAGCGAGGCGTTGGCCTTCAACAGCCGTCAGATTGTCATAGGTGCCTTCAAACACGTCAAGATTATCCAAAATACTCTCAGGCGCCGAGCGTCGGCATGCGTTCCCGTCAGGGAGCCGCCTGCGCTTTGCGTGCCAGGAGAGAAAAGCACGGTCCGCCGGAATGGCCGAAATCCTGATCCTTGACTAGGATGTCGCTGAATCCAAGCTTTTCCAACAGCGTTAATATATCGTCTCTGTGCATCCAAAAATGCCGGTCCTTCATACCACCGCAGAAGGACGCGTTCGAGTTGGCATGCTGATAGCTGCGTTCGTAGTAGCGTACCGGAACGCCCTCGATCATCCTCGTTTCGACCTTTCCGCTGAAAGGATTGCGACGCACATCGCCCGCCGGCATAGCCTCTTCGAGAAAAAAATGCGTCCAGATGAAAACGGCACTCGCGCGGCGGGCCAACAGTCTCAAAAACCCTCCGGGATCGGCCATGTGATAGAGGACGCCGGAAGCGACGGCAAAATCATAAACCTCATCGTGGTCGGTAAGCCACGCCTGAATATCGCCCAACAAAAACGAAGCGGTGTTGATATCGAGTATTTGCCTTGTCACCAGGCATCGCAGGAAACAGAGCCGATTTGCTTCGATGGCATCGATTCGTGCCGGACGCTCGCGGTGCAGCATATAAGTATGCATCCCCTCGAGCGGGCCGACTTCCAGAATCGTCTTTCCCTCAATCGAACCAAACGACCGCAGCGCCCAATCTATTCGGCCGTCCGCATAAAGATGATGTATTCCGGCTTTCAAATTGAGGGCGACGGGAAAGGCGCTGTTCCAGCCGGGAAGGGCGTCGATCGCATTCTGATGATCGGGTTTGCCCTGCTCATATTGGTCAAATATCGCCTCCAGAGAATTCCCCGTCACCTTTTTCCTGGATCGCTTTGCAAAACCGAGCATCGATTGCACCTTCATTTCCATCGGTATTTTCGTCCGGTTTTCGAGGCGCCTCTAAGCCGGCATAAGAGGCCGATTTTCTACCGCTCTGATCCACATCGCCGCGGCGCCTTGAGTGGTCGGCACAATCCACGTCACGGTCTTTTTTCGGGAATAAGCTTTACCCAACCTTGCTTCGATTTTCCCTATTATCTGCAAAGAATAAATCTGCCGTTCGGCTAATCTTGGGTTGTCTTATTTGGCTGCCTATATCGGGCACGGTTTAGAGCGCGAGGCTATCATAAGCAAGGTACCCTCATAAAAACGAGGAGGTTCTCAGATCCGTTTTTTCCGTTTCGGACGTGCAAGATTTCCAATCTTGCTTGATGTCATTACTTAAGGAATTCCTTTATCATTCAGTGAATATTAATTAAATTACTTGGAGAATTTCGGTAGAAATTGCCTTATTTCCGTTTTCAGCCTATATCGCATAGGTAGTGCTGCCATGGCGTGAGTTCGGAAGTATGCTCATAAGAACGCACATAAATTTTTTTAACGGCATTAGTGCAAAATCGGCTTGTTGAGGGGCGCTCACTATGCTTTTCAGGACGCCGACTGATTTTATGAATAATGCGCTGGCCTGACCGACTCGGTAACAGCAGCCGATATTGATTTTGAGGTTTTTCAATTGATTCGCGTAGGAGCGGCGTTACTCGTTTGCGTGGTTCTGGCGGGATGTAATTCCGTCTCGAGCGAAGGGCCGCTGGCCGGTGCGATAGATGATGATGCCGGGCAATCGGGCGTGGAACTCGGGCGCAAGAATGCGGCCGTCTTCGATGTCGTCGATATAAACAGCCGCACGGCGCGCTTTGTCTCGGACTATGTGTCCAGCGCACTCAATCGTCGGTTCGGGATAGGCGGCCCTGTCGGACGTGTCGTTATCGGTGTCGGCGATTCGCTGAAAGTGACGATCTTCGAGGCTGGCGCCGACGGTTTGTTCTCGACGGCCCAGTCGAAGCAGGTATCCCTGGATATTATCGTCCAGCCGGATGGGACTGCAGCCATCCCCTATGCCGGCACGGTCAAGTTTGCGGGCAAGACATTGGAACAGGCCCGTCAAGCGATCCTGGCGGCGCTGGCTACCAAGGCGGTCGAGCCGGACGTTATCGTGACGAGTACCGGTACGTCATCGCGCACGGTGACCGTTTCCGGCGCCGTCGGCCGTCCGTCGATGGTTCCTTTGGATCTGATCGGCGAAAAGATCACCCAGGTCATTGCCAAGGCTGGCGGACCGGTCACTCAGCCTTATGAGACCTATGTGACCTTGGTTCGGGGCAACAGGACCGGAACGGTTCTTCTAAAGTCGATCATCGAACATCCCACTGAAGATATTTACGTTCAGCCTGGCGATCAGATTTTCCTCGTGCGTGATCCCAGGACCTTTACCCTTCTTGGCGCCGTTAAGGGTGACGGCCGCCTTGAGTTCGGGGCCAACGACTTGAACCTGCTGGAGGCTGTCGCTCTGGGCCATGGCGCGGTGGATGAAGCCGCCAATGCGCAAGGGTTCTTCCTGTTCCGGTACGAAGAACCGGAAATCGTTCAGAACCTCCTCGGTGCCGCTCGTTTCCAGGAGCTGGTGCGTAAGGGAATGGCGCCGGATTCCAAGGGACGATATCCGATCGTCTATAGATTCGACATGTCGCATCCCGACAGTCTCATTGTCGGCCAAACGTTCCCCGTCAAGAGCCGGGACGTCATCTATGTATCGCGTCATCCCTCGGTCGACATTCGGAAATTCCTGACGCTGGTCGGTGCGCCGCTTAATATTGCCTCGCAGGGTGCTGCCACCGCTGCCAATCTGGGGCAGTGACATTGGCTTGATCGCGGAGGCGGCGCGGAACGCGCCTAGCCGCAGTTTCAATGCCGACGTCAGCATATCGCATCGTCGAAAGACTGGCTTTCATTGAGCAACAGAGGATTGCGAGAGCCGGCGGGATGCGTCTTCCTTTTGAGATTCCGATGGTGGTTCTTCTAGGAAGGGTTGTGGTGAGCCGACCCTGTCCCGCTTCGGATCAGGGTCGTGTTGTTTGTCGATATGGTGTTCAGCCCTCGGTTTTTGCAGGTGACAACCGCGGACAATTGTGGTGTGAACGGGTGATAAGCAAATATGGCTACTTTCATCCTATGTAATTTTAGAGACGACGCCGAGATACTATGACGGTTGAAATTATCGGACGGGCGAGTGTTGCCCCGGGCGCGGATTCGATTGAAGAACTGCACCTCGTCCTCAAGGAAGGACGTTGCACGGTCAACCGGATCCCCGATGAACGCTGGGATCTCGCACGTTTTTGGCACCCCGTCGTCGGTACGCAAGGGAAAACCTATAGCTACGCCGCCGGCGTCATGGCCGACATCTACTCTTTTGACCCTGCAGTCTTCGGTCTTTCGCAGCGTGAGGCGATGCAGATGGATCCGCAGCAGCGCATCCTTCTGAACCTCGTCTGGCGGGCTTTGGAAGATGCGAATTTGCCCGTCGATAGCTTCGAAGGCGAAAGGGTCGGCGTCTATGTCGGCGCTTCCTCGCTTGACCACGGCAATCTCACCGCCGAAGATCCGGCCGCTGGCAGCCCGTATTTCATGACGGGCAACACGCTCTCGATCGTTTCCAACCGCATTTCGCATATTTTCGGCCTACATGGCCCGAGTATGACGATCGATACGGCCTGCTCGTCGTCGCTCGTGGCGCTCGATCAGGCGGTGAGGGCGCTGGAATGCGGCGATATCGATACTGCGATCGTCGGCGGCATCAACCTTCTGGTTCACCCGCTATCGTTCGTCGGCTTTTCCCAGGCGCGCATGCTGTCGCCGGAAGGGCTTTGCCGCGCCTATGACGATAATGGCCGCGGTTACGTTCGCGCGGAAGGCGGCGCGGCCATCATCCTGCGCAGGACAGATCGCGCTTTGCGTGAGAAGGATCGCAGTTACGCTCGGCTCCATGCGATCGGGGTGAATTCTTCCGGCCGTACAAATGGGATTTCGTTGCCGTCGCGCGATGCACAAGCCGCTTTGCTGCGTTCGATCTATGAAGGGCAGAACATCGACGTCAACCGCATAGCCTTCATCGAAGGTCATGGTACGGGGACTAAGGTTGGCGATCCCGCCGAGATTTGGGCGATCGGCAATATCATTGGCCGGAACCGCCGGGCGCCGGTGCCGGTCGGCTCAATCAAGTCCAATATCGGCCATACCGAGCCCGCCTCCGGTCTTTTCGGCCTGCTGAAGGCGATGATCGCGCTGGAGAACAATTTTCTGCCGGCATCGCTGCATTTCGAGCAGCCGAATGAAACCATCGATTTCGAAGGATTGAACGTTCGGGTCAATACATCGGCCATCGAGCTCCTTCCGGCCAAACGGCCGCGCTTTGCCGGCATCAATTCCTTCGGCTTCGGGGGCACGAACGCCCATGTCGTCATCAGCGATCCCGATCCGGTCGCTCCGCCCGAACCACCATTGCGGGGCGAGGGCACGATTTTCGTTGCGAGCGCTCATACGGCTTCGGCGCTGTCGAAGCTGCTCGAGGACTACAGGAGCCGGCTCGAACGGGCAGAGCCCAAGGAAGCCCGGCAGATCATCGCGGCCGCCGCTGCCAATCGCGAACCGATGCGCCACCGTTTCGCCGCCAAGGCCAAAGACAGCGCCGCAGTGCTTGCGGCGATCGATGCGCATCTTGACGGTGAAAATTCCGTTGGTGAGGTCGGCGAAGTGCCGGGACAGGCGATCAAGATCGCCTTCGTCTTTTCCGGCAACGGCTCGCAATGGGCGGGCATGGGCGTCGAGGCTTATCGGGAAAACAGCCATTTCCGGCAGTGTTTTCAGTCGTTCAGCGCGCTCTTCGAATATTATCTCGCCGAGAAGCTTACGGATATCCTGGTTTCCTCCGATTTATCCATGCGGCTCGCCGACACCAAGATCGCGCAGCCTCTGCTTTTTGCAATTCAAGCCTCCCTATCGGACTGCTTCTCGGCGCTCGGTGTGAAGCCCGATGCCGTCTTTGGCCACTCCGTCGGCGAAATCGCCGCCGCCTATGCGGCCAAAGCGCTGACGGCAGCCGAAGCGGTCGCGATCGTCGCCAAGCGTTCGCTGCATCAGGATCTTCTCGCCGGAGAAGGCAAGATGGCTGCGGTCGTTCTCAACGAGGATGCGGCGCTCGCCTTCGCCAAATTGCACGGTCTCCACGACATCTGCATCGCAGCGATCAACGCGCCGAATTCGATAACGATTTCTGGCCCGGTCCATGAGATCGAAGCATTCAAGGAGGCAGCTCGCAAGTCGCAGATCGTCGCGCATATCCTCGACATCAACTATCCCTTTCACCATCCGATCATCGATCGGGCAAAGGACGCCTTTCTGGCCGATCTGCCTGACGTCGCACCGGATGCCGGCAGCGGCACCTTCATTTCAACGGTAACCGGCGCTGCCTGCGACGGCCGTTTGCTCGATGCTCAATACTGGTGGCGCAATGTTCGCGATCCCGTGCTTTTCAAGACGGCCTGTCAGGCGGCCATGGCGATGGGATGCAACCTGTTCATTGAAATCGCGCCGCGCCCGATCCTTTCGAATTACATGACGGAGATCGCCAAGCAGGCGTCCGTCCAGGCGGTTGCCATACCGACATTGCTGCGGGAGCCGCCGCTCTCCGGGCGGGATCCGGTTTCGCAGGCTTTTGCGCGCGCTGTCGCACATGGCGCGTCGGCGCTGCGTTCGCGCGGCAGCGCCACGCGCAATGCCTTCGTTAAGCTGCCGTCTTTGCCGTTCGAACCGGTGGAGCTGCGTTCGCAGCCAACAACGGACGAAATCGACATTTTTGGCCGCGACGGCAAGAGCCCTTACACCCTGCTGGGCTGGCGCACGGACCCCAACGCCTCCACCTGGAAGAACCATCTGGATGCGCATCTCTTCGCCGATCTCGCCGAACATGTCGTCGACGGCAAGTCGATCTTGCCGGGCAGCGGTTTCATCGAGATCGCCGTCACGGCAGCTCAGCGATATTACCAGACGGATGCGGTTGAGATCGGCAATCTCGAAATCGTCAGACCCTTGGAACTGCGGCAGGATCGGATGGTGGAACTGTCGACCATCCTTTCCCCGGAGACGGGCGATATCGAGATCCGCTCGCGTGAGAGGCTGAGCAACGACGACTGGACCGTTCATGCGGTCGCGCGCGGCCGCAAGCCGATCGGGAAGGGCGATGCCGAAGACAGAGCCGCATGGCGGTTCGAGGAAGAGAAATCCATTCTCACGTCCGAGAAGACCTATGAAACGGCCGAGCGTTTCGGGCTGCAATATGGTCCGCATTTCCAGCTTCTATCGAAGGCTGTCGCTTTCGGGCGCAGCGTCATTGAAGTGGAGCTGAAGCCGGCTGCCGCTCCCGCCCATCCGTTCGTAACCTACAACCTCAATCCGATGTCGATCGATGCGGCGTTCCACGGCCTCGTCGCGCTCTTCGATAAACTGTCGGGCGATGAGGCGGGAGCTCCCTATATCCCGGTTCGTTTCGGCACTGTGCGGGTAGCTGGCAAGGGAAGACCGGTTGTCAAAGCGGTCATTGAGATCGATCGGTTCAGCCGGAATTCGATCAAGGCCCGCTTCCGGATGTTCGACGGCGACGGCGATGAGGTTGCCGTTTTCGACGATTGCCGCTTCCGCCGCACCTATCTGCGCCGGCATATGACGCTCGATTCCGTCTCCTTTCACTATGAGACCGTGCCATCGGCGATTTTTGGCCGCCGATCCGCATCGGACATGGTTATGCCAGATGCTTCGGCACTGCGCGGTCTCAATGGAAACCATTCGCTCAATAATGCAACCCTGCTTCTTGACGCAGCAATTTACCGGGCATGCCATGAGATCGCCTTGGCGATCGCGGGCAGGGATGGTGCGGTTTCGCTTTCAAACCTTCCGGACGATCCGGAATTCCACCCGTTCCTGATCAACTGCCTCTATATTTTGGAGGATGCCGGCATCGCTTCGGCTGATGATGGCAAATGGCATATTCCGCTCGATTTTACTCTGCCGCCGGTGGGCGAAGTGCTGCAGGAGCTCTATCGCGAAGATGCCGGCCGGGTCGCCGAAGCAATTCTCGTCAACAATGCCTATCGCGAAACCCTGGAGCGTCTGGCCGCCGTTCATAGACATGTGCTTGGCCAAAAGCGGGCCGAGGCAACTGTTCATACGACTGGCGGAGCGACGCTGGAGCATGTGCTCGTTCACTCGCCCTTGAGCAGCAGGCGGCTTTCGCTTGTTGCCGAGGCCCTCGCAGTGTCCATCGAGACCAATCCCGGCGATATTGGTTTTATTCTGGAAGCGGGGTCGACATCCGCAGCCTTTAGCCAGCGGTTGGCCGCGATCGCCGCCAAGGCCGGCGCCAGCCTGATCATAACCGAGCCGCGAGAGCAGGTGCGCCGTGCACTTGAAATCGCCTTCGAGGGTGCCGCACATGTCATCGTCGCGGAGCCTGGCAAGCTTGCCGATCAGCCACTCGCCGACGTTATCATTGCGTGTAGTGATCAGAGCCAGCATCTTCTATCCCATGACGACGGGCTGAAAGCCGCCATCCGCAGCGCTGCCGCGCGTGGCGCGCAACTCCTGTTTGCCGATCGAGCGCCGAGCGTCTTCAACGATTTCGCGTTTGGCCTGTCGGAGGGATGGTTCGCCGACAGTCAGTCGCCGGAATTCCCTGTAGGCCAGTTGGGTACGCTGCAGCAGGTCGAGGATATCCTTGCGGCGCTCGGTTTCGGCAAGCCTCGGATCGAGGAGCAGGTATTCCCCGAAGGGGTGCTGATCACGGCGTTGGCTGCATCCGAAGGTCAAGTCGAAGACGAGCCTGCTGTATCCCGCGCCGACGCACCGCTTTTAGTTCTGTCCGAGCGTGGCGCGAGCATCGGCCTTTCCGATATGCGGATGATCGCAGTCGACGTCAGAGCAGCGTCTTCGAACCTCGCCGAGGTCCTCGCGTCCCACCATCCGCGCCATATTCTCTATCTGGCAGAGCGGGAGGGCGAGCGCGGCGCGTCCGATCTGTCGCGGATGCGGCTCGACGTGTTCGCAGAGCTGGCCGATGCATTGACGAGATATGCGGAGGGTGACAGACCGCGCCTTGTAATCGCGGCTCCGGGCGGTTCGCCGCTTGCCAAAGAGCGGGTTGATGGCGCCAATGCCGGCTTGTGGGCCTTCGCGCGCGTGCTGCAGAATGAATATGATGGCTTCGACGTGCACCTGCTTGATGCCGAAACCGACGATGAGCGGGCGATCGCAGCCGTTGAGACCCTTCTTTTCGCCGAGACCAATAACCGGGAGTGGATGCTCGACAGGGTAACCGGCGAGATCCGCGAAATCCGGGCCGTGGCCGGGCCTTTTGCGGCGACCGAGATGAACCGCCGCGATGTAGCCTCGGCGGCGATCCGGCAACATACGAGTGGCCGGTTGGACAGCGTTGTTTGGGAAGAGGCGGATTTGTCGGCGCCGTCGGATGACGAGGTCATCATTGCCGTCGAAGCCACCGGCCTCAATTTCCGTGACGTCATGTGGGCGATGGGCCTGTTGCCAGAAGAAGCGCTGGAGGATGGGTTTGCCGGCGCAACGATCGGCATGGAGTTCGCCGGTCGCGTCCTGCAAACCGGCTCTGCCGTCGGCGACCTCCAGCCGGGCGACAAGGTCATGGGCATTGGTCCCGCTGCGTTTTCGACCCACGTGCGCGTGCGCCGCGATGGTGTCACCAAGCTGCCGGAGACGATGGACACGCTTGCCGCGGCCACGGTGCCCGTCGCCTTCCTGACCGCCTATTACGCTATGGTCGAGCTGGGGCGTATCCAATCGGGTGAAACCATCCTGATCCATGGCGCTGCCGGCGGTGTCGGCCTTGCCGCGTTGCAGGTCGCTAAGCTCAAGGGCGCTAAGGTGATCGCCACCGCCGGCACGGTCGAGAAGCGCCGCTTCCTTCAAATGCTCGGCGCCGACCACGTGCTTGACTCCCGCTCGCTGGATTTCGTTGCGGGCGTTCGCCACATTACCCGGGGCGAAGGCGTCGATCTTGTGTTGAATTCGCTGTTTTCCGAGGCGATGGAGCGAAGCATCGAGCTGGTCAAGCCGTTCGGCCGCTTCCTGGAATTAGGCAAGCGCGATTATTATTCCGACCGCAAGATCGGTCTGCGCCCCTTCCGCCGCAATATCAGCTATTTCGGCATCGACGCCGATCAACTGCTGGTCAACGCTCCCGCCTTAACGAAGCGGATCTTTGCGGAGATCGGTCAGCTCTTTGCCGATCACAAGCTCACTCCGCTGCCCTATCGTGCCTTCGGCTATGATGAGATCGCCGGTGCTTTCCGGCTGATGCAGAATGCCGGTCATATCGGCAAGATCGTCGTTCGCCCGCCTGTTCTCGGTGTCGATCCTGTCTTGCCGGCGCCGGCTAAATCGCTGCGGCTCGATCCCGCCGGCATTTTCCTCGTGGCTGGGGGTATCGGCGGTTTCGGTCTCGCGGCCGCCAACTGGCTCGTGTCCAAGGGTGCGCGCCGCATCGCTCTGTGCTCGCGCCGGGGCGTCGCCGATGAGGAGACGCTGAACACCGTTGGTGAATGGGAGAAGAAAGGCGTCGTGGCAACGCTGCACGCCTGCGACATCACCGACGAGGTTGCTGTCGAGGCACTGCTTGGCTCGCTTCGTTCCGAGGGTGCGCTGAAGGGCATTATCCATGCCGCCATGGTCTTGGACGATGGACTTCTCGCCAACCTGACACCAGAGCGCAATCGGCCGGTTATCGAGGTGAAAGTCAGGGGTGCCGACAATCTTCATCGATTGACCCGGAATGACAGCCTCGATCTGTTCCTGCTGTTTTCGTCCGCGACGACGATGCTCGGCAATCCTGGGCAAGCGAATTACGTCGCAGCGAACGGCTATCTCGAAGGTTTAGCGCGATCGCGCCGCGCCACCGGTCTGCCGGCGCTCGCCGTTGGCTTCGGCGCCATTGCGGACAAAGGATTTCTTGCCCGCAATATCGAGGTCAACGAGCTCTTGTCCAAGCGCATCGGCAAGGCCGCCTTGAAGGCGCGCGATGCGTTGGAGCAGGTCGAACGTTACATGCTGGCCGATACCGGCGAGATCGATGCCGCAGCCGTTATGATCGCCGAAATTGATTGGAGTGCGGCACGCATGCTGCCGATCGCCGCCCGGTCGCTGTTCGAACCGCTGATGCGCCATGCGGGCGATCATCAGTCCCTGAACGATGGCGACATCATCGATCTCAGCGAATTGATCAAAGGTAAATCCGAGGAGGAGGCGCAATCCGCTTTGCACGTGATCGTGGCTTCGGAAATTGCTGCGATCCTGCGCGTGACCGAAGATACGATTACACCCGACAAGGTGCTGAAGGATATCGGCCTCGACAGCCTGATGGCGATGGAACTCGGCATGAGCTTCCAGCAGAAGACCGGTTTCGACATTCCCTTGAGTGGGATCGGGGAGGGGACGACGGTCAGCGACGTCGTCAGCCGCTTGCGTGACAGGGTCATGAATCGTGGTGGCGGGGAGGTCGAGGGTTCGGCGGCGAGCGAGGATCAAGTGGTCAGCCGATTGGTCCAAAGCCACTCCCTTCAGAAGAAGGCCGCACGCTCATGACGCAAGATGCCAATGGGGTTGTTCCGCCCGGCGACAAGAAAAGCAGCCTGCTGGAGCAGATGCGCCGCGCCAACGAATCTTCCGGACGCAACCGGGCGGAGCGGTTGAACAGGCAGCCGCAGCAGCCGGTTCGTCAGGCTCAGCGCTTCGAGGATTTGCCGGAATATAAGCGCGTCATGACGCAGAAGATTGCCGGCGAGATGGCCGGTATCGCTAATCCTTTCTACCGCTCGCATGATACCGCCGCCGGCGCGACGACAAAGATGGGCGGACGAGAATTCGTCAATTTCGCCTCCTATGATTACCTTGCCACCAATACCGACCCTCTCGTGGCAACCCGTGCCAAGGAAGCCATCGACCGTTTCGGCATCTCAGCTTCCGCCAGCCGCCTTGTCGCCGGAGAGCGGCCGGTGCATGTCGAGCTGGAGCAGCAGCTCGCCAAGCTCTATGGCGTCGATGCTGCTGTCTGCTTCGTCAGCGGCTACTTGACCAATGTGGCGACCATCGGCTGTCTGCTGGGGCCGCAGGACCTCGTCATCCACGATGAGTTCATCCACAACAGCGCGCTTGCCGGTATCAAGCTTTCCGGCGCGGCGCGGCGCCTGTTCAAGCACAATGACGCAGAAAATCTTGAAAGCATCCTGAAGACACTGTCTTCCGACTTTCGCCGTATCCTGGTCATTGTCGAAGGCATCTATTCCATGGACGGCGATGTCGCCGATCTCCCGGCGCTTCTGGAGCTGAAGGCCCGGTACGGCTTCTGGCTGATGGTGGACGAGGCTCATGCGCTCGGCATCCTCGGCGAAAAGGGACGCGGCACCTTCGAGCATTTCGGCCTCGATCCGCGCGATGTCGACATCTGGATGGGAACGCTTTCGAAGACGACATCGAGCTGCGGCGGCTATATTGCCGGCAGCAGCGCGCTCGCCGATATCCTGAAGGCGGAGGCAGGCGGCTTCGTCTATAGCGTCGGTCTTGCCCCGGTTCTGGCCACGGCGGCCATCGCCGGCTTACAAATTCTGGAGTCCGCACCGGAGAGGGCCGCTCGGCTCAGGCGCAATGGCAGCCTCTTCCTGCAGCGTGCCAGGGAGGCGGGCCTCGATACCGGTCTGAGTCTTGGCTTTTCCGTCGTTCCCGTCATCGTCGGCGATTCGCTGCGAGCGGTGCAGCTTTCCAATGATTTGCTGGGCGAAGGCATCAATGTGCTGCCGATCATTCACCCGGCCGTGCCCGAAGGCATGGCGCGGCTGCGCTTCTTCATCACCTGCAATCACACCGAAGAGCAAATCCGCCGTTCAGTCGCCGTAACGGCCCGGAAACTCCAGGATTTACAGGATCGGAATTTCGGCCTGGCGTCCATCGATATGGACAAGGTGATGCAGTTGTTGCCGGCGCGCCAGGCCGCCGGCAAGCCATAGACTTAAGGCGATCAGGTCATGCATGTCATCGTCACCGGAGGCTCAAGCGGGATCGGTCTGGCGATCGCCAAGCTCTATGCCATCAGAGGCGACCGGGTGTCTCTTCTTGCTCGCCACCCCGGGCGTCTGGAAGAGGCGCGTGTTGAGATTGCGACCATGGCAGGCGTCGATCTTTCTTGCATCCAGATTGCCTCCGTCGATGTCGCATCCGCCAAACAGGTTTTGGAAGCCGTTGAGGCCTGCGAGCGTGCTTTCGGACCTTGCGACGTCCTGATCGCGTCTGCCGGCATCGTCGAGCCATCTGCTTTCGATATTATGCCGGCCGTAGTTTTCGACGAGCAGATTGCCACCAATCTCCTGGGAACGGCGAATATCGTGCGCGCTGTCTATAAGGGCATGAAGACCCGTCGCAGCGGCAAGATCATGATGATCTCCTCTGGCGCCGCTTTGATCGGCATTTACGGCTACACCGCCTATTGCGCCTCCAAGTCGGCGCTGATCGGCTTTGCCGAAGCCCTGAGCGCAGAAGCGGCCATCGCCGGGGTGCGTGTCGCGATCTGCTTTCCGCCGGATACGCTCACGCCGCAATATCACCGTGAAATGTCGATGCGGCCCGCCGAGGCGGAGCTATTGATGGGTACGGTCAAGCCGTGGAGCGCCGAAGCCGTGGCGGCAAAAATCGTCGGCGGTCTCGACCGCGGCAAGGCCCGAATCCACTTTGGATGGTCGCTGACCGCTCTCGCCTATTTCGGGCCCTTGATAAAGCCGCTGTTGATATGGTGGTATTCTCGCAAGCTTCGAAAAATAATTGAGCAAGGACGGGATGGAAGCCTTGCCCGCTCGATCGACAAAGGCTTTGATCGGGGCTGAACGAAGTTTCCATAATTTATGTCATGCTCCAGCGCGCCTGGTGAGACACATAGAACGATAGAATTTTGGAATTGGCGGCTTTTTCCGGTTTTTGGAGCGAGCTGCCGCAGACTATATATCTTGGACGGTTTAGTTTTGAAACTTCATGATTTTCCGGCGCTGTTGACGCTTGGTTGCTTCGCTTTTTCCTGCGTGGTCATTTTCCTGACCGACCCTTTTGCGATGCCTGCCGCAGTCAACAAACAAAATCATACAGAGAGAAGTTTGAAGCGGCTGGCGTTCGAATGGGCGGCAAGAATTCCCGTCATCGCTCTCATCTACGGCTTCTTCTTCGCAATCTCCTGGCGTCCGATTTATGGTGCGCAGGGTGCGATCAGTTTCTTCGTCATCTTCACCGGAATTTCGCGCGCAAAATTCGAGTTCATCCGCGAACCCCTGGTCTTTTCCGACATCGCCCTAGTGGTCGATGTTTTCAAATACAAAGAGATTTTCTACGCGACGTCTCTGAACATCGTCTTCTGGGTCATCGCGCTCTCCTATGTATTCGGCGTCAGCGCGCTTTATATGTATTTCGAGCCCTCGATCCTGCCCAGCCACAACGGTTTCCTTTGGGTTCTCGTGATGCTGGCGATCGCCTTCGGCCCCTGGCTCGCCTTATTCAGCCGGATCGTCAGCGGCCCCGTTTGTCGTTTCACACAGAATGTTCTCGGCAAGGTCGACGTCAAGAAGGATACGGTCCGATTCGGCACTTTTGAATCCGTCGTCTTTCATTTCGTCATCTGGGTGGGCGTCAGGCGCGAGGCTATCGTCACTCAGTTATCGGAACGCTTCATTTCCGCTCTTCATGAACTATGGGAGCATGGCGACGACGAACCGTTGATCGTCATATGGCAATCCGAATCCTTCATCGATCTCCGGCATTTCGGCGTGGAAAACGTCAAGCTGCCCAATCTTGACCGGCTACGGGAGCAGGCCGCCCAATGGGGCCGCATGACAAGCGTTTTCGAGGGCGGCTATACGCTGCGCACCGAGTTCGCAGTGCTGAGCGGCTTGTTGCCCGAAAACGTCCATATCGACGCGAGCTACCCCTATTTGCGCGCCAGCCACTATAAGGATGTTGTCTGGCCGCAACGGCTGCGGAAGGCCGGTTGGAAGACGCAATTCATCCACCCCTACGACAAAACTTTTTTCCTGCGTCACAAGGCCATGCCGCAGCTCGGTTTCGACCGGATGATGATGCTGGACGAATTCGACCACCGGCCCGACCGCGACGGCCCCTATGTCAGCGACCTGTCGCTGACGAAAAGCGTGATTCGGGCGATCGACGAGGATGGCGCCGGAAAAAATTTCGTCTTCGTCGCTTCCATGGCGAATCATGGCCCTTGGGAGCCCGGCCGCTGCGGCGACCTGACAAATCCGGTCGATATCTATAGCGAGCTGCTGATGCGCGCCGACCATGCGCTGGGCAATCTCGCGCATCACTTGGATCGGCTCGACCGTCCTGTGTGGCTGCTATTCTACGGTGATCACGCGCCGCTGCTGAAGGCCTTCGCCGATCCCTTCCCCGATCCGCGCACGGACTACATCGTCGTTCCGCTCGGCCGTGCGCGGTCGCACTCGCAAAAGCCGATGCCGCCGCAGGAAGAAGCGCCTTGGAACCTCATCGGCACGCTGCTGCGCTACGCCGGCCTCAGCACCGAGGTTCCGGAGTGATGGCTGACGGGCAGGGGGATGCAGCGGCTTCTCCGCGTGTCTTTCTTTTCCTGCAAGGGCCGTCCTCACCGCTTTTCGTTGAAATCGCCGGGGGGCTGGAAGCGGCAGGCCATCGCTGCATACGCATCAACCTCAACCCGGGCGATTGGATATTCTGGCGCCGCCGTGGCGCCTTCAATTATCGCGGCGGCTTTGCCGGTTGGCGCAGCTACGTTCGCCGCCGAATCGAGGCCGACAGGGTCACGGACCTGATTCTTCTCGGGGAAGAGCGCCCGTACCATCAAGTCGCCATCGAAGAGGCGAGGCGGCGAGCCGCTAGTATCAATGTCGTCGAGATGGGATATCTGCGGCCGGATTGGGTGACGCTCGAGCGTGACGGAATGTCATCCAATTCCCGTTTTCCCGTCGATCCGCTATACCTCGTCCAGGCCGCGGCGAGCCTTCCCGAGCCGGACTGGAGCCGTCGCTTCAGTCACAGTTTCCTGGCCGAAGCGGCCTATGATCTCCTCTACAATCTTCCCAACGCTTTTCTGTGGTTTCTCTATCCCGGCTATCGGCGCCATGCGCTCTATCATCCGCTGGTGGAATATGCGGGCTGGCTCCGCCGGCTGCCGTCGAGCGGCAGGCGTGCACGGGAAGCGGAGGCGACCATCGAGTGCTTGATCACCGCTGAGACGCGATTCTTCGTCTATCCCCTGCAGCTTCAGACGGATTATCAACTCCGCTCGCACTCGCCCTTCCATCGACAGCAGGATGCAATCAAGCAGATCATGCAGTCGTTTGCCGCGCACGCAGCGCCAAACATGCATTTGGTTATAAAGCTTCATCCGCTCGACAATGGGCTTGTCGACTGGAGGGGCTATATCCACGGCATAGGCGCAAGGCTCGCCCTGTCCTCCCGCATCCATTTTATCGACGGCGGCAATCTCGAAAAATTGATTTCGGCAAGCCAGGGCATGGTGACGGTCAATTCCACCGCCGCACTTTCCGCCCTGCAGGCTGAGAGACCGGTAAAAGCCCTTGGAGCGGCGATCTACGATATCGACCGTCTGACGGACCAAAAGCCATTGGACCTCTTCTGGGGCAATCCAGCAAAGCCGTTGCCCGGCCTTCGCAGCGCATTTCTGAAACTGCTTGCCGCATCGGTGCAGGTGCGCGGGAATTTTTACTCGCGGGCCGGCGCACGGGCGGCATCCGCTGAGATCGCTAAGCGGCTCCTATCGCGAAGCGTCAACCTCCCGGCCGCCTATATCGACCCGCCGCCACGGCAAAGGCCGACAAAGATCGATATTCCCGACCCGAAATTGACATACCCTCCGCCTATGGGAGATTCGCGTTAAACCTAACGCAGCGATTCGATGTTGGGACAAAGCGCGAATAAGCAGTTTGCGGGGAGCAAACGTCATGGATGGCGGCAAGATGGAACGTTTTATGCTGAAGGAGCTGCTCGCAATCATCGCAGCTCTTGTGGTTGTTTCAGCGGTACTTCTGACGATCGTGATTACGGGGAATTATTGAGCGGGTGCCGCTGGGGCGTTGGCACCGTTCTGGTGCGCAAAGAGCGCTGTCAAATAGCTTGAAAACCGTTATTTCAACCAATCGATTTATATTTGGAAAATGGTGGGCGATGAGAGACTCGAACTCCCGACATCCTCGGTGTAAACGAGGCGCTCTACCAACTGAGCTAATCGCCCTTGCAGCAAGCGGGTCACTGGCCCGCCGCGTTCGGTGGCCGTGATCTATGCGGAACGACAAAAAACCGCAAGAGTGTTTGTGAAGATTTTTTGATTTTTTTGATGGCGCGGCATCAGTGGACGATATCGCCACATGCGACTGCTGGGGAAGCCCGGCTTGGTTGGGGCGGGTTTATGAGCCGTTTTTGAAATGCGTGAGGCGCGAACCTGCCATGCCAAATCGACGGAGCCGAAACGTGCCGGCGGCGGTCGCGAAAACAATTCGTGCTCTGTCATGGATTTGTATTTAAACCTGCTTGACACCCAAACGCGAACCCCGTAGTTAGCCGCTCATCGAACGGCGAGGCCGCTTTGATGGATGCGAAAGCATCCGGAATGCTTGAAATGAAGTGCGGGTGTAGCTCAGTCGGTTAGAGTGCCGGCCTGTCACGCCGGAGGTCGCGGGTTCGAGCCCCGTCACTCGCGCCATTTTAAAGCATGATTGCCGGATTTCGCATGACCGAAAGGTCAAACGATGCGCGGGTGTAGCTCAGTCGGTTAGAGTGCCGGCCTGTCACGCCGGAGGTCGCGGGTTCGAGCCCCGTCACTCGCGCCATTTGTTTCAAGCCATTACAATCAATCATCAATTTGCTGCGACTGCGAAAAAGCCGTTTTGCCTTTGCGCGGATTTGTCGCGATATCGTTACAGCCTGTTGGTAAGTCCGGTTCGGTAGTGCTTGAAACGACATATTCAAAAGGCTTGCGCCCGCGCTCCGGCTGCGCTAACCACGGCTCTGTTGCAACGCTCTTTCGCTTGGCTTGGGCATTTGCCCAGAGGCGCCGCCCCGGCGCACATGGCAAGCAGGGATGGACATGATGACTGGACTGCTCAGTTCCTATATTCCGATAGCTATTTTCATTGGTATTGCCGTGGTGATCGGCCTGGCGTTGTTGATCACGCCGTTTGCCGTCGCCTTCAAGGCGCCTGATTCGGAAAAGCTGTCGGCCTATGAGTGCGGCTTCAACGCATTCGACGACGCCCGCATGAAGTTCGACATCCGCTTCTATCTTGTGTCGATTCTCTTCATCATCTTTGACCTGGAAGTCGCCTTCCTTTTCCCTTGGGCCGTATCCTTTGGTGCGATCGGCTGGTTCGGGTTCTGGTCGATGATGGTATTCCTGGCGGTGCTGACCATCGGCTTTATTTATGAATGGAAGAAGGGGGCGCTCGAATGGGAGTAGTCCAAAGCAACACGACGCTCGTTGCGCCGCAGCCGAAGGGGATCATCGATCCCGCAACCGGCAAGCCCGTTGGCAGCAATGATCCGTATTTTGGCGAGATCAACAATGAACTCGCCGACAAGGGCTTTCTGGTCACTTCGACAGACGAGCTGATCAACTGGGCCCGTACCGGCTCGCTGATGTGGATGACCTTCGGTCTCGCCTGCTGCGCCGTCGAAATGATGCAGGTTTCCATGCCGCGTTATGACGTCGAGCGCTTCGGTTTCGCACCGCGCGCCTCGCCGCGCCAGTCTGACGTCATGATCGTCGCCGGCACGCTGACCAACAAGATGGCACCCGCTCTGCGCAAGGTCTACGACCAGATGCCGGAACCGCGCTACGTCATCTCAATGGGCTCCTGCGCCAACGGCGGCGGCTACTATCATTATTCCTATTCCGTCGTGCGCGGTTGCGACCGCGTGGTGCCGATCGACATCTATGTGCCGGGCTGTCCTCCCACGGCGGAGGCGCTGCTGTACGGCGTGCTTCTGCTGCAGAAGAAAATCCGGCGCACCGGCACGATCGAACGGTAAGGCAGGGGACAAGGCAATATGAGTGAAGCCCTGAACGAACTCGCCACCTATCTCACGGAAGTTCGCGGCACGCTGATTTCGTCGTCCGAGATCAAGTATGGCGAGCTGAACGTGACGACGACGGCAGCAAACGTGGTCGCGCTGCTGACGTTCCTGCGTGATGATGCCAAATGCGGCTTCGTCAACCTGACGGATATTTGCGGCGTCGACTGGCCGCAGCGTCCCGATCGTTTCGACGTCGTCTACCACCTGCTGTCGCCGAAGAAGAACCTGCGCATCCGCATCAAGGTTCCGGTCGCCGAAGATCAGCCGGTGCCGTCGGCTTGCAGCGTCTATCCCGGCGCCGATTGGTTCGAGCGCGAGACCTGGGACATGTACGGCGTTCTTTTCACCGGCCACCCGGATTTGCGCCGCCTTCTGACCGACTATGGCTTCGAAGGCCATCCCCTGCGCAAGGATTTCCCGACCACCGGTTTCGTCGAAGTTCGTTATGACGACGCCGCCAAGCGCGTGGTCTACGAGCCGGTCGAACTGAAGCAGGAATTCCGTAACTTCGACTTCCTCTCGCCGTGGGAGGGCACAGACTACGTGCTCCCGGGTGACGAGAAGGCGAAGCAGTAAGAGGCAATAGGCAGTAGCCAATAGGCAATAGGAGAATGGCAAACGGCGATTAATTCCTACCAGGACCTTACTGTGTGGCAGCGCTCGATGGACCTTGCTGTTGAATGTTATGCTCTTACCAAGGAATTTCCGAAGGAAGAGATTTACGGCTTGGTTTCACAGATACGGCGCGCATCTGTATCTATCGCGGCAAACATCGCGGAAGGTTTTGGGCGAGAAGCTACAGGGGCTTACGTTCATCACCTAAAGATCGCACAAGGGTCGCTGAAGGAATTGGAAACGCATCTGATATTGTCAACGCGAGTAGAGATCGTCGCTTTTGAGCGAATTAAGGCGACGATGTCCTTGGGTGATGAAATCGGCAAGATGCTGCGATCGCTTATTCGCCGATTGCAGGACGAACGACACGGATATGAGAGTTAACGGTTACACTATTGCCTATTGCCTACTGGCTAATGCCTGCAATAAGCGGAGCGCATTGCAATGACTGAACACAACGTTCGCAACTTCAACATCAATTTCGGTCCGCAGCACCCGGCTGCGCACGGCGTTTTGCGTCTTGTCCTCGAATTGGACGGCGAAATTGTGGAACGCGTCGATCCGCATATCGGCCTGCTGCATCGCGGCACGGAAAAGCTGATCGAGACGAAGACCTACCTGCAGGCCGTTCCTTACTTCGATCGCCTCGATTACGTGGCGCCGATGAACCAGGAACACGCCTACGCGCTGGCCGTCGAAAAGCTGCTCGGCATCGAGATCCCGATCCGCGGTCAGTTGATCCGCGTGCTCTATTCCGAAATCGGTCGTATCCTGTCGCATCTGCTGAACGTGACGACGCAGGCCATGGACGTTGGCGCGTTGACGCCGCCGCTCTGGGGCTTCGAAGAGCGCGAAAAGCTGATGGTGTTTTATGAGCGTGCCTCCGGCTCGCGCATGCATGCCGCCTATTTCCGTCCGGGCGGCGTTCACCAGGATCTGCCGGAAAAGCTGGTTGAGGATATCGGCGATTGGTGCGATCCCTTCCTGAAGGCGCTCGACGATATTGACGAGCTTCTCACCGGCAACCGCATCTTCAAGCAGCGCAACGTCGACATCGGCGTCGTGTCGCTGGAAGACTGTTGGGCCTGGGGCTTCTCGGGCGTCATGGTCCGCGGCTCGGGCGCCGCATGGGACCTGCGCCGCGCGCAGCCCTACGAATGCTATTCCGATCTCGAATTCGACATTCCGATCGGCAAGAACGGCGATTGCTACGACCGTTACCTGATCCGCATGATCGAAATGCGCCAGTCGGTCCGCATCATGAAGCAGTGCGTCAACCGCCTGCTTGGCGATGCCAAGACTGGCCCGGTCTCCTCGCTGGACGGCAAGGTCGTGCCGCCGAAGCGCGGTGAAATGAAGCGCTCGATGGAAGCGCTGATCCACCACTTCAAGCTCTACACCGAAGGCTATCACGTGCCGGCCGGTGAAGTTTACGCCGCCGTTGAAGCGCCGAAGGGCGAGTTCGGCGTCTACCTCGTCTCCGACGGTTCGAACAAGCCGTATCGTTGCAAGATCCGGGCGCCGGGCTATGCGCATCTGCAGGCCATGGATTTCATGTGCCGCGGCCATCTGCTTGCCGACGTCGCGGCCGTGCTCGGTTCGCTCGACATCGTGTTCGGTGAGGTGGATCGCTGATGAAGCTTTGGCTGGTCATCGCTACTGCGCTTCTCGTTGCTTCCGGAGCTTCGGCTCAGCAGGCCGGCAAGGCGCAGGCGTTGCCCAGCATCTCCGTGCAAGGTTCGAATGCGAAAAGCTCGAATGTTGCAAAGAGCGGAAATACGGCTTCGCAGAGCGCGGTATCGACCATGGCCGATCTCGTGTCACGTGGCTATGAAATAAAGGCCGCCGTGCCGAACGGCGGCAAATTCGTTGTGTTTATGCAGAAAGACCAGTCGGCCTATGCCTGCGAATTTTCGTCCCTGACGGATACGCGGTGTGGGTCCTTAAACTGAGATAAGGCGTGAAAGATGTCCGTTCGTCGACTAGCCGAAGATCAATTCCAGCCTGCCGCATTCGCCTTTAACCAGGAGAACGCGGCTTGGGCTGAAAAGACGATCAAGAAATATCCCGAGGGCCGCCAGCAATCCGCGATCATCCCGCTGATGATGCGCGCGCAGGAGCAGGACGGCTGGGTCACCAAGGCGGCCATCGAAAAGATCGCCGATATGCTTGATATGGCCTATATCCGGGCACTCGAAGTCGCCACCTTCTACACGCAGTTCCAACTGCATCCGGTCGGCAGCCGCGCTCATATTCAGGTCTGCGGCACGACGCCCTGCATGTTGCGCGGCGCTGAAGGCCTGGTGAAGGTCTGCAAGAGCAAGATCGCCGCCCACGCGCTGGAGCGCAACGCGGAAGGCACGCTCTCCTGGGAAGAAGTCGAATGTCAGGGCGCCTGCGTCAACGCACCGATGGTCGTGATCGGCAAGGATACCTATGAGGATCTGACGCCGGAACGTCTCGAAGAGATCATCGATGCATTCGTCGCAGGCAAGGGCAGCGAAGTTCCGACCGGTCCGCAGATCGATCGCGTTTTCTCCGCACCGGAAGGTGGTTTGACGTCGCTTCTGGATTCGCCGGCGACGAAGACGAAGAAGAAGGCCGGTGCTAAAGTTGCCGCCGAAACGGTTGCTCTGCCGCCATCCGAGGCAGCCAAGCCCGTTAGCAGCGATGCCGAGACCAATCCGGCGCTGAAGAGCCCGGCCGATGGCAAGACGGCGCTGTCCGCCGAGCATCCGAAGGCTGCTCCGGCCAAAGAAGACAATACGGCTGTCGGCGACAAGGCTGAGTAAGAGGTAAGGTATGTTACAGGATCAGGATCGCATCTTTACCAATATCTACGGTCTCAAGGACAAGTCCCTGAAAGGCGCGATGAGCCGCGGCCACTGGGACGGCACCAAGCAGATCCTCGAAAAGGGTCGGGACTGGATCGTCAACGAGATGAAGGCATCCGGTCTGCGCGGCCGCGGCGGCGCTGGCTTCCCGACCGGCCTCAAGTGGTCCTTCATGCCGAAGGAAAGCGATGGCCGCCCGCATTATCTCGTCGTCAATGCCGATGAGTCCGAACCGGGCACCTGCAAAGACCGCGATATCATGCGCCACGATCCGCATACGCTGATCGAAGGCTGCGTCATCGCCGGTTTCGCCATGGGTGCGAACACGGCTTATATCTATGTCCGCGGCGAATACATGCGCGAACGCGAAGCCCTGCAGGCTGCGATCGACGAATGCTATGACGCCGGATTGTTGGGCAAAAACAATAAGCTCGGCTGGGATTTTGATGTTTTCGTTCATCACGGTGCCGGCGCCTATATCTGCGGCGAAGAAACCGCGCTGCTCGAAAGCCTGGAAGGCAAAAAGGGTCAGCCGCGGCTGAAGCCGCCGTTCCCGGCCAACATGGGTCTCTATGGATGCCCGACGACCGTCAACAACGTCGAATCGATCGCCGTTGCCCCGACGATCCTGCGTCGCGGCGCCGGTTGGTTCTCGTCTTTCGGCCGTCCGAACAATGTCGGCACGAAGCTGTTCACGCTTTCCGGTCACGTCAATCGTCCATGCACGGTCGAAGAAACGATGGGCATCACTTTCCGCGAGCTCGTCGAGAAGCATGGCGGCGGCATTCGTGGCGGCTGGGACAATTTGCTTGCTGTCATCCCCGGCGGCGCATCGTGCCCGGTCGTTCCGGCGGCCGACATTATCGATTGCCCGATGGATTTTGACGGTCTGCGCGAAGTCAAGTCGTCCTTCGGTACGGCGGCTGCGATCGTCATGGACAAGTCGACCGACATCATCAAGGCGATTGCTCGCATCTCGGCCTTCTTCAAGCATGAAAGCTGCGGCCAGTGTACGCCGTGCCGTGAAGGTACCGGCTGGATGTGGCGCGTGCTGGAGCGCATGGCCAGGGGCAATGCGCAGAAGCGCGAAATCGACATGCTGTTCCAGGTGACGAAGCAGATCGAAGGCCATACCATCTGTGCGCTCGGCGACGCCGCCGCATGGCCGGTACAGGGCCTGATCCGCAACTTCCGCCCGGAAATCGAAAAGCGCATTGACCAATACACGGCCAATGCAACGAGCCACGGAGCGGTGCTGGAAGCGGCCGAGTAAGGACGATGATGGCGAAGAGCACAGATACCACGCAGAACAGCAGGGCAGCCGATGCATCGGCCGATCTCGGCCGTATTGCAGCGGATATGCTGCGGAATTCGCCCATTTTGCCGATCCACCCTTTGATGGCGCATCCGGCGGCAGCCTTTGCCGCCGCGACCGCGATCGGGTTCGGCTTCTCGTCGCAGATGGCCGGCGCATTCTTCGGCGCGCTGCAGGGCGCGGTCGAGGCGACCAACAAGCTCTCTGTCGCGCTTGACGAGACGGACGATACCGCGGTCGAGGAGAAGCCGAGCGCAAAGACTGACGGGGCAGGGGAAGCGAAGGTCGTGAAGGCATCGCCCGTTGCCAAGCCGGTCGAAGCAAAGCCCGTTCAAGCAACACCGGTTGAGGTGAGGAAGGCCGAACCGAAGCCAGTCTCGGCGAAAGCGGCGCCGGTAAAGACGCCCTCCAAAGCCCGCGCCAAGGCTGCGGTTGTTGCTCCCGAGCCAGTTGCGGCAAAGCCTGCAGCGGCGCCAGCGCGCAACCGCAAGGCCGTCGTGAAGACCGACGACCTGAAGCGGATTTCGGGTATCGGTCCGAAGCTGGAGCAGGTTCTGAACGAACGCGGCGTTCTACGCTTTGCCGATATCGCCGCTTGGAACGAGGCGGATGTCGAGCGGATCGATGCGGAACTCGGTTTCGACGGCCGTATCCGGCGCGACGATTGGATTGGCCAGGCAAAAGCGCTCCAGCCAAGAGGTCGGGGTTGAGAGTTTTCTTCGGCGATGCCCCAAGCGGCCGAAGAGTGTGAATAGGGCGGTGGGCATGTTGCGGGCGGGGTCTCGCGATGTTTCAGCCGGGACGCTGATCTTGTGGGGGCAAGGTTCGGCAAAGGTGATTGTGAGCAAGACCGGTGCCATGCGGCTCAAAATGCCGCGCCGGTGGCGAGACGGTGTTGCGATCATGAAATTGTCTGCAGCCAGGTTCGGCGGCAGACGTGACATAGGACTGAGTGGACGATGGCAAAACTGAAGATTGACGGTAAAGAGATCGAAGTTCCGGATCACTACACGCTTATCCAGGCGTGCGAGGAAGCCGGCGCCGAAGTCCCGCGCTTCTGCTTCCATGAAAGACTGTCGGTAGCCGGCAATTGCCGCATGTGCCTCGTCGAGGTGAAGGGCGGTCCGCCGAAGCCGCAGGCCTCCTGCGCTATGGGTGTGCGCGATATCCGCGGCGGCCCGAACGGCGAGCTTCCGGAAGTCTTCACCAACACGCCGATGGTCAAGAAGGCCCGCGAAGGCGTGATGGAATTCCTGCTGATCAACCACCCGCTGGATTGCCCGATCTGCGACCAGGGCGGCGAATGCGACCTGCAGGACCAGGCCATGGCCTTCGGTATCGATAGTTCGCGCTATCAGGAAGACAAGCGTGCCGTTGAGGACAAGTACATCGGCCCGCTCGTCAAGACCGTGATGAACCGCTGCATCCACTGCACGCGCTGCGTCCGCTTCACCACGGAAGTCGCCGGCATTTCCGAACTTGGCCTGATCGGCCGCGGCGAAGATGCCGAAATCACCACCTATCTTGAGCAGGCAATGACCTCCGAGCTGCAGGGCAATGTCGTTGACCTTTGCCCCGTCGGCGCGCTGACCTCGAAGCCCTTCGCCTTCACGGCTCGTCCGTGGGAACTGAACAAGACCGAATCGATCGACGTCATGGACGCGCTCGGCTCGGCCATCCGCGTCGACACCCGTGGCCGCGAAGTCATGCGCGTGCTGCCGCGCGTCAACGAGCAGATCAACGAAGAGTGGATCTCCGACAAGACCCGCTTCATCTGGGACGGTCTGAAGACGCAGCGTCTCGACAAGCCCTATGTCCGCAAGGATGGCCGCCTGCAGGCTTCGACCTGGGGTGATGCCTTCGCCGCCATCAAGTCTGCGGTTGCCGCCACCAGCGGCGACAAGATCGGCGCGATCGCCGGCGATCTTGCTTCCGTCGAGGAAATGTACGCGCTCTCCGAACTGCTGAAGTCGCTGGGGTCGGAAAATCTCGACTGTCGCCAGGACGGGACGGCGCTTGATCCGTCGCTTGGCCGTGCAAGCTACATCTTCAACCCGACCATCGAGGGCATCGAAGCTGCCGATGCGCTGCTGATCATCGGCGCCACTCCGCGCTTCGAAGCGGCCGTGTTGAACTCGCGCATCCGCAAACGCTGGCGCAAGGGTAAGTTCCCGATCGGTGTGATCGGCGAACATGCCGACCTGCGTTACTCCTATGACTATCTCGGCGCTGGTCCGGATACGCTGGCTGATGTCGTCGGCGGTTCGCACAGCTTCGCCGACGTTCTGAAGAATGCGCAGAAGCCGATGATCATCATCGGTCAGGGCGCGCTCATCCGCGAAGACGGCGCCGAAGTGCTGGCGAATGCCGCCAAGCTCGCTGCCGCTGTCGGCGTCGTGAAGGACGGCTGGAATGGCTTTGCCGTGCTGCATACCGCAGCTTCCCGCGTCGGCGGCCTCGACCTCGGCTTCGTGCCGGGTGCAAAGGGCGTCAACGCTGCGGCGATGCTGTCGTCGATGGACGTCCTCTTCCTGCTGGGCGCTGACGAGCTCGACTTCACCCGCAAGGGTGCGAAGTTCACTGTCTACATCGGCTCGCACGGCGACAATGGCGCGCACAATGCGGACGTCATTCTGCCGGCCGCTACCTACACCGAAAAGTCGGGCACCTGGGTCAACACAGAAGGCCGCGTTCAGATGGGCAATCGTGCCGGTTTCGCACCGGGCGACGCTCGCGAGGACTGGGCCATCATCCGCGCCCTTTCCGACGTGCTCGGCAAGAAGCTTCCCTTTGATTCGCTGAGAGAATTGCGCGCCAAGCTCTATGCTGCGTTCCCGCATTTCGCCGGCATCGACGAGATCGCTGAAGGCGATAGCGCCCAAATTGTCGCACTTGCGAAAAAAGCCGGCGCGATGGGCAAATCCGCATTTGCTTCGCCGATCAAAGACTTCTATTTGACGAACCCGATAGCGCGCGCCTCGGCCGTCATGGCCGAGTGCTCGGCATTGGCCCGCAACAATTTCCAGGCTGCGGCAGAGTAAGGGCAGAGGACTATGGATTCATTCGTTTCGACCTATCTTTGGCCGGCGCTGATTATCATCGGTCAGTCCCTGCTGCTCCTGGTCTGCCTGCTGATCTTCATCGCCTATATCCTTCTTGCCGACCGCAAGATCTGGGCGGCGGTTCAGTTGCGCCGCGGCCCGAACGTCGTCGGTCCCTTTGGCCTGTTCCAGTCCTTCGCCGACCTTTTGAAGTTCATGGTCAAGGAGCCGATCATCCCGGCCGGCGCCAACAAGACCGTCTTCCTGCTGGCGCCGCTCGTCTCCGTGGTCCTGGCGCTCTCCACCTGGGCCGTCGTGCCGCTGGCGCATGGCTGGGTCATCGCCGACATCAATGTCGGCATCCTCTACATTCTGGCGATTTCGTCGCTGGAAGTGTACGGCATCATCATGGGCGGCTGGGCTTCGAACTCGAAGTATCCGTTCCTCGGCGCGCTGCGTTCCGCCGCGCAGATGGTGTCCTACGAAGTCTCGATCGGCTTCGTCATCGTTACCGTGCTGCTCTGCGTTGGTTCGTTGAACCTGACCGATATCGTCATGTCGCAGCAGACCGGCCTCGGTACCAAGCTCGGCCTGCCGGCGTCGTTCCTCGACTGGCATTGGCTGTCGTTGTTCCCGATGTTCATCGTGTTCTTCATTTCGGCGCTCGCTGAAACGAACCGTCCGCCATTCGATCTTCCGGAAGCGGAATCGGAGCTGGTTGCCGGCTTCATGGTCGAATATGGCTCTTCGCCGTACATGATGTTCATGCTCGGCGAATATGCCGCCGTCGTTTTGATGTGCTCGCTGACCACGATCCTCTTCCTCGGTGGCTGGCTGCCGCCGGTCGATATCTGGATCTTGAACTGGGTCCCCGGCGTCATCTGGTTCCTGCTGAAGTCGTGCCTCGTCTTCTTCATGTTCGCGATGGTCAAGGCGTTCGTGCCGCGCTACCGCTACGACCAGCTCATGCGCCTTGGCTGGAAGGTGTTCCTGCCGCTGTCGCTCGCTATGGTCATTATCGTTGCATTCGTGCTGAAGCTGACGGGATGGGCATGATGATGTCGATCCTCGCTTCAAGCAGATTTGGAGGTTGAAGATGGCCGGACTTTCCAACGCCGTCAGCTCACTGTTCCTCAAGGAATTCGTCGGCGCATTCTTTTTGTCGATGCGTTATTTCTTCAAGCAGAAGGCGACGATCAATTATCCCTTCGAAAAGGGGCCGGTCAGCCCGCGCTTCCGCGGCGAACATGCGCTGCGCCGTTATCCCAACGGCGAAGAGCGCTGCATCGCCTGCAAGCTCTGCGAAGCCATCTGTCCTGCTCAGGCCATCACCATCGAAGCCGGGCCGCGCCGCAATGACGGCACCCGCCGCACGGTGCGCTACGACATCGATATGGTGAAGTGCATCTATTGCGGCTTCTGCCAGGAGGCTTGCCCGGTCGACGCCATCGTCGAAGGGCCGAACTTCGAATTTGCCACGGAAACCCGCGAAGAGCTTTATTTCGACAAGGCGCGGCTTCTCGAAAATGGCGACCGCTGGGAACGCGAAATCGCGCGCAACATCGCGATGGACTCGCCGTACCGCTAAGCGGAATTTTGAATATGCCGTGACGGGCGGCTGAGATTGTCGCCGTCGCGGTGGAATAGAGACCGGGGCTTTGCCGGACGCATGTCCAGCCAAGTCCCATCGGGCAGGGACACTCCCGGCTGCCCGGGGGAAGACGAAAAAGGCACCAACATGGGTCTGCAGGCTCTTTTTTTCTATATCTTCGCCTTTGTCGCGGTGGCGTCGGCGTTCATGGTTATCTCGGCGCGGAATCCGGTCCATTCGGTCCTGTTCCTCATCCTGGTATTCTTTAATGCCGCCGGCCTCTTCCTGCTGATGGGGGCGGAATTCCTGGCGATGATCCTGCTGGTCGTCTATGTCGGCGCCGTCGCAGTCCTCTTCCTCTTCGTCGTCATGATGCTCGACATCGACTTCTCCGAGCTCAGGGCAGGCATTTTGGAATATGCACCGATCGGCGCGCTGATCGGCATCATTCTCGCCGCCGAGCTGATCGTCGTCATCGGCGGCAGCGTGATTTCACCTGTTGTCGCTAAGTCGGTCGCTATGCCGATCCCGGCGGTGACGACCCGCACGAACACCGCAGCACTCGGCGACGTGCTTTATACCAACTACGTTTATTTCTTCGAGATCGCCGGTCTTGTGCTTCTGGTCGCGATGATCGGCGCGATCGTGCTGACGCTGCGGCATCGCACCCACGTCAGACGCCAGAGCATTCCGCAACAGGTCGCCCGCACGCCTGCGACCGCCGTCGAGGTGGTCAAGGTCAAGCCGGGGCAGGGCGTCTAAGGCGCGGCACGAGGGTCAAAGGAACAAGAATATGGTCATCGGACTTTCCCACTACCTGACGGTCAGCGCCATCCTTTTCGTGCTCGGCGTTTTCGGCATTTTCCTGAACCGCAAGAACGTCATCATCATCCTGATGTCGATCGAGCTCATCCTGCTTGCGGTCAACATCAACATGGTCGCCTTCTCGTCGTTCCTCAACGATATCGTCGGCCAGGTCTTCGCTCTGTTCATTCTGACCGTCGCTGCTGCCGAAGCGGCCATCGGTCTTGCAATTCTCGTCGTCTTCTACCGTAACCGCGGTTCCATCGCGGTCGAAGACGTCAACGTGATGAAGGGCTGATACAGCTATGTTTTTATATAAGGCTATCGTCTTTCTTCCCCTGATCGGCGCGATCATTGCCGGCCTGTTCGGCCGCGGGATCGGTGCCAAGGCTTCGGAATACGTTACCAGCGGCTTGATGATCGTCGCCGCGGTTCTGTCATGGATCGTCTTCTTCACGGTCGCGCTTGGTCACGCCGAGGGCCCGATCAAGGTGGAAGTGCTGCGCTGGATCCAGTCCGGCGGCATCGATGTCTCCTGGATGCTGCGCATCGATACGCTGACCTCGGTGATGCTGATCGTCGTGAACACGGTTTCGACCCTCGTTCACATCTATTCGATCGGATACATGCATCACGATCCGCATCGTCCGCGCTTCTTCGCCTATCTCTCGCTCTTCACCTTCGCCATGCTGATGCTGGTGACCTCCGACAACCTCGCCCAGATGTTCTTCGGCTGGGAAGGCGTCGGTCTGGCCTCCTATCTGCTCATCGGTTTCTGGTTCAAGAAGCCGTCCGCATCTGCGGCCGCGATCAAGGCCTTCATCGTCAACCGCGTCGGCGACTTCGGTTTCGTGCTCGGTATCGCCGGCGTCTTCGTTCTCTTCGGCTCGATCAATTTCGACGTCATCTTTGGCAACGCCCAGAGCTTTGCCGCGGGGCAGGGCGGTCAGCCGGGCGATATCGTGCTCAATCTCTTCGGCATGCATCTTGATCGTGCGCATGCACTGACCGGCGTCTGCCTGCTGCTCTTCATGGGCGCCATGGGTAAGTCGGCGCAGTTCCTGCTGCACACCTGGCTGCCGGACGCCATGGAAGGCCCGACCCCGGTGTCGGCGCTCATCCATGCCGCGACCATGGTCACCGCCGGCGTCTTCCTCGTCGCTCGCATGTCGCCGATCTTCGAACTGTCGCCGGACGCCCTGACCTTCGTCACCATCATCGGTGCGATTACGGCCTTCTTTGCGGCAACCGTCGGTCTCGTGCAGAACGATATCAAGCGCGTCATCGCCTATTCGACCTGTTCGCAGCTCGGCTACATGTTCGTCGCTCTCGGCGTCGGCGCCTATGGCGCAGCCATCTTCCACCTGTTCACGCACGCCTTCTTCAAAGCGCTGCTCTTCCTCGGTGCCGGTTCGGTGATTCACGCCGTCGACGGCGAGCAGGACATGCGCCACATGGGCGGTCTGCGTAAGCATATTCCGAACACTTTCTGGATGATGATCACCGGCACGGTGGCGATTACCGGCGTCGGCATCCCCTTCACGCATTTCGGCTTCGCGGGCTTCATTTCGAAGGACGCGATCATCGAAGCTGCCTTTGCCTCGCAAGGCCCGGCCGCAGGCTTTGCCTTTACGCTGCTGGTTATTGCCGCCCTGTTCACGAGCTTTTATTCCTGGCGTCTGATCTTCATGACCTTCTACGGCAAGCCACGCGCTTCGCATGAGGTCATGCATCACGTGCATGAATCGCCGAACGTCATGCTGATCCCGCTCTATCTGCTGGGGCTCGGGGCTGCCGCCGCGGGCATGGTCTTCAGAAACGATTTCGTTGGCGAGGCCTATGGCGAGTTCTGGAAGACTGCGCTGTTCACACTGCCGACCAACCACATCTTCGAAGAGATGGAACATGTTCCGGCTTGGGTGAGCGTCAGCCCGTTCATCGCTATGCTGCTCGGCTTCGTTCTGGCCTGGTACATGTACATCAGGTCGCCGCAGACGCCGCGCATCCTCGCGCAGCAGCATCGCGTGCTCTACGAATTCCTGCTGAACAAGTGGTACTTCGATGAGCTCTATGACTTCCTCTTCGTTCGCACTGCCAAGGCGCTTGGTCGCTTCCTGTGGCAGAAGGGCGATATCGGGGTCATCGACACGTTCGGCCCGAACGGTGTCGCCGCCCGCGTCGTCGATGTCACCAACCGCGTTGTTCGCCTGCAGACCGGTTACCTCTATCACTATGCCTTCGCGATGCTGCTCGGTATTGCGGCCCTCGTTACCTGGATGATGCTCGGGAGTTCCCTCTGATGACCGATTGGCCTATTCTTTCAACGGTCACCTTCCTGCCGCTGGTGGGCGTCCTTCTCCTGTCGTTCATGCGGGATGACGGACCCAACGGCCGCCGCAACATCCTCAACGTATCGCTGCTGACCACGGTCTTCACGTTCGTCGTGTCGCTGTTCGTCTGGATTGGCTTCGACAATGCCAATCCGGGCTTCCAGATGATCGAGAAGCATGACTGGCTGAGCTCCGGCATCAGCTATCACATGGGCGTCGACGGCATCTCCATGCTGTTCGTCATCCTGACCACCTTCCTGATGCCCTTCTGCGTGCTGGCGAGCTGGCTCTCGATCGAGAAGCGCCTAAAGGACTACATGATCGCCTTCCTCGTCCTCGAGACGATGATGGTCGGCGTTTTCACGTCGCTGGATATCGTGCTGTTCTACGTCTTCTTCGAAGCCGGTCTCATCCCGATGTTCCTGATCATCGGCGTCTGGGGCGGCAAGGATCGCGTCTATGCCAGCTACAAATTCTTCCTCTATACGCTGCTCGGCTCGGTGCTGATGCTGCTTGCCATCATGGCGATGTACTGGCAGGCCGGCACGACGGATATCCCGGCGTTGCTCGCCTACAAGTTCCCGCCGCAGATGCAGACGTGGCTATGGCTGGCTTTCTTCGCCTCCTTCGCGGTGAAGATGCCGATGTGGCCGGTTCACACCTGGTTGCCCGACGCGCACGTTCAGGCGCCGACGGCAGGCTCGGTTATTCTGGCCGGCATTCTTCTGAAGCTCGGCGGTTATGGTCTCATCCGCTTCTCGATCGGCATGTTCCCGAACGCGTCGGAATATTTCGCGCCGCTCGTCTACGCTCTGTCCGTCATCGCCATCATCTACACTTCGCTGGTGGCGATGATGCAGGAAGACATCAAGAAGCTGATCGCCTATTCCTCGGTCGCGCACATGGGCTATGTCACCATGGGCATCTTTGCTGCCAACCAGCAGGGTGTTCAGGGCGCGATTTTCCAGATGCTGTCGCACGGTATCGTCTCCGGCGCACTCTTCCTTTGCGTCGGCGTGGTCTACGACCGCACCCATACCCGCGAGATTGCGGCCTATGGCGGTCTCGTCAACAACATGCCGAAATATGCCGTTGCGATGATGGTCTTCACCATGGCCAATGTCGGTCTGCCCGGCACCTCCGGCTTCATCGGTGAATTCCTGACCCTGATCGGCGTCTTCCGCGCCAACACCTGGGTTGCACTGTTCGCCGCGACCGGCGTTATTCTTTCAGCCGCTTACGCGCTCTGGCTCTACCGCCGCGTTATCTTCGGCGCGCTGGAAAAGGAAAACCTCAAGAAGCTGCTGGATCTGTCGCCGCGCGAACAGCTCATCCTTTATCCGCTGATCGCGATGACGATCTTCTTCGGTGTCTATCCGGCTCCGATCTTCGATGCGACGGCCGCTTCGGTGGATCTGCTTGTGAACAACTACACCGCAGCCCTGCACGCCGCGCAGAATGTTGCGCTGTCGATGAATTGATGACGGGACTTATTCGACATGACTGCTGACACAATTCTTGCAAGCCTGCATCTTTCCATCCCGGAGCTTATCCTCGCGGTCGGTGCGCTTGTGCTGCTCATGATCGGCGTCTTCGCGGGCGAACGGTCGGGACCGACGGTCACCGGCCTTGCCATTGCAGTTCTCGCAGTGGCCGGTCTCTGGATCATCTTCGTGCCGGGCGAAGGCCTGGCTTACGGCGGCGCTTATCTCGCCGATGGCTTTTCGCGCTTCATGAAGATCGTCGCCCTCGTGGGCTCGATCGTCGCCATGTTCATGAGCATGGGACATGCGCGCGAGCAGCAGCTCGATCGTTTCGAATTCCCCGTGCTGCTGCTGCTGGCGACCCTCGGCATCCTGCTGATGATCTCGGCGCATGACCTGATCTCGCTCTATCTATCGCTGGAGCTCCAGTCCCTGGCGCTCTACGTCGTTGCCGCCATCAACCGCGATAGCGTCAAGTCGACGGAAGCCGGTCTGAAGTATTTCGTGCTCGGCGCACTGTCGTCGGGCATGCTGCTCTACGGCATGTCGCTTGTCTATGGCTTCACCGGCCACACCACCTTCGATGCGATCGCCACGGCGCTCAGCTCCGAGACCCGTTCGCTCGGCCTCGTCTTTGGTCTGGTCTTCGTTCTCGCGGGCCTTGCCTTCAAGATCTCTGCCGTGCCGTTCCACATGTGGACGCCGGACGTTTATGAAGGTGCGCCGACCCCGGTCACCGCCTTCTTTGCCGGCGCCCCGAAAGTTGCGGCCATGGCGATCTTGACCCGTATCGTCGTCACCGCTTTTCATCCGGTGCTTGCCGACTGGCAGCAGATCATCGTCTTCATCTCGATCGCTTCGATGCTGCTCGGCTCCTTCGCCGCAATCGGTCAGCGCAACTTCAAGCGACTGATGGCTTATTCCTCCATCGGTCACATGGGCTATGCGCTTGTTGGTCTTGCCGCCGGCAGCAAGACCGGCGTCTCCGGTGTCATGCTTTACATGGTCATCTACATGGCCATGACGCTCGGCTCCTTCGCCATCATCATGGCGATGCGTCGCGACGACGGCCGTCAGGTTGAGAATGTCGACGATCTCGCCGGCCTTTCCACGACCAATCCCTTCATGGCTGTCGTATTGACGGCGCTGATGTTCTCGCTGGCTGGTATCCCGCCGCTCGCAGGCTTCTTCGGGAAGTACTTCGTCTTCGTCGCTGCCATCCAGGCCCATCTCTATGCGCTCGCCATCATCGGCGTTCTCGCATCGGTCGTCGGCGCCTACTATTATCTCCGCGTCATCAAGGTGATGTGGTTCGATGAAGCCAAGGACGAGTTCACCCGTACGGCCGGTTCGCTGCGTCTGGTCTTCGGCCTTTCCGGTCTCTTCGTCGTCACCTATGTCTTCTTCGGCGGTGCTATCGGCGGTGCGGCCGATCTCGCTGCCGCGACGTTGTTTTGATGGCGTCTGACATGAACAGCCGGAAGTCGCTCGCCGACTTCCGGCATGTTGCCCTTTCAGAGACTGCATCCACCAATAGCGAATGCCTGGAGCGGGCGCGGGCAGGTGATGCCGGCAATCTCTGGGTAACAGCGGGCCGCCAGACGGGTGGCCGTGGACGCCGCGGACGCGCCTGGGTGTCCGAACCCGGCAATCTTTATGCTTCCCTCCTTCTGATCGATCCGGCTCCGATGGACCGCCTTGGCTCCCTGCCGCTGGCTGTCGCCGTTGGCGTGCACCAAGCGGTGCGGAGCGTGCTGCCTCTGGCCGCGGAACCGGTCGAGGTCAAATGGCCGAACGATATCCTGATCGGCCGCAAGAAAACTTGCGGCATTCTGATCGAGGGAGAAGCTCTTCCCGATGGACGCTATGCGCTGGTGATCGGCATCGGCATCAACATTGCCGTCAAGCCGGAAAACCCGCTCTATCCGGTCACCTGCCTGCATGAGCATGGCTCGACCGTATCGCCGGAAGAACTGTTTGCGCATCTCTATGCGTCCATGGCCGAAGCCTTGGCGGTCTGGAATAGCGGCAAAGGTGTTCGCGAGGTTACAGCACGCTGGCGCGAGGTTGCCTGCGGCATCGGGGAAAAGATCGCCGTGAATCTGCCGGACCGTTCGATTTCCGGCCATTTTGCCGGAATCGATGATAATGGCTTGTTGATGCTCGATACTGGCGGCGGCAAGATTTTGCCGATTGCTGCGGGCGATGTTTTTTTCAGATCGTAGGTAAAAGATAGATATGGCAAACCAAGACGAACTGGTGTTTTTGCCACTCGGCGGCGTCGGCGAGATTGGCATGAATCTCGCGCTTTACGGCTATGGCGCGCCGGAGCATCGCCAGTGGATCATGGTCGATTGCGGCGTCACCTTTCCGGGGCCGGACCTGCCCGGCGTCGATCTCGTGCTCCCCGATATCCGTTTCCTCGCCAAGGAACGCAAGAATCTCAAAGGCATCATCATCACGCATGCGCATGAGGATCACTATGGCGCATTGAATGATCTCTGGCCGGGCCTGAACGTTCCCGTCTATGCGTCGGCCTTCACAGCCGGCCTGCTGGAAGCCAAGCGCGACTATGAGAAGGCGATGGGCGAAATCCCGATCACGCCGTTCAAGGCCGGCGATCGTATCAATGTCGGCCCCTTCAGCATCGAAGGCGTCGGCGTCAATCACTCCATTCCCGAGCCTATGTCGCTGGTGATCCGCACGCCGGTTGGCAATGTCATTCACACCGGCGACTGGAAGATCGATCACGAGCCATCGCTTGGACCGCTGACCGATGAGGCGCGTTTCCGCCAACTCGGTGATGAAGGCGTGCTGGCATTGATGTGCGATTCCACCAATGCGTTGCGAGACGGCGTATCTCCCTCGGAAAAGGATGTTTCCGAAAGCCTGCGCAAGATCATCGAGGATGCCGAGGGCCGGGTTGCGATCACCACCTTCTCCTCGAATGTCGGCCGCATCCGCACCATTGCCGAGGCCGCCGAGGCCGCAGGCCGCGAGATTTTGCTGCTTGGCAGTTCGCTGAAGCGCGTTGTCGATGTTGCCCGTGACATCGGCATCATGGAGGGCATCAAGCCGTTCATCGCCGAAGATGAATATGGCTATATCCCGCGCGACAAGGTGGTCGTCATCCTGACCGGCAGCCAAGGCGAGCCGCGCGCTGCTCTTGCCAAACTTTCGCGCGACGAAATGCGCAACGTCGCGCTCGCCGCCGGCGATATCGTCGTTTTCTCCTCGCGCGCCATTCCCGGCAATGAGAAGGCCATCCAGGATATCAAGAACGGGCTCACCGAGCAGGGCGTGCATGTGGTGACGGATGCTGAAGCGCTGGTCCACGTCTCCGGCCACCCGCGCCGCAACGAGCTGCAGAGGATGTATGAATGGACGCGGCCGAAGATCGTCGTGCCGGTGCATGGCGAGGCGACGCATCTGACCGCACATAAGGAATTGGCCGAACAATCCGGCATTTCCATCGTGCCACGGGTTCGCAACGGCGACATATTGCGGCTGGCTCCAGGCCCGGTCGAGGTGATCGGCGAGGCGCCGCATGGCCGCATCTTCAAGGATGGCACGCTGATCGGCGATTTTGACGAGATGGGCATAGGCGAGCGCAAGAAGCTCGCCTATGTCGGCCATGTCGCCGTGAATGTCCTGCTCGATGCCCGTTATGAGATCGTCGGCGATCCCGATCTCGTCGCGATCGGCTTGCCGGCCTATGACGACGAAGGCGAGGATATGGAAGACACGCTCTTCGATGCCATCGTCAGCGCCATCGAAAGCATCCCGCGCGCCCGCCGCAAGGATATCGACATGCTGCAGGAAGCTGTGCGTCGCGCCGTACGCGCCGCTGCCAACCATGGCTGGGGCAAGAAGCCGGTCGTGACGGTGTTCGTCACGCGCGTGCCCGGTTAATAGCGTTTCTATCTGGTCGGGGGGGAGGGGCAGCCATGCTCGGACGCATCAATCACATCGCGATTGCCGTTCCTGATATCGCCGCCGCTTCCGCCACCTATCGCGATACGCTCGGCGCCAAGGTCTCGGCGCCGCAGCCCTTGCCGGAACACGGTGTCACCGTCGTTTTCATAGATCTGCCGAACGGCAAGGTCGAGCTATTGGAACCGCTCGGCGACGCCTCGCCGATATCGGCCTTCCTGGCGAAGAACCCCGATGGGGGCATGCACCATATCTGCTACGAGGTGGATGATCTTCTGGCCGCACGTGATCGGCTTCTCGACGCCGGCGCCCGTGTGCTCGGCAATGGCGAGCCGAAGATCGGCGCCCACGGCAAGCCGGTGCTCTTCCTGCACCCCAAGGATTTTTTTGGGACTCTCATCGAGCTTGAGCAGAGCGCGACCCCTTAGATCGGCGTTCGACACAGCAGTGTGACATTAGAGCGCTGAACTGCGCTTTGAAACAAGGAAGCTTTGGCTCTATAAGCTGGTTGGGACGAGGAGAGTGCGGGCCGGTTTGAAGCCTGTCTTGAGGAAGCATAATGGTCCAGCAGATTTTTTCGACATGCGCTGTCTATTTCGTTGTCTGGTGGATCACGCTCTTCGCCATCCTGCCGTTTGGGTTGCGCACCCAAGCCGAAGACAATCATGTGGTCCTCGGCACCGTCGAAAGTGCGCCGACGAAATTCCGTGGTTTAAGAGTGGTGCTGATCACGACGCTGGTATCCGGCCTGATCTACGGCGCCTGGTACATCAGCTCCCACTATCTGGGCATCGGCTTCAACTCGATCCCACCGATCATTCCACGCTACGACGGCTGACGTTTATCCTTGAAATTCTTTGCAATTTGCGGCTGAAATCCTTCGCCACCGAATAGTCAGCAATCCGTCATACCCTTGTCATCAGTTTGAGGCAAAGAGGCTGCGCAACGGCGATGATGCCGTCGCGTTGACTTGACTGCGGTTGGGAACGGTTCCAAAGCCTGCCGGCTCGAAAAGGTCGTGATCAGGGCCGCAGAAAAGCAAAAAAAAACAAGGCTGTAAGCCTTGTTTTTAAGTATCGCGTGATCCTTATCCGTTGCCGGGGCTGCGAGCGAGCGCGCCTAAGATCTGATCCTCCCAAGACTTGACCGCGAAACGACAAGAATTTAGCCTTCTTGCCTCTTTTGTGAGCTAAAATTAGCTCAAAGATTGGCCGTTGTCATCTGTTTTTTTGCATTTTTGCTACAGTCGCGCAGAATTTTTCTGTTGACACATTTCTCTCCCAAATCCTTATAAACGTGCATTTTTTCGAATTTCCAAAAATATATGACGTTGCCCAACATTTGCGGGTGTTCGTCCGCTTTACTCGCGCTAAATGCGGGTTTCTTTCCTGCGCCGAAGCAGTTATGAACTCCTCCAGCAGTTAAATTTCTAACGATTCCGCCAAATGCGGAACGTCAAACCATCTGGAATCAGCCCATGCGCCTGTCTCGTTACTTCATGCCCATTCTGAAGGAAAATCCCAAAGAGGCTGAAATTGTTTCCCATCGGCTGATGCTGCGCGCCGGCATGATCCGCCAGCAGTCGCAAGGCATTTACTCCTGGCTGCCGCTGGGCAAGCGCGTCCTCGACAAGGTCAACAATATCATCCGCGAGGAACAGAACCGTGCCGGCGCCATCGAGCTGCTGATGCCGACGCTGCAGTCGGCCGAGCTCTGGCAGGAAAGCGGCCGTTATGACGCCTATGGCAAGGAGATGCTGCGCATCCAGGATCGTCAGGAGCGCCCCATGCTCTACGGCCCGACCAATGAGGAGGTGGTCACCGACATCTTCCGCTCCTACGTCAAGTCCTACAAGGACGTGCCGTTGAACCTCTATCATATCCAACTGAAGTTTCGCGACGAGATCCGTCCACGCTTCGGCACCATGCGCTCGCGCGAATTCATGATGAAGGATGCCTATTCCTTCGATCTGACGCTCGAAGGTGCGGTGCACTCCTATAACAAGATGTTCGCTGCCTATCTGCGCACCTTCAATCGACTGGGTCTCAGGGCAATTCCGATGCGCGCCGACACCGGCCCCATCGGCGGCGACCTCAGCCATGAATTCATCATCCTCGCCGACACCGGCGAATCGGAGGTCTTCTGCCACAAGGATTTCGTCAATTTCGACATCCCCGCAGACGACACGAATTTTGATGACGTCGCTGGCCTGAAAGCCATCTTCGACAAATGGACGTCGGTCTATGCGGCGACCTCCGAGATGCATGACGAGGCGGCCTTCAACGCCATTCCGGAAGGCGAGCGCCTGTCGGCCCGTGGCATCGAGGTCGGCCATATCTTTTATTTCGGCACGAAATATTCCGAACCGATGGGCGCGAAAGTGCAGGGTCCTGACGGCAAGGAGCATGCCGTCCATATGGGTTCTTACGGTATTGGCCCGACACGCCTTGTTCCCGCCATCATCGAAGCATCGCATGATGAGAACGGAATCATCTGGCCGGCGTCGATCGCGCCCTTTGATGCCGTCGTGATCAACATGAAGGCCGGCGATCAGTCCTGCGACGCGGCTTGCGAGACGATCTACGCGGCGCTCTCGAAGGCCGGCAAGGACGTTCTGCTTGACGATACGGACGATCGTGCCGGAACGAAGTTCGCCACTGCCGACCTGATCGGCGTGCCCATGCAGATCATCGTCGGGCCGCGTTCGATCGCGAACGGCGAAGTGGAAGTCAAGGATCGCAAGACCGGCGCCCGCGAAACGATCACCGTCGAAGCGGCGATCAATCGGCTGGCAGGCTGATAAACGATAGGATGAGAAGCGAATGGCGGTAGGCGAGGCAGTGAAGCAGCAGGAGAAGGCCTTCAAAACCGGCCCGTCATCGCGTCCGTTCTCCGGCTTCGAGCGGCTTGTCGCCTGGCGCTATCTGCGCGCCCGGCGCAAGGAGGCGTCGATCTCGGTCATCGCCGGCTTCTCGCTGGTCGGTATCATGCTGGGCGTTGCGGCATTGATCATCGTCATGGCGGTCATGAACGGTTTTCGCGCCGAGCTCTTCAAGCAGATTCTTGGTTTCAACGGCCATGTCGTTGTTCAGCCCGTGGATTCGCCGCTGAATGATTATGCCGCGCTGGCACAGAGGCTCGCTGCCGTCCCCGGTGTCACCATGGCCCTGCCGCTGGTCGAAGGCGAGACGCTTGCCTCCGGTCGCGGCGGTTCGGGAACCGGTGCGCTCGTGCGCGGCATCCGCGCCGAAGACCTCACCAAGCTCAAGACCGTTTCGGACCACATCGTCGATGGCGACATGGTCGGCTTCACCGCCGGCCAGGGCGTCATGGTGGGTTCGCGTCTGGCGCGGCAACTGGGTCTGACGGTCGGCGACCAGATTACGCTGACTGCGCCGGAGGGCGACGTGACGCCTTTCGGGGTCAATCCGCGCGTCAAGGCCTATACGATCTCCGGCATCTTCGAAGTCGGCATGTCGGAATACGATTCCTCCGTCGTCTTCATGCCGCTGGAGGAGGCGCAGCTCTTTTTCAATGCCGAGGGGATCGTCGAGAAGATCGAGCTTTTCGTCAGCAACCCGGATGATGTCGACGCACTGAGGCCGCAGATCGAAGCGGCGGCGGGGCGGCAGGTCTTTCTGACAGACTGGCGGCAGGTGAACGAGACCTTCTTCTCGGCGCTGCAGGTCGAGCGCAACACCATGTTCATGATCCTGACGCTGATTGTCATCGTCGCGGCGCTCAACATCATTTCCGGTCTGATCATGCTGGTGAAGGACAAGGGAAGCGACATCGCCATTTTGCGCACCATGGGCGCGACGTCGGGGGCGATCATGCGCATCTTCTTCATGACGGGCGCGGCGATCGGCGTCGTCGGCACCGTCGCCGGCGTCGCGCTCGGGGTCGTCGTCTGCCTCAACATCGAATCGATCCGTCAGTTCTTCTCCTGGATATCCGGCACGGTGATCTTCAATCCCGAGGTCTATTTCCTCAGCAAGTTGCCGGCGGAAATGAATCTCGGCGAGACCCTCTCCGTGGTCGTGATGGCGCTGACGCTCTCCTTCCTCGCCACGATCTTTCCGGCCTGGCGTGCCTCGCGGCTCGATCCGGTGCAGGCGCTAAGGTACGAATAAGGAATTCCACATTTGATCAAACGCAACGTCGTTCTCCAGCTTACGGGCGTGGAGCGTCATTACGGGCAGGGCGAAACGCGGCTGTCGATCCTGAAGGGCGCCGATTTCGCCTTGACCAGCGGCGAGATCGTTGCCCTGGTCGCGCCGTCGGGAACGGGGAAATCGACGCTTCTGCACGTTGCCGGCCTGCTCGAACATCCAGATGGCGGCGAGGTGACGATTAATGGCCAGGCCTGTGAGGGACTGTCCGATGAAAAGCGCACGGCCGTCCGTCGCAGCGAGATTGGCTTCGTCTATCAGTTCCACCATCTGTTGCCCGAGTTTTCCGCGCTAGAAAACATCATGATGCCGCAGTTGATTTCCGGTCTCTCCCGGAAAGAGGCAAGCGCTCGCGCTGCCCAGCTCCTCGACTATATGCGCATTGGTCATCGCGCCGATCACCGCCCGGCCGAGCTTTCCGGCGGTGAGCAACAGCGCGTCGCGATTGCCCGCGCCGTTGCCAACGCACCGCTGGTGCTTTTGGCCGACGAGCCGACCGGCAACCTCGATCCTGATACGGCGCATTACGTCTTCGACGCGCTGGAGGCGCTGGTGCGTCAGTCCGGGCTTGCCGCGCTGATCGCCACGCACAATCACGAACTGGCGGCTCGCATGGACCGCCGCGTGACTATCCATGACGGTAAGGTCGTCGAATTCTGACGGTGCCCATCAAGGGACGATCAGTCCGCCGCGGTAATCCAGCTCATAGGCCTTACGTCCGTTTACGAGGATGACCTCATGGCCGATAAAATGATCGCAGCCGCCGGTACTGCGATCGACATACTGGCCAAATGAATGGGTGAATTCGAAACCGCCGAGAAAGCGTTTCTCATCGAGGTAGAGCCGCATGAGCGCCGCCTTGATGACCATCCCTGCAGCCCTGCCATCTATCAGATCGGGCTCGACGATTCGTCCAAAATAATTCATCGCCCAGACCGGCTCGTCATCGTACCAGACGACTTCCTGTCCGGCGAAATCCGTGCCGCCGAAATAGCTATCGAGATAGCGGCAGCGGCCGCTGGCATAGCCGATGTCATGCGAGCCGCTCCGGCAGGACGGCAGCCTCTCGCCATCGCCGACATAGGTCTCCGCCTTCGCGGCAACAATAAAATCGTTCAGCGCGGCAAGATCCGGCATGTCCCTCTCCATTCGTGGTGAGGGCACAGAATGCCACGCGCTCGATAGCAAGTAAAGAACATACGGTGAACAAATGAAAAGCCGCTACGTGTTTTCCCCACAAACTTTCCGGCCGATATCGTCTTTCCAGTCCTGGATCTTGATGGTTTTGGCTTGAGTCTGGAGTTCCCTGCCACTCTTCGTCGCCTTGCCCGTCAGGACATTGTAGTCGCAGCTATAGCTTCTATCGGCTTCGAGATTGTCCCGGTAATCAAAGGTGTAGCCGGCGACGACGAAGGCGTTGTTGCGGAAGGCGAGGGTGAGCGTCTGATGCCAGCGGTCGCGCCCGATCGCGTCATTCTGGGACATGACGGCGATCGAACCATTGGGCAGCGCCGTGATCGAAGGCTCCTGACCGAAGATACCGCCCGGCTCGCCTCGGCCCCATACTTTGTCGGGTGCGGCGGCCGCCAGCTTGAGCAACTGATGTTCTTTGTCGCGGAGATAAATATAGATGCCGATCGTGGTCTCGTCGTCTGGCGGGGCCAACGCCAGCAAAGCAAGGTCCGGCTTACCGTCCTTGTTCCAATCGCCGACCGCCGCGTCGATGATGCGGTCGGGCGCAATGGTATCGTCAGCGTGAGCCGCGGATGTAACCGAAAGCAGAATGAGAGCGCAGGCAAGTGGTTTCATCGTGATCCCCCCTCGCGTTTTCATAGCTTAGGGGTTGTGCTTCGGTCCATTGGTACTCTTCAAAATACTGATGATGAAAATTATTGATGCAGCTATTGACTCTCGAACATAAATAGAACAAAAAAGAAACATAACGAGTAAGGAGCGCGTAAATGACCGATATCATTCGAGACGTTGCAGCATTCACCTCCATCGTCATGTTTGTCGCCAGCTTTTCCCTCATCATGATGGCGATGTGAAACTTATCCCCACGGGTGTTGCGATGCGCCCGTGAATCATGAAGTCAACTTATGGACTTTATCGTCCGCTATGCCGAAAATGCAGCCGATTCATTTGGGCATGCGGAAAGGCATATGATGGCGGATATGATGAGCAGCGGCGCAGCGGGTGCGCCGGTCGGAGATACGCCGGAATTCGTGCATCTTCGCGTCCATTCCGCATATTCTCTGCTCGAAGGCGCATTGCCGCTAAAGAAGATCCTCGCCAAGGCGGCGGGCGACAATCAGCCGGCCATCGCCATCACCGATACCAACAACCTTTTCATCGCGCTGGAGTTTTCCCAGAAGGCGATGGATGAGGGCCTGCAGCCGATCATCGGCTGCCAGGTGTCGATCGACATGGAAGATAGTGTCGAGGGCGAAAAGCGCGGCCCGCAACAGGCACTCGCCAAGCTGCCGTCCATCGTGTTGCTCGCCGCCACGGAGCGGGGCTATGAGCGGCTGGTCGATCTCGTGAGCCGCGCCTATCTGGGCGGCGAAGGCAATCAGGCTGTCCATATCACCGCCTCCTGGTTGAAGGAAATCGGCACGGACGGCATGATTGCGCTGACCGGTTCGCTTGGCGGTCCGGTCGATATGGCGTTGAAGGAAGGCCACGCGCCGCAGGCGCTGTCGCGTCTGCTGACGCTCAAGGACCTGTTCGGTGATCGGCTTTATGTCGAATTGCAACGTCACGGCACCTATGATCGTCGCCACGAACAGAAGATGATCGCGCTCGCCTATGAGCATGAATTGCCGCTGGTCGCGACCAACGAGGCCTTCTTCCCGACGCGTGAGGACTATGAGGCCCACGACGCCCTCATGGCGGTCGCCCACAATGCCATTGTTTCGGACGACACTCGTTTTCGCCTGACACCGGATCACTATTTGAAGAGCCGCGCCGATATGGCGAAGCTGTTCGCCAATCTGCCGGAAGCCTTGGAGAACACCGTCGAGATCGCCCGGCGCTGTTCCTTCGTCTTGAAGACACGCAAACCGATCCTGCCGCGCTTTACCGGCGCCACCGACGATCCGGAGGAAGCCGAACGCGCCGAGGCGGCGGAACTGCGCGCCCAGGCGGTCGAAGGTCTCGATCGGCGTCTCTCCTCGCTCGGCATGGCGGCCGGCTATGCGGAGAAGGACTATCGCGAGCGGCTGGAGTTCGAGCTCAGCGTCATCGAGCGCATGAAATTCCCCGGCTACTTTCTGATCGTCGCGGACTTCATCAAATGGGCCAAACAGCATGATATTCCGGTCGGCCCGGGCCGCGGTTCTGGCGCGGGCTCATTGGTTGCCTATGCGCTGACGATTACCGACGTCGATCCGCTGCGTTTCTCGCTGCTGTTCGAGCGCTTCCTCAATCCGTCGCGCGTGTCGATGCCGGACTTCGACATCGACTTCTGCCAGGATCGTCGCGAAGAGGTGATCCGCTATGTCCAGGCCAAATATGGTCGCGAGCAGGTGGCGCAGATCATCACTTTCGGTTCCCTTCAGGCGCGCGCCGCCCTTCGCGACGTTGGGCGCGTGCTGGAAATGCCCTACGGCCAGGTCGACAAGATCTGCAAGCTGGTGCCGAACAACCCCGCCAATCCGACCCCGCTCAGCAAGGCGATCGAGGAGGAACCACGTCTGCAGGAGGAGGCCGACAAGGAACCGGTCGTTGCCCGTCTGCTCGATATCGCCCAGAAGATCGAGGGCCTTTATCGCCATGCCTCGACACACGCCGCCGGCATCGTCATCGGCGATCGGCCGCTGTCGAAGCTGGTGCCGATGTATCGAGACCCGCGCTCCGACATGCCGGTCACCCAGTTCAACATGAAATGGGTGGAACAGGCCGGCCTGGTCAAGTTCGACTTCCTCGGCCTGAAGACGCTGACGGTTCTAAAGACAGCCGTCGATTTCGTCGCCAAGCGCGGCATTACGCTTGATCTCGCCAGCATTCCGCTCGACGACAAGAAGACTTACGACATGCTCTCGCGCGGTGAGACGGTCGGCGTGTTCCAGGTAGAAAGTGCGGGCATGCGCAAGGCGCTGATCGGCATGCGCCCGGACTGCATCGAGGACATCATCGCGCTGGTCGCCCTCTATCGTCCGGGCCCGATGGAAAACATACCGGTCTACAATGCCCGCAAACACGGCGAGGAAGAGATCGAATCGATCCATCCGACGATCGATTATCTGCTGAAGGAGACGCAGGGCGTTATCGTCTATCAGGAGCAGGTGATGCAGATCGCCCAGGTCCTGTCTGGTTACTCGCTCGGCGAGGCCGATCTTCTGCGCCGCGCCATGGGCAAGAAGATCAAGGCCGAGATGGATCAGCAGCGCGAACGCTTCGTCGACGGCGCTGTCAAGAATGGCGTATCGAAGGGACAGGCGGACGTCATTTTCGACCTGCTCGCCAAGTTCGCGAACTACGGCTTCAACAAGTCGCACGCCGCCGCCTACGCCATCGTCTCCTACCAGACCGCCTATATGAAGGCGCATTATCCGGTGGAGTTCCTCGCGGCCTCGATGACGCTCGATATGGCGAACACCGAAAAGGTCAACGACTTCCGCCAGGACGCCAAGCGCCTCGGCATTGAAGTCATCGCGCCATCGATCCAGACCTCGTTCCGCCATTTCGAAACGGGCGACAACCGGATCTACTATGCGCTGGCCGCCATCAAGGGCGTTGGCGAATCCGCCGTCGACCATATTGTCGAGGTGCGCGGCGACCAGCCTTTTGCCGGCATCGAGGATTTCTGCCTGCGCATCGATCCGAAGCAGATCAATCGCCGGGTGCTGGAAAGCCTGATCTCCGCGGGCGCCTTCGATTGCTTCGATATCGACCGCGCGCAACTGATCGGTGGACTGGACCGGGTCATGGGCTATGCGCAGGTCGCGCAGGAAAACAAGCGAAGTGGTCAGTCCGATATGTTCGGAAGCGCTGCCTCGGGACCTGAGAAGATCTCATTCCCGCCTTTCACCCCCTGGCTCGCCTCAGAGCGGCTGCTACGCGAATTCCAGGTGCTCGGCTTCTACCTCACGGCCCATCCGCTCGACACTTACAAGAACGTCCTGAACAAGATGCGCGTGCAGACCTTTGCCGATTTTTCGGCGGCGGTGAAGCAGGGGGCCAGCAACGGTCGCTTGGCTGGCACCGTGATTTCCAAGCAGGAGCGCAAGACGCGCACCGGCAACAAGATGGGCATCTTCGTCTTCTCCGATGCCTCCGGCCAGTTCGAAGCTGTGCTGTTTTCGGAAGTGCTCAATCAGTATCGCGACGTGCTGGAAGTCGGCAAATCCTTCGTCATCACTGCGCAGGCGGACGAACGGCCGGAAGGCATCAGTCTGCGCCTACAGACGGCGCAGTCGCTGGAGGAAAAGTCGCTGCAGATGCAGAAGGCGCTGCGTGTCTATGTCCGCGATTCCGGTCCTTTGAAAGCGGTTGCCGCGCATCTCAACGCCAAGGGCGACGGCCTGGTCTCCTTCATCGTCATCAAGGAGGAGGGCAAGCGCGAGGTGGAGGTGGCGCTGCCGGAGAAATACCGCATCACGCCGGAGATTGCAGCCGCGCTACGCACCGCGCCCGGCGTGATCGACGTCGAGCTGGTCTAAAGCAATTCCAGGAAAAGTGCGCAGCGGTTTTCCGTCCGGAATTGCGAGAGAACAATAGGACAGAGCGGTTCTGAGATTCCGTGAAACGCTAGCCGCTCTAGCCGTTTTTCCCAAGGGCGCCGCGATTGGTGATGGTGATGAAATCGGTCCCGTCGCCGGTTTCCGGGCCGATGCCGGTGTCGGAAATCGTCAGCGACGAACCTGCCGTCAGCAGATCCTCGATCTTGCGCCTGACGTCATCGGGTATGGTGATGCGGTCGAGCGCGCGGTCGGCGGCGTCGAGCGATTCCGCCTGCGCCTCGCTGGTGATACCGAAGCGTTTCTTCGCCTCCTTGGAAAGATCGTCTTCCAGCGTCACGCCGAACCAGTCCGCCTTGCCGTTCACCTTGTCGATCGTATGGGCGGTGAAGAAATGCGTGCCAAGGGCTTCCTGTGGCTCGGCGATGATGGCGGGAGCTTCGAACAGCGGTTTGAAATTCTGCCGAACCATGATTTCGCCGTTCGGCGGTGCGCCCTTGCCGGCGACCTCATAGACCGCCTTCATCAGCGCCGGGCTCACCAGTCCGCCCGATGTCGTGATGTTGTGGGCTTTCTTGAAATCCGCGATCGCCTGCACCGTCGCCGGTCCAAGCATGCCGTCCGGCGTGCCGGTAACAAAGCCCATATCGTTCAAGATGCCCTGCAGATCGCGGACATTTTCCCGCAGACCTCGGCGTGTGATGAGAATGCCAAGCGGCGCCTGGTCGGCGGTGGGCACTGCCCGTACGGCCTCCGGTATGGGCAGAGCGGCGACATCGTTCGTGGCGACTTGCACCGGCTCCGCCTGCGGCAGAAAACCGGTCGTCGTCGGGCGCAGTTCGAGATCGGAGAACAGAGCGGCGGCGGGTGCGACTTCGGGTTGAAACAACATGGCATGTTGGAAAGGCTGCGGCACCAGCGGCTGGTCGGCGATAACGACATGCACGCCGCGTTCGGTCATCTGGTAGAGCATCTTGGCGAAGGCCTTGGGCATGCGCACGCAGCCGTGCGAGGCGGGATAGTTCGGCACCGAATTGGATTCGTGCAGCGCGATACCAGACCAGGTCAGCCGCTGCATGAAGGGCATCGGCGACGCCGAATAGAGATTGGACTCGTGATAGACCTCCTTCTCCAGAATGGAGAAGATGCCGCTCGGTGTCGTATGGCCGCGCTTGCCGGTCGAAACCTTCGATGTCGCCACCACCTGGTCGCCGTCATAGACGGCAAGCGATTGCCGGTCCTTCGATACGACGATCTGCAATGTGCGGGCATCCTCCGCGAAGGCAGGATGAACAAGGGCTGTGGCCGACAGTAGGCCAAGCCCGAAAAAGAAACGCGACTTCATATACACATACCAAAACGCAATACTCGTATGGCCACAGGTTAGACTTCGAAGTTTAAGGAAGACTTGAAGCGGAGCCGCCCACCGGAATTGCTTTTTTCCCGCTTCAAAGGCTTGTCCGATAGGCGCAATTGCGACCGGAAGTATTTTATGTAAATCTTAAATTGTAGGATGCGGAGCCGGGCGGGCGTCGACATGCATGTGGACGTGATCGAAAAGCTGGAAGATCTGCAGGGGCTGAAAGACGACTGGGATCGGATCTATGAGATCGACCCGGAGGCGCATTGTTTTTTATCCTGGACCTGGATGTCGAGCTGGTTCGCCTCTCGTGCGCTCCCTTGGCTCGTGCTGGCGGCAAAGCAAGATGAGGGCGGCGCCTATGTGGCTTTCTTCCCGATCCAGCTCGGTACCGGGCTCGACCGGAGCAACGGTTTCTACAATACCGTCGTCATGGGCGGCTCCTATTTTGCCTCCTATACGGGTATTCTCTGCGATCCGGCCTATGCCAATGCCGCTGTCTCAGCCTTTGGCGATCGGATTCGCGCCTTTCATTGGCGCAGCTTGCATCTCGACGACATCGATCGATCGTCTGCGCGCATCGGGGCCTTCCTCGAGCGTTTCCCGCCGGCGGATTTTGTCGGCGACAGGGTCAAGCGCCCGGCACAGATTTCGGATGCGGCCGAAAGGATTGATCCGGAGATCTACGTCCATGTGACGCTGCCTGCGGATTTCGATTCGTTCCTTCGTGAGAAACTGCATTGGCGTGCGCGCCGCAATATCCGCCATTGCCTGCACAAGCTGGAGGGGTCGGCGGCACTGCGGATAACGCATGGCGACGCCGCAACCATCGAAGAGGATCTGGCGACGCTGCTGCGTCTTTGGGAGAAACAATGGGGATGGCGCAATCCCGGCTATATGCGTTACGTTCTCGATAATTCGCGATCGGTTCTGCCGGATTGCTTTCGCAGCGGCGATCTCTTTCTACCGGTTCTCTGGCAAGACGGCGTAGCGATCGCCGCATCCGCCGTCCTTCTCGATCGTCCCAGGAAGAGCCTGATCTGTTTCCTTAGCGCACGTGATGTCTCGATCCGAGATCTGTCCCCAGGCTTGACCCTGCATGCCTATACGATCCGCTGGGCGATAGAGAACGGCTTTCGAATCTATGATCTCGGTGCCGGCAATTATGAGCACAAGTATATTTTCGGCTCCGTCAGCCGGCGCATCGAGCGCTTCCGGATCGACACAAGGACGGGCCGGAACCTCGGTGACCGGCTGGACCCGCATTGCCTCCGTTTCGTGCTTGCCCGTATCAGGAAGCGGTATGCCGCGGGTGATCTGGTTGATGCCGAAATCGGCTGCCGACAGGTTCTTGCTATCGAACCCGCAAATGGTGAGGTGCTGGCACTCTATCGCGAAGTCGTGGCGTCACGCATCCTCTGGCAGGCGATCTCGCCCGATGAAGCTCCAAATATCGGCTCGGACGAGCAAGAAGTCGTCGGCCGCGCCGAGGCGGAAAAGCAATGTCGCGCAACCATTGCCGAAACCCCGGGAGATTTCGATGCCGTGCACCGGCTGAGCATATTGCTACTACTGCGGGGCGAGGCCAGGGAGGCGGAGGCGGAGATTGAACGGGCGTTGGAGCTGCGTCCCGACTCCGCTGCCGCCCATTGCACCTATGGCAATATCCTCGCCGCGACCAGGGATTTCGAAGGCGCTGTCGTCCGCTATGACCGCGCGATCGCCCTGGAGCCAGGCCATGCGATTGCCTATAACAACAAGGGCAACGCGTTGCGCCGCCTGGGTCGTGCCGACGAGGCGCTGGCGAGCTATGAAAAGGCGATTGCGATCAGGCCGAGTTACGAGCAGGCGATTGCCAATCGCGCAGCCCTTTTCGACGAAGAGACGGACATGCTGCCGGCCGTGATTCAACTCTCGCGCTTGCCGCCGAATGTGTAGCCGGTTTCGACCGTCTTGTTGCCGAATTTTTCCCTAAGCTTGTCCATCGCCGCCTCCGCCGCGGCGCGGCGGGTTGCCTGTTCGTCGATCAGATCGGGCGGGTCGGCGCGGGCGGCGTCGCAGAGATCGGTGACGCCGATGCCGATCAAGCGGAACTTGGTCCCATCGGTCTCATGCTCGAGCAATCGCAGGCCGGTACGGAAAATGCGATCGGCAAGCTGGGTGGGGTCTTCCAGACGGCGGTTGCGGGTGCGGCTTTTGAAATCGGCCGTTTTCAGCTTCAACACGACAGTCTGCCCGGCAATGCCGCTGCGTTTCAGGCGGCGCGATACCTTCTCTGCGAGATCGCGCAGGATCGGCACCAGATCGTCATGCCGAGAAATATCGTCGAAGAAGGTCGTCTCCGATGACACGCTTTTTGCCGCTTCGTTCGGATGGACCGTGCGATCGTCGATGCCGCGCGACAGGCGGAAGAGCCGCTGGCCGATGACGCCATAGCGGCGCATCAGATCGCCTTCCTCCATGGTCTGTAGCTGGCCGATGGTGCGGATGCCGTCGCTTTCCAAAGTCGCCGCAAAGGCCTTGCCGACGCCCCAGATGGTGGTCACGGGGCGCGGCTCCAGAAACGATAGCGCCTCTTGCCGCCCGATGACCGAAAAGCCGCGTGGTTTCTGCAGGTCGGAAGCGACCTTGGCGAGGAACTTGCAATAGGAAAGGCCGACCGAAATGGTGATGCCGATCTCGCTTTCGATGCGCTTGGCGAATTTCGCCAGGATGCGGGCCGGCGGATCATGGTGCAGGCGTTGCGTGCCCTCAAGCTCCAGAAAGGCCTCGTCGATCGAAAGCGGCTGCACCAGCGGCGTCAACTCCTGCATGAGTCCGCGCACTTCGCGGCCGACCCGGACATATTTCTCCATGTTCGGGCGGATGACGACCGCCTGCGGGCAGGCGTCCAGCGCCTTGAACATCGGCATGGCCGATCGGACGCCGTGAATGCGGGCGATATAGCAGGCCGTGGACACGACGCCGCGCTTGCCGCCGCCGATGATGACCGGCTTATCGGCCAGTTCCGGATTGTCGCGCTTCTCGATCGAGGCATAGAAGGCATCGCAATCAATATGCGCCAGCGTCAGGCCATAGAGTTCGCGATGATAGACAAGCCGTGGGCTGCCGCAGGCCCGACAGCGCGCGCGTTCTGCCGATTGCTCGCTCAGGCAATCGCGGCAAAAACCGGAAACTTTGTCGGGCGCGCTGGTCATGAAAATAGAACAAAAATTGAACATCGCCACCTTATGTTTTAAGCTTGTGAGTCTCAAGACGGAAAAGAGCGGGGAGGAGATGTTGGAGGAATTGAAAGCGGTGCCTTTGACGGCGGATCGCTGGGGCGATTTCGAAACACTCTTCGGGCCAAGCGGCGCCTGTTATGGCTGCTGGTGCACCTATTTGCGCGTTCCGACATCCGAGCGCAAAACGATGGATGGCGGGGCGAAGAAAAAATTCATGCAGGCCCGCGTCTCAGCAGGCCCGCCCCCCGGCCTTCTCGGCTATATCGGTGAGCGCCCGGTTGCCTGGACGCAGGTTGGACCGCGATCGGAACTGCCGCAGTGGAATTCTCCGAAAACCGTCTCACGGCCGCTCGATCCGGAGGATGCCGAAGACAGCTCGGTCTGGGCCGTCAGTTGCTTTTTCATGAATTCGCGCGATCGCGGTAAAGGATACAGCCATCGCATGCTGTCCGAGGCGGTGAACTTCGCCAAGGCCTCTGGTGCACGCATTCTCGAGGGCTGTCCGATCGAACGGACGAAGCAATCGAAATCCGTCGGCCTCTGTGTCGGTTCGCTCCGCATATTCGAGGCGGCCGGCTTTTCCGAAGTCGCCAAACGAAAGGACGGGCGTCCCTTGATGCGCCTTGTTCTCTAATGCCGGCGCGGGCGAACCTAGCGGGCGATATGGGCGCGGATCAATGGCGCTGCCTGAGCCCAATCGTTCGCCTGGGGAATGTCGGCCGCTGCAGCCGGCGCCATGCGATGGACGATCGAGTCCGGCTTCAGGTTGATGAGAAGGCAGCTTGCGAGATGGTCGCGGACCGAATGCAGATTGTGCGCCATATCGTCGACGAAGGCGACGGGCAGGGTGCGCGTGCCGTGCAATGCCTGCACGATCGGTCCCTTCGGCTGCAGCGAGGCGAGCAGCGGATGGGAAAGGCCCAGCCTGTCGAGAAGACGGCGGCGCTGCGCCCAGAACTGCGGCGGCATGGCGGTGAGGAAGACGACATCGGCGTCTTTGGAAAAGCCATCAAGGGTGTCGACGACGCGATCCAAGGGTGTCTGCCATTGTTCCTGCGCCTCGAAAAACGCGTCGATCAGACGACGGACCTCCATTTCTTCCAGCGCCTCACCGCTTGCCTTCGAAATGACGTTGCCGGTCAGCCGGAAGGACCGCGGCAGGAATTCATGGCCTTCTCCATCGAGAAAGAGCAGGAAGGGCGCAAAGAAGTGCAGCACGACATCGTCGACGTCGCAGACGATGAGCGGCCGGTCGCCAAGGCGGACATGCGATGTGTCCAATTCGATCGGGGCATCCATCGTCAATATTCCCCTGAGGAAAGGCCGGGTGGCGAGAAGTGCGCGGATGCGGCGGCAACCGTTTCTGGCGCGATGCTGCTTGCCTGGCAGAATGCAAGCAATGTCGGCTCATGGTTCATCAAAAAATCCAGCATGCCGGCAAGAAAAGCGGGTTCGTTGATGGCGTTGCGCACCTGTGCCGGTTCGACACCGGTCAAGGCCAGGAAGCGGCCGAACATATCCGGCTCATTGGCCAGCCAGCCAAGTACGGCGATCGCGGTTTCCTGCGGATCGGCGGCCGCCTTCTTCGGGTTCTTGGAGTTACTTTGCATTTTGAGCGGTGAGTTACCTATTTTTCAACCAAATGCCGCTAGCGTCGGATTCAAGTATTTCTGGAATCGATTTCTCGCGACGTTATATTTTCATAGAATGGATGCAATACCGGATGCAGGGACAGCTCTCCATGCCTAAGCAGGTGATGATTGTAGAAGACAACGAGCTCAATATGAAGCTCTTTCGCGATCTTATCGAGGCGTCCGGCTATACGACGATCCAGACCCGAAATGGCATGGAAGCGCTTGATCTTGCTCGCAAATATCGCCCGGATCTGATCCTGATGGACATCCAGCTTCCTGAGGTTTCGGGCCTTGAGGTGACGAAGTGGCTGAAAGAGGATGACGATCTGCACGTCATTCCGGTGATCGCGGTGACCGCCTTTGCGATGAAGGGCGACGAGGAGCGAATCCGTCAGGGCGGCTGCGAAGCCTATGTTTCCAAGCCGATCTCCGTGCCGAAATTCATCGAGACCATTAAAACCTATCTGGGCGACGCCTGAGCGCGGGGAAGACTGATGACCGCGCGCATATTGGTGGTTGACGATGTACCCGCTAACGTAAAGCTGCTCGAAGCAAGGCTGCTGGCCGAGTATTTCGACGTGCTGACGGCGGAGGACGGCCTGAAGGCGCTGGCGATCTGCGACAGCACCCAGGTCGATCTCATCCTGCTCGATATCATGATGCCCGGCATGGATGGGTTCGAGGTCTGCGAGCGGCTGAAGTCCGATCCGCGCACCGCGCATATTCCCGTGGTCATGGTCACGGCGCTGGATCAGCCCGCCGACCGCGTGCGCGGCCTTAAGGCCGGCGCCGACGATTTTCTGACCAAGCCGGTAAACGATCTGCAGCTCATTTCGCGGGTCAAAAGCCTGCTGCGCCTGAAGACACTCAGCGACGAGCTGCGCATGCGCAACGAGACGGCGCGCAACTTCGGCATCGACGACCTTCTGCGCATCGGCGAAGGCCGCGCCGACGACAATGGCCATGTGTTGCTGGTCGACGGCCGCGCCAATTCGCAGGAGCGTATCATCCGCGCCCTGAAGCCGATCGCCGAGGTGACCGCAACATCCGATCCGCAGGCGGCCCTATTCGAAGCTGCGGAAAAGCCGTTCGAACTCGTCGTCGTCAATTCGAATTTCGATAATTACGACCCGCTGCGGCTTTGCTCGCAGCTCCGCTCGCTAGAGCGCACGCGCTTCCTGCCGGTGCTGCTGGTGACGGAGCAGGGGGCTGACGAGATGATCGTCCGCGCGCTCGATCTCGGTATCAACGACTATATCGTCCGCCCGCTCGATCCGAACGAGCTGGTAGCGCGCTGCCTGACGCAGATCCGCCGCAAGCGTTACAACGACCGTCTGCGCGCCAGTGTGCAGCATACGATCGAACTCGCCGTCACCGACGCGCTCACCGGGCTCAACAACAGGCGTTATCTCGACAATCACTTGAAGATCCTCTTCAATCGCTCCTTGACGCGTGGACGGCCGCTCTCGGTGCTGATCACCGATATCGATCGCTTCAAGCAGGTGAACGACACCTATGGCCACGACGCCGGTGATGAAGTGCTGAAGGAGTTTGCCGCCCGTATTCGCTCCACCGTACGCGGCGCCGATCTGGCCTGCCGCTATGGCGGAGAGGAATTTGTGGTGGTCATGCCGGATACGTCCCCCGAAGTCGCTGCCGCCGTTGCCGAGCGGCTGCGTGCTGCCGTGGAAACCACGCCGGTTACGCTGCGAGAAACAGGAGCCGTTCTCAATGTCACCGCCTCTTTCGGCATCTCGTCCCGTTTGGAGACGGTCGAAAGCCCCGAGCAGTTGATGAAGCAGGCCGACCGCGCCCTGTATGAGGCCAAGAATGCCGGCCGCAACAGGGTCGTCGCAGCGGCTGCTTGAGCAGGGGTGCCATCGGACTTCCCCTTAATATCCACGGGATTTTGGTAGTTTTGAACAAGGATTAAAAATTTGTAATCTTTGTTCCATAACAATGATCGTAGATTTCCACAGGAGAATAACCCCTTTATTCTACCTCAGTAAGTTCGCAGAAGATACTTGTTATATTTTGTAGAAGACTGATGTATAGCGTGTATTTGTTGTGATATTTTTGCCATAAATGAAGTTGAAATGGCGAAAAGCTATGAGTATTCCATGCATAACATGTTTGTCACTGTGGTATGCAAATGTGCTCAAATATCTGTAGCCAGAATCTGCTATGCATACGATCATTACCTCTTTAATTTTGAGATCTACTCGCTTTCCGATTGTTATTTTTTCAGGTCAACAAAGCTGAATGACGGCAGGAATTTTAACCATTCGGGCAGACAAGAATTTTTTATCATTAAGAATTTGTTGATTTTCTTTCGATTTCGCGCAAATTTAGTCCCGTACAAGGACAGGCCCGCAAGGGCGTGGGAATACCCCATGATGCTCAGGTCCGCCGCATCTCCTGGGTCGTGGGGTCGGTCGGCTGGCAAGCAATTTTAAGCGGTTCCTCGTGCCGTTTTGCAGGCTAGCCGACCCCCAATTCGAAACGCCGCCTTCCAATGGAAGCGCGGCGTTTTTCTTTGTTAATATCAGAAAGTTGAGTTTTAGGCCTTTCTGTTTTTCCGGTGCCTGCATAAGGTTTTGCACAGAAAAAGAAGGCAGCAAAAATAAAAAAAGGCGCTAACCTTACGGTTGCGCCCTTTTGTAATCAGAAGTTTAGGAAACTTACTTGATCTTCGTTTCCTTGAACTCGACATGCTTCTTAGCAATCGGGTCGTACTTCGTCTTCGTCATCTTGTCCGTCATCGTACGGCTGTTCTTCGTCGTGACGTAGAAGAAACCGGTGTCGGCCGTCGACAGCAGCTTGATCTTGATGGTGGTAGCCTTGGCCATGGTCGTCCTGCCTTTAAGAAAAATGAAAGCCGTGGACGGCCAGTGCGGAGGTCCACGGCAAATTCTGGCGCGAAACTACAAATCGCGCCCGAAAAGTCAACCCCTGCTGCCCATGAAAAGCAGCCGTATCGCCGAAAGCAGGACGTAAAGTCCAAAGAAAAAGGCGATTGCCCAGGCAAAACCGCTGGGATTGGCGATATCCATGGCTGTTCCGATCGTCGGCGGACCGAGGACCATGCCGACTGCGTAACAGAAAACGAATGCCGCATTGGCGGCGACAAGGTCCGCGCCCGTCAGCCGGGTTCCGAGGTGGCTGAGGCCGACCGTATACATGCCGGAAACGCAGCCGCCCCAGAACAGCAGGATAACCGCCAGAAGTATCCAATTCGAAGCCAGCGAGGGCAATAGAAGCGCACCGACCAGTCCGATGGCTGCCATGATCGACAAAAGCGGCCGCTTGTCGCGCAAGCGGTCGGCAAGCAGCCCCAGGGGAATCTGGAAGACGAAGTTGCCGACGCCCATCACGGTCAGCAGCAGTGCGGCTTGTGATTCGTTGAAACCAAGCCGAGTCGCATAGCTGGTGAACAATGATCCGCCGCCGACGGTCACAGCGCCGAACACGAAGACGGCGGCGGTCGCCGTTGGCACCAGGAAAACGTAACGGATAAAATGCAGCTCGGGCTTTTCGTCGACGATGGGGCTCTCGTTGCGGGCGATGAAGATCGGGATTGTCGCCGCCAAAATAATGCAGGCGCCGATGACGAAGGGCATCAGCCCTTCGCTGCCGACCAGCGAGAAAAGCAGGGGGCCGGCTGCAAAGCCGAGCGAGAAAACCGTGGAATAGAGGCCGAGCACGAAGCCGCGCTTGGAGGGCGGGGAGGCGGCGTTGATCCAGAATTCCGACAGGATGAAGAGGGTGGTGGTCGCCCCATGGAAGATCAGGCGCAGCGGGAACCACAGCAGCAGGCTTTCCGCGTAATAGAACCCGAGCGAGCTCAGCGCGGAGAGCACGACAGCCCAGATCATCGTCTGCACCACACCGAATCGGTGGGCGAGCTTCGTGGTGATCAGCGCCGCTATCATCGCGGCGATCCCCATCATTGCCGTGTTGAGCCCGATCAGGCTTGAGGGAATGCCGCGTTTTTCGAGGATGATGCTGAGAAGCGGAAGGCCGAGGCCGATGGCGATGCCGACAGCGGAAACGGACGAAATGGCGGCGACGAGCGAAGGCCAATGAATTTCTTCGACATGGCCGGCCTTGCCGTTCGTCGGTTCAAACATGAATTGATCCTTAGAGCATGTGGCGAACGAATCGTTCGCAACGCGGGAGATAGAAAGGCACGGCACGGCCAAATCCAGGTGACGGGTCGGCTTTCATGGGATCAATCATATCCTCCGCAATGATCCTTTCGACGCCCGGCATGTTCAGACAAGAAATGTCGCCGATGTCAAGCCATTGGAGATCAAGCAATTCCCGCGAATCATGAATATAGGGCGGATCGATACTGGTTCCGTCCGAAGGGAGTAACGGCGCATGCCCGCTCCCGCCGGCCGCCAAGGCTGGTGATATCAGCTCGAGGGTTTGGTTCACGAGTGGCCGTTTCCCCGATCCCATTCTTCGGGACTGTCGTCATGGCCGCCGAAGCCATGCATCCGCAGCGCCCATTGCAGGCCGATGACGCCGCCCTTGATCGGTTGAATTGCCGCCAAGGCGGTGAGCACCGTAATCGGCGCCCAGATGGCGAGATGCGCCCAGATCGGCAGATGAAAGGCCATATCCGTCAGCATGTAGCCGCCGACCACCACATGGCCGAGTACCAGGATGACCAAGTAGGGCGGCAGGTCGTCAGCACGCTGGTGGAACAGCTCCTCCTCGCAGACGGCGCAACGGTCTGCTGGTTTCAGGAACGCCTTGAAGAGCTTTCCCGAGCCGCAATGCGGACAGCGGTTCAGTAAGCCGCGGACAATCGAGCGTCCGAGCGGACGTTCAGCCTCGTCGGGGCCGCCAAAGCGGATGATTGGATCGGACGGGCTGCTCGTCATGAACCTTTCCTTCCTGCCGGCAGCCACCGTTTATCGGCGCCCGCGCGGCGGTCTCGTTCCCGGCGCCTTGCGTGCCGGGGTCTTGTTGCGTCGCGTCGCCTTGTGGAAGGAACGCACCGCCGTTGGCATGGCGCGGCCGTCGCTTAACATTTCGAAGCGCAGGGCACCCGCCAGCGGGATCGCTTCCGCAAGGCGCACTGTGACGCTGTCGCCGAGGCGGAAGCCGAGCCCCGTCTTTTCACCCGTCAGCGCCTGATGCGCCTCGTCATAGATGAAATAGTCGGAGCCGAGCGTAGATATAGGGATGAAGCCGTCAGCGCCATAGTCGGGCAGGGTGACAAAAAGTCCCGACTTGGTGACACCGCCGACCCGGGCCTCGAATTCCTCGCCGATACGCCCGACAAGATGATGCGCAATCAGCCGGTCGACCGTCTCGCGTTCGGCCGCCATGGCACGGCGCTCGAAAGTAGAAATTTCGGCGGCGATATCGTCGAGCGTTGCTTCCTCGTCCGGCGTGATGCCGCCTTCGCCGAAGCCGAGCGAGCCGACGAGGGCGCGATGCACGATCAGATCCGCATAGCGGCGGATCGGCGAGGTGAAATGCGCGTATTTCATCAGGTTCAGGCCGAAATGCCCGATATTGTCGGGGCTGTAGATCGCCTGGCTCTGCGAGCGCAGCACCATCTCGTTGACCATGGTCTGATGCGCCGTACCCTCGGCCTTCGCCAGGATGCCGTTGAAGCTGTTGGCGCGGACATTGCCGCCCTTGACGAGCGAGATGCCGAGCGTTGCGAGGAATTCGCGCAGCACTTCCTGCTTGGCAAGCGTCGGGCCGTCATGGATGCGGTAGATCAGCACCTGCCGCTTCTTTTCCAGCGTTTCGGCAGCGGCGACATTCGCCTGGATCATCATTTCTTCGATGAGTCTGTGGGCATCGAGACGCGGCGGTACGAAGACCCGATCGACCGTCCCATCCGGCTTCAGCAGGATCTTGCGTTCGGGCATGTCGAGTTCGAGCGGCTGACGCCGGTCGCGGCCGCGCCTCATAACCTCATAGGCATGCCAGAGCGGCTTCAGGATCGGCTCCAGCATCGGTCCGGTCTTGTCGTCCGGCTTGCCGTCGATCGCCGCCTGGGCCTGTTGGTAGGAAAGCTTGGCGGCACTCTTCATCATGATGCGATGGAAGGTATGGCCCGCCTTGCGGCCTTCCTTGGAAAAGATCATCCGCACGGCAAGCGCAGGGCGGTCGACGCCTTCCTTGAGGGAGCAGAGATCGTTGGAGATGCGCTCCGGGAGCATCGGCACGACGCGATCCGGAAAGTAGACCGAATTGCCGCGCTTCAGCGCCTCACGATCCAGCGCGGAGCCGGGGCGGACATACCAGGAGACATCCGCGATGGCGACAGTGACGATCACGCCGCCGGGATTGTCGGGCGAGGGGTCCAGCTCGGCATAGACCGCATCGTCGTGGTCCTTGGCATCGGCCGGATCGATGGTGATCAGCGGCAGGCTGCGCCAATCTTCGCGATGCGACATGGTGGCGGCCTTGGCGGCGTCCGCCTCGGCGATGGCAGCCTGCGGGAAGACATGCGGGATGCCATGCGCATGGATGGCGATCATCGAAATCGCCTTTTCCGAAGCGACGGAGCCGACGACCGACAGCACCTTGGCGCGCGGTAGCCCGAAACGGCCGAGGCGGGCAACTTCGACCTCGACCAGGTCGCCTTCCTTGGCGTCGCCGGTATAATCCGGATCGATGACCATTTCCTCGCCGCGCCGCTCGATCGGCAGCAGCCGCCCGCCGCCGCCCGGCGTCTCGCGAAAGACGCCCATGGTTGCGGCCAGACGCTTGTCGATAACCCTGATGATGCGCGCGGTATAAGCCGGGCCGCCGCGATCGACAGCCGGGAATATCTTGGCGAGGATGCGGTCGCCCATGCCGGCAACCGGAGCCTTGCCCTTGCCGTTGCGGCCGGCGGGGGAAGAGGACTGCTTGATCATCACGGCCGGCGCGACGCCGTTTTCCTCCGGCCATTCGGTCGGACGGCCGATCAGCTCGCCATCCTTGTCGCGCGTGGTGATATCGAGGACGGCGATCGGCGGCAAAGCTCCGGGGCGGATGAGCGACTTGCGGCTCTTCTGCACCATGCCGTCTTCTTCAAGCTCGCGCAGGAGGTTCTTGAGCTCGACGCGGCTCTCGCCCTTTAATCCAAAGGCCTTGGCAAGCTCGCGCTTGGAAGCCTGCTGCGGGTGATCGGCGATGAAGCGCAGGAGGACTTCGCGCGGCGGCAAAACGCCGTGCACGATCGCCATCATCGGTTCCGCATCGCCGCTGTTTTTCGCCGCACGACCAGTCTTGCCGGGGCGTCGCTCCGACGATGAATTCCTGCCGCGCGGTTCTCTGCTCACTCTGCGCTCTTCTTCGTCGTCTTGGTTGTTTTCGCCTTGGCCGGAGCCTTTGCAGCCGCCTTTGCCTTCGGTTTGGCGGCAGTCTTCGTCGTCTTGGTGGCGGCAGCCGCGGTCTTGGTCTTGGCCGGCGCTCTGGCCGACTTCCCGCCGCCGGATTTACCGGCTTTCGCCGCGATCAGCTCCAGCGCCTCTTCAACCGTGATTGCCTGCGGATCCTTGCCTTTCGGCAGGGTCGCATTGACCTTGCCCCAGTTCACATAGGGTCCGTATTTGCCGTCGCGAACGGTGATCGAGCCGCCGTCGGGATGTTCGCCGAGGTCCTTCAATGCTGCTGGCGTGCCGCCGCGGCTTCCTCCGCCGCCGGCCTTGCTCTGCTTTTCAGCAAGAACGGTCACGGCGCGGTTGAGGCCGACGGTGAAAACGTCCTCGACGGACTCGAGATTGGCGTAGCTGCCGTCATGCAGCAGAAACGGCCCGTAGCGGCCGATGCCGGACGAGATCATCTTGCCGCTTTCCGGATGCTTGCCGATATCGCGCGGAAGCGAGATCAGCGCCATGGCCTTTTCATAGTCGATATCCTCGGGCTTCCAGCCCCTCGGCAGCGACGCACGCTTGGCTTCCTTGCCGTCGCCGCGCTGGATATAGGGCCCGAAGCGACCGGAGCGCAGCGTCAGCTCTTCGCCGGTGACCGGATCGGTGCCGAGCGCCTTCGGTTCGTTCAACCCGCTGGCTTCAGCCTCCGCGCCGCCTTCCGAGGAGAGTTGGCGCGTGTAGTTGCATTCCGGATAGTTCGAGCAGCCGATGAAGGCGCCGTATTTGCCGAGCTTCAGCGACAGGTTGCCCGTGCCGCAGACCTGGCAGATACGCGGATCGCTGCCATCTTCCCGCTTCGGGAAGACCAGTGGAGCAAGCGCTTCGTTCAGCGCGTCGAGCACATTGGTGACGCGCAGTTCCTTTGTATCCTCGATCTGGGCGAAGAAATCGCGCCAGAAATCGCGCAATACATCCTTCCAGTTCAATTCGCCAGCGGAGATACGATCGAGCTTTTCTTCGAGATCGGCGGTGAAGTCGTATTCGACGTATTTCGTGAAGAAGCTTTCGAGGAAGGCGGTGACGAGCCGGCCCTTGGCCTGCGGTACCAGCTTGCGCTTGTCGATCGTGACATAGTCGCGGTCGCGCAGCGTCGCCAGTGTTGCCGCATAGGTCGATGGGCGCCCAATGCCGAGTTCTTCCATCTTCTTGATCAGCGATGCTTCCGAATAGCGCGGCGGCGGCTCGGTAAAATGCTGCGTCGAATTGATCTTCTGCTTGGCGAGATTTTCGCGCGCATTGATCTCCGGCAGGCGGCCATCCTCGTCGTCGGCATCGTCGCTCTGCTCGCCGTCCTCCTTCTGGTCGGTATAGGCGGCGATGAAGCCGTCGAAGCGGATCACCGAACCGACAGCGCGCAAGCCTGCCTTCTGGCCGGCATTGTCAGCCAGGATTTCCACGGTGGTCCGCTCGATCTCGGCCGAGGCCATCTGGCTGGCGATGCCGCGCTTCCAAATGAGATCATAGAGCCTGATCTGATCGGCATCGAGGAATTTGCGCACGCGATCCGGCGAACGATCGAAATCGGTCGGACGGATCGCCTCGTGCGCTTCCTGGGCATTCTTCGCCTTGGTCGAGTAGAAGCGTGCCTTTTCCGGTAGGTAGCGATTGCCAAACTGATCGGCGATGGAGCGCCGTGCCGCGTCAATCGCTTCCGGCGCCATCTGAACGCCGTCCGTACGCATATAGGTGATGAGACCGACAGTCTCGCCGCCGATATCGACCCCCTCATAGAGCTTCTGCGCGATCTGCATCGTGCGGGATGCCGAGAAACCGAGCTTGGAGGAGGCGGCCTGCTGCAGGGTGGACGTGGTGAATGGCGGGCTCGGATTGCGCTTGACCGGCTTTGCCTCGACCGTGTCGACGACATAGGCGGCGCCTTCCAGCAGCGCCTTCAGGTTGCCGGCCTCTTCGCCATTGCCGATCGAGCGCGGCTGCAGGCGCTTGCCGTTGGCGGCGACGAGCCGCGCTTCGAATTCGTCACCGCGCGGTGTCTTCAAGATCGCCGAGAGATTCCAGTATTCCTCGGAGATAAAACGTTCGATCTCCGACTCGCGGTCGCAGACGAGGCGCAAGGCCACCGACTGCACGCGGCCGGCCGAGCGGGCGCCCGGCAGCTTGCGCCACAGCACCGGCGACAGATTGAAGCCGACGAGATAGTCGAGGGCACGGCGGGCAAGATAGGCGTCGACCAGCGGCACGTCGATATCGCGCGGCTCGGCCATCGCGTCGAGCACGGCCTTCTTAGTGATGGCGTTGAAGACGACGCGCTTTACGGGCTTGCCGTTGATGACGCGCTTCTTGTTTAATAGGTCGAGCACGTGCCAGGAAATCGCTTCGCCTTCGCGATCCGGGTCGGTCGCGAGAATCAAGCCGTCGGAGGATTTCACTGCGTCGGCAATGTCCTTGATGCGCTTTTGCGAAGCGCCATCGACTTCCCAGAGCATCTCGAAGTCTTGCTCGGGAAGGACCGAGCCGTCCTTGGCAGGCAGGTCGCGCACATGGCCGAAGGAAGCAAGAACCTTATATCCGGGTCCCAGATATTTATTGATTGTCTTGGCCTTGGCAGGCGATTCCACCACTACAACGTTCATCATCAATCTCTGAATGCGAGGTCGCGCCGGAAAAAGGCGCGGGAGAGACGGGGTATTTCGTTTCCCCGGCCTTCCGACATGGACAGGGAATTCGCCGCGGTCAAGAGGCGAAGTCGATTTTTGCGGTCAGCGCGGCGATGCGATCCTTGCAAGATGGCATCTATGCTACAATCCTGAATAAGCGCCTTTGGACGCTCCCCGTAGGTTCTGGTCATCATATCGGAACAGCCGGCAACACTTTCAATCCAGCATCGAGATCGACACCAGTCCGCCGGGATGCCGATGCAACCGGCCGGCCATGTCGAGTTCGAGAAGCACGGAATGAACGGAGGACACCGACTGGCCGGTATGCCGGATGATATCGTCGATTTCCACCGGCGTCGGCCCGAGTGCGTCGATGATCTCCCAGCGCTCCGTATCGTCCGGTGGCAAGGACAGCGGTTTGTCGTTCTTTTCAGCGGGCGCTTCGGCAAGCTGCGGGCGGAAAAGATCGGGCTCGGCGAGAGGCCTCAGCGCCTCGATGACGTCATCCGGGCTGGTCACGATCATCGCGCCATCCTTCAGCAAACCATTGGTGCCCTCGCAGCGTGGATCGAGCGGAGAGCCCGGCACGGCAAATACCAGCCGGCCGAATTCGCCCGCGAGCCGCGCGGTGATCAGCGAGCCGGAGCGCGTTGCCGCCTCGATCACCACGACGCCCAGTGAGATGCCTGCTATCAGCCGGTTGCGGCGTGGGAAATCGCGTGCGCGTGGTTCCCAGCCGAAGGGCATTTCGCTGACGGCGAGTCCATTGCCGTCCCATATGTCATGCAACAGGCCGATATTTTCGGGCGGGTAGGGCTGGTCGAGCCCGCCGGCCATGGCGGCGATCGTGCCCGTTTCCAGGCTGGCGCGGTGAGCTGCCGTATCAATGCCGCGGGCAAGGCCCGAGACCACGGCATAGCCGGCCTGGCCACAAGCGCGGGCGATCATCGCAGTGAATTTGGCGCCGCTGATCGAGGCATTGCGCGAGCCGACGATGCCGATCGCCGGGCGGGTTGCCGTCGGCAAGCTGCCTTTGACGGCAAGAAGCGGCGGCGCACCATCGATCTCCCTCAGCGCCTGCGGATAATCCGGTTCGCCGATACCGACGAAGCGCGCGCCGAAACGATCCGCCGCTTCCAGTTCGCGCAGTGCATCCTGCTCGCTGGCAATACGGATAGCACGTGTCGAGCCGCCGCGCTGTGACAGCTCCGGCAACGCGGCGAGTGCGGCTTCGGCTGAGCCGTAGTGACGGATAAGGTCGCGAAAGGTGGAGGGGCCGACATTGTCGGAACGGATCAGACGGAGCCAGGCTATCCTTTGTTTTTCCGTCAGCGCAATTCCGGTTCGTCCTGCGCTGCCTCTTCCCATTACCCCTTCGCTCCGATCTTGGTTTCCGTGCCGGCGGTCAGCCGGGCAATATTGGCTCTGTGCTTGTACCAGGCGATAACGGTCATCAACGCCATGGCCGCGGCGATCTTGTCGGCACCCAATATCCATAATGCAACCGGAATGACAAGGGTTGCAACCAGCGCGGAAAGAGAGGAGTAGCGGGTCGTAAAGGCGATGACCAGCCAGATGATGGAGAAGATCAGCGCCATCAACGGCGCGAGGCCCAGGAGAATACCCAGGTAGGTCGCCACGCCCTTGCCGCCCTTGAAGCCGATCCAGACCGGAAAGATATGGCCGATGAAGGCGGCAAAGCCGGCGAGCACGCTCGCATCCTCACCGAAGAAATGCGAGACGATCAACACTGCGACCGTTCCCTTGAAGGCGTCGAGCAGCAGCGTTGCTGCCGCCAACGGCTTATTGCCGGTGCGCAGCACATTGGTCGCGCCGATGTTGCCGGAGCCGATCTTGCGGACATCGCCGAGACCGGCCATGCGTGTCAGAACCAGGCCGAAGGGGATAGAGCCGAGCAGGTAGCCGATGACAATAGCTGCCAGCGCCGTTGGCAGGGTCAACTGCCATGTCCAGAAATCCGCCATCACTTTCTATTCCCCATAAGCCTCAGCTTTGCCTAGAGACTGTGAACCAGCTTGCCCGCGACATAGGTCGCGACTGCCCTGCCGGTCATTCTTGCGTCTTCGAACGGTGTATTCTTCGAGCGCGACAGAAGCATGTCTTTGGCAACAAGCCAAGGCTCGTCGAGATCGATCAAGGTGATATCCGCCTTTGCACCCGGCTTCAGCGTGCCGGCATCGAGACCGAAGATCTGCGCCGGCCGGGTTGAAAGGGCGTCGATCAGCCGCATGAGGCTGACTTCGCCGCTGTGATGCAGGCGAAGTGCGGCCGCAAGCAGCGTCTCCAACCCGATTGCGCCATCCTCGGCCTCGCCGAAAGGCAGGCGCTTGGTATCCACATCCTGCGGGTCGTGCGCCGAGACGATAATGTCGATGGTGCCGTCCGCAAGCGCCTCGATCATGGCCGTGCGATCGTCCTCGGAGCGTAGCGGCGGGTAGAGTTTGAAGAAGGTGCGGTATTCGCCGATGTCGTTTTCGTTGAGCGCCAGATTGTTGATCGAGGTGCCGCAGGTGACCTTCGCGCCGCGCGAGCGTGCAAGACGGATGGCCTCTGCCGATTCCGGCACGGAGATCATCGCTGCGTGATAATGGCTGCGGGTCAGCGTCGCGATCCTGAGATCGCGCTCGAGCGGGATAAGCTCGGTTTCCCTCGGAATACCGGATAGCCCGAGCCAGCTTGCCAGCAGCCCCTCATGCATTACACCGTTGGCGCCGAGATATTTGTCGCGGGTCTCGCAGGAGACGACCGCGCCGAATTCGCGCGCATAGGTCATGATGCGGCGCAGGACCTGCGTGTCGTAGACGCCGGAATGCGCATCGGTGAAGACCACGGCGCCGGCTTCCCTGAGGAGACCGATTTCCGTCATCTCTTCGCCGGCAAGCCCCTTGGTAATCGCCGCTGCCGGATAGACATTGACGACGGCCGTATCGCGCGCCGTCTTCTTGACGAATTCGACGAGGGCGATGTCATCGATGACGGGATCAGTGTCCGGCATCATGATGAAGGAGGTCACGCCGCCGGCTGCCGCCGCGCGGCTCGCCGAAGCGATGGTCTCGCGATGTTCGCCGCCGGGCTCGCCGACATGGACACGGGCATCGACAAGGCCGGGCACGGCGACGAGGCCGGTGCAGTCCCGTACTTCAGCGCCCTTCGGCGCGGCATGCCCGAGTGCATCCTTGCCGGCGGCGAGGATGACGCCGTTTTCGACGATGATCGTGCCGACTTCGTCAAGATTGCGCGAGGGATCGATGATGCGGACGTTCTGGAGGACGATCGAGTTGCTCATGCGCCAGCTCCCTCGGTGCGCGGTCCCTGGTTTTGCGAGATCAGCAGCGCCTCCATGACCGCCATGCGCACCGCGACGCCCATTTCCACCTGTTCGGCGATGACGCTTTGCGGGCCGTCGGCCACCTCGGAGGCAATCTCGACGCCGCGGTTCATCGGGCCGGGATGCATGACCAGCGCATCTTCCTTGGCCGCCTTCAATGTCTCGGCATCGAGCCCATAGAAGTGGTAATATTCGCGCACCGACGGCACGAAGGCACCGGACATCCGCTCGCGCTGCAGCCGCAGCATCATCACCACGTCGGCGTCCTTCAGTCCTTCCTTCATCGAATGGAAGACTTCCACGCCCATGTCGGCAATCCCGGCGGGCAGCAGCGTGGCGGGAGCCACGACCCGGACACGCGCACCCATGGCATTCAGCAGCAGGATATTGGAGCGTGCGACACGCGAATGCAGCACGTCGCCGCAGATCGCGACGATGATGCGCGAGAGCTTGCCCTTGGCGCGGCGAATGGTCAGTGCGTCGAGCAGCGCCTGCGTCGGATGCTCATGCTGGCCGTCGCCAGCATTGACGACGGAGCAGGAGACCTTTTGCGCCAGCAGCGAGGCAGCACCGGCGCTGGAGTGGCGGATGACGAGGACATCGGGACGCATGGCGTTCAGTGTCATCGCCGTGTCGATCAGCGTTTCGCCCTTCTTTACGGAGGAATTGCCGACCGACATGTTCATGACGTCGGCGCCGAGCCGCTTGCCGGCCAGTTCGAAGGATGCTTGCGTGCGGGTCGAGGCTTCGAAAAAGAGATTGATCTGCGTCAGCCCGCGAAGCGTCGATGTCTTCTTTTCGCGCTGCCGGCTGATCTTCACTGCCTCGTCGGCCTTGTCGAGAAGATAGGTGATATCTTGTTCGGTGAGGCCCTTGATGCCGATGAGGTGGCGGTGGGGGAAGAAGAACATGACGCTGCCCTCCGGATTTCGTCAGGGGGTCTATAAAGAGGGAGCGCCTCAGGGGCAAGCGCGGGCTTTCGTTACGCCCGCTTGTTCCCCATGCAATTTCGCTCGAATCCCGCTACAGCAGCTATGCTGTTGGGAGACGAAAGTTCCAGTTTCCTTTTGCAACCCTCTTGCTCTACAAGCGATCCATGACCCAACCGACCCGGACTGACGACACATTTGCCGAACTGAACCAGCCGAGCCTCTGGTCCGGCATCAATGCCTATCGTTCCGATCCGCTGATCGTCGATTTGACGTCCGGTCTGCCGCGCTCGACGCGCGAAGATCTGGAGCAGATGGGCCGTTATGTCACCTCGCATGAGGCGCAGGAACTGGCGCGCATGGCGAACCAGGGCGCGCCGCAACTGCGCACCCACGGCCCGCGTGGCGAACGGCTGGATGTGGTCGAGTTTCATCCGGCCTGGCATGCGCTGATGCGCCGCTCCATGGCGTCGGGCCTGCATTCCTCGATCTGGGATCCGCAGGCAGACCCGGAGGCCAAGGGCCAGTCGCACAAGGTCCGCGCCGCGCGCTTCTATCTGACCGCACAATTGGAATGCGGCCATCTCTGCCCGCTGACCATGACCAGCGCCTCGGTCGCGGCAATGATGGCATCTCCGGCCGTGCAGAAGGATTGGGCGCCGAAGATTCTCTCGCGCAAATATGATTCGTCCAACAAACCGGCCATGCAGAAAAGCGCCGTCACCATCGGCATGGGCATGACGGAAAAGCAGGGCGGCACGGATGTGCGCGCCAACAAGACGAGCGCCGATAAGGTCAGCGACGGCATCTATCGGCTCTCGGGCCACAAATGGTTCATGTCGGCCCCGATGAGCGATGCTTTCATCATGCTGGCGCAGACCAAGGACGGCATGGGCTGCTTCCTGGTGCCGCGCCTCCTCGAAGACGGTTCGGCCAACGGCCTGCAGTTTCAGCGGTTGAAGGACAAGCTCGGCAATCGCTCGAACGCGTCCTCCGAAGTCGAGTTCAGCGATACCTTCGGCTTCCTGCTCGGCGCGCCGGATGGCGGCATTCGCACCATTCTCGATATGGTGACGCTGACGCGCCTCGATTGTGCACTGGCATCCGCCGGCATCATGCGGGCTTCGCTCGCCGAAGCCGTGCATCATGCCCGTGGCCGCAGCGTCTTCGGCAAGATGCTGGTCCATCAGCCGATCATGACGCGCGTACTTGCCGATATGGCGCTCGATGTCGCCGCGGCGACCGCACTCGCCTTCCGCTTGGCGGAGGCCTTCGACAAGGCAAGCAGCAGCAGCGAAGATGCCGCCTATGCCCGCGTCATGACGCCGGTTGCCAAATATTGGTGCTGCAAGATCGCGCCCGCGCTGATCTACGAGGCGATGGAGTGCATCGGCGGCAGCGGCTATATCGAGGAGCGCCCGATCGCCCGGCATTACCGCGAGGCGCCGGTCAATGCGATCTGGGAAGGCTCCGGCAACGTCATGGCGCTCGACGTGCTGCGCGTTCTGAACCGGGGCAGGGATCTGTTCGAAACCGTCTTTGCCGGCCTTGCCCGCGACCTCGGCCCGGCCGGCAAGAAAACCATCGATGTTTTACGCGCCGCCATGGCGCTTTGCGAACAGGACGAAGGAGCAGCCCGCCTCTTGATCGAGCAGATGGCACTGGCCGCCGGCGCCGCCGAACTCTATCGCCTGGGCGCAGGCAAGATCGCCGATGCTTTCATAGAAACCCGCCTTGCGGGCGGCTGGCGCGCCACCTACGGCATGCTGGATGCCCGCTTCGATGCGAGCTACATCGTCGATTTGTTGTATCCGCCGGCGACTTGATTGCCCCGGCTCGGATTTATCCAGCTATTTGTAGACCGAGATGCTCAGACATTGGATCGAAATCCCGATCATCGTGAAGAAGCACGTGCCCTTCCTCGATGCAGAACGTGCCGATGATGACGTCTATGGTTTTTCGTACAGTAATTCCACGCTCTCGTAGAAAACGATAGTTGCGTGCCGCTTTGACTGCAAATGCATCGTTCAGCATCGGTCGAACCGTAAATTGGCGAAGACTTCTTTCGATTAGAGCCGCATGCCGATCACCACGGGCACCCTGAAGAACTTCGAGAAGTATAAGATCTCCAACCAAAATATCGGGAGGTCCTGCTGCTATCATATTTCGGAGACGACGCACGGCTTCCGTCTCTGCGTCGCGCAAAAGGGAAATCCAAACAGAGCTATCAACGACGATCACTGTTGTCGATCTCTTCGCATCTCTTCCAGATCGCCTTCCCATCCAAGCCCTGCAAGGTCCTCGAGCGCTCGTCTCTGGCGATGCCAACGAACTACACTCCGCAGAGCTTCCTCAACGGTCGCTTTTTTTGTCGACTGTCCTGTCGCAGCCATTGCTTCTGCGATTAGCGCGTCATCAATTTCTATATTTGTTCGCATTTGCAATCTCGTGTGTATGCCAATAAAGAATTATACACATCGATCCCTGGGATCGCAAACGCGAAAGCAGCCATTGAGGGTATCCATGATCAATCTCCGCCCGGTCCAACCCGATGACATCGATCAGCTCTATATCATCTCCCTGGTCACCGGCGATGCCGGCATGGATGCCACGGCGCTCCATCGTGATGGACGGCTGATAGGGCATATTTATTCGGTGCCCTATGCGACCCTTAGCCCGGAAACCGTTTTCGTCGCCGAAGATGGGGAGGGTGTCTGCGGCTATATTGCCGGGGTCTTCGATACGGTTGCTTTCGAGGAAAGGCTGGAACGTGAGTGGTGGCCGGCGCTGCGCAAACGCTATGCGGAGCCATCCGGCGATGCTTCGACCTGGGATGCGGATCAGCAGAGAAGCTTTACGATCCACCATCCGAAGCGAGCGCCCACGGCTCTTACCGATCCGTTCCCGGCGCATATTCATATGAATCTTTTACCGCGCACGCAGGGGCAGGGCATCGGTAGCGCGCTTCTCGACAGATGGCTTTCCAATGCCCGCACCCAAGGCGTCAAGGGCGTGCATCTGGGGGCAAATATCGGTAACCACAATGGCATGCGCTTCTGGGCATCGCGCGGATTTTCCCGGCTGGAACTGCCGCCAGAATTGACATCGCAGACCACCGTCTGGTTCGGCCAATCTCTCTAATCTGTGGATTGCACAGCTTTAACTCTGTCGAAGTTCATCGGCTCGTTGTTCCCTTCTGTGCGGCTTGTTATTCACCGTCTGGTGACAGGTTGGGGCCGAGATAATGCCAAGCGCAAACGCCGTTTTGAGAAAACCGATCGAAACACCCGCCGAGCCGGAGAAGCGGGTGCGCAACCGCGCCGCCACCGAGCAGGCGATCCTGGATGCTGCGAAACGGCTCCTGGCGGAGGAAGGCTTCCAGAATTTCGGCATCAACGCGGTTGCCCGCGGTGCCGGCTGCGACAAGCAATTGATCTATCGCTACTATGGCGGTCTCGATGGCCTGGTGGAGGCGATCGGCACCGATCTCGGAAGCTGGGTGACGGATCGCATTCCCGACGATACCGGCGGCATGTTCCTGCTGACCTATGGCGACCTGATGGAACGATTGGCCCTGCTTTTCCTCGATGCATTGCGCGCCGATCCGCTGATGCGCCGCATCGTCGCGTGGGAGGTGTCCGAAAATACCGAGCAGGTGCGGCGGCTGTCGGAAGCCCGCTCGAAAGCGCTGGCTGGCTGGATAGAGCGCATGCGCGGCTCGCTTACACCGCCGAAGGGGATCGATGCGATCGGCGTCAATGCCATGATCTTCGCCGCCATCCAGCATCTCGTGCTTTCGGCGACCGTCAGCGGCCAATGCGCCGGTCTTGCCCTGAAAACGTCGAAGGACTGGGAGAAGGCCGCTACCGCCCTGAAGCGGATCGTGCGCGGCGTTTACGGCTGACATTTCAGCCGCGCAGGAGATATCCACAGCCGCGCCTGGGCGTTAACCTTAACAAATGGTTTACATTGCGCCGCAACGGTTAACTGGCCACTGTAGGTGGATAAATTGTTAACCACCGAGCGTGCAGCCATGGGGTCGAGACCCGCAAAAATCGTGTTCCTTGTCGCGGCGATGATGTTCTTCGCCGTACTGGCACTCGACATAGCGGTACCGGCACTGGTTTTGAGCGCCATGGCACTGTCGAACTGGCTTGTCCTTTCGACTGAAGCGACGCAATACCCGCGTCGAAGGGAAACCGCATGAAGTGGTTGCTGATATGCTGGGCCGCACCCGTCTCGTTTCTCGGGGCGTGGTACTATCTTTCCTACTACGACATGAGTTTCGGCGTCTTCATGTTCACGCGGCAGATGCACGATCTCGTTTTTGATATCTACGGCAAGATCCTCGGCATCCCGCCCGAAACCATTCCGCCGCTGGTCGCCCGCGCCATCGCTTTCGACAGCCTGCTGGTCTTCGCCATCATAGGCTTCCGCAAGCGCGCCGTTATCCTGGAATGGTGGAAGAGCCGTCAGGTCTCGAGATCGGGAAAAACCGGCCTGCCGAGTGCCGAAAGCCTGTCCAAGGCGCCCTGAAGAATGAAGCTTGCGGCTGCCGAGTCGATGCGCTCGGCGCGTTTCGCACGCGAGACGTCCATTTCCAGCAGCGCCCGCTCAGCGGCGACCGTCGACAGCCGCTCATCCCAGAAGACGAAGGGCAGGTCGGTCTTGTCAGCCATGCTGCGCACGAAGGCCCGTGTCGCCTGCACGCGCGGCCCTGCCGAACCATCCATGTTCATCGGCAGGCCGATGACGAAGGCCGCGACTTTCTCCTTTTCAGCGAAGGAAAGCAGCACCTGCGCATCCTGGGTGAACTTCACACGCTTGATCACCGGGCGCGGCGTGGCAAACCGCCGGCCGAGATCGGACATGGCGAGCCCGATGGTCTTGGTGCCGAGATCGAGCCCGGCGATCGGCTGGCCGGGCAGGAGCATCACGGCGAGGTCTTCGATGGTCAGCGTCGTCATCAGGCTATCGTCCCCCGTCAAAACAAATTGAAGTCCGCACCGCTTTTCTTTGTGACGGTTTCGGATATGTCCTAAGACACCAGTCTTGCATTAGAAATCAAGTATTAAGGAGAAATCCATGAAGATCACTTGGCTCGGCCACTCCGCCTTTCGCATCGAAACGGCCAAGGCCAAAATCCTTATCGATCCGTTCCTGACCTATAATTCGTCCTTTGCCGGCCTCGATATGAAGGACGCCACCGCGGGCATCACCCACATCCTCTTGACCCATGGTCATGGCGATCACGTCGGCGACACTATTCAGATCGCCAAGGACACCGGCGCCGTCGTTCTCGCCAATGCCGATCTCGCCGCCTGGCTCGGCAGCAAGGGTGTCGAGAAGCTGGAAATGGGCAATACCGGCGGCACCATCTCTTTGGGTAGCTTCTCGGCGACCTTCACCAACGCGCTGCACTCCTCTGCCCAACTCACTGAGGACGGTGTTTCGCATTCTCTCGGCAACGCGAACGGCCTGATGCTGCATTTCGACGACGAGCCGACGCTGTTCCACATGGGCGATACGGACATCTTTTCCGATATGGCCCTGATCAACGAACTGCATCAGCCTGATATCGGCATCGTGCCGATCGGTGACCGCTTCACCATGGGCGGCGCGGTTGCCGCGCTCGCCTGCCAGCGCTACTTCAACTTCAAGACCGCCATTCCCTGCCACTACGGCACTTTCCCGATCATCGACCAGACGCCGGAAAAGTTCATCGCCGGCCTGGAAGGTTCGAAGACGGCCGTCGCGGCACCGAAGCCGGGCGGCAGCGTTTCCGCCTGACAAAAGTACGTTGCGTATGGCGGACATGGCCTTTATAGCGTGGTGAAAATCAATTGTTTGTTGATTAATCAACTATCCGGAGAATGCCATGTCCGTCGATCTCGCCACCGTCAAACGCGTCGCCCATCTTGCGCGTATCGCCGTCAATGAGGACGAAGCACAGCGGATGATGGGCGAGTTGAACGGCATTCTGGGCTTCGTCGAGCAGCTTTCCGAAGTGAATGTCGATGGTGTAGAAGCCATGACCTCCGTCACGCCGATGGCGATGAAGAAGCGGACGGATGGTGTCACCGATGGCAGCAAGGCCTCCGACATCGTCGCCAATGCGCCGAATACCGATCAGAATTTCTTCCTCGTTCCCAAAGTTGTTGAATAACGGCCGCACGAGCCTGTTCCGACCCATTGCCCTCATTAGATCTGAAGCGAAACAAGATGAGTGAACTGACCAGCCTGACCATCGCCGAAGCTCGCGACAAACTGCGCGCCAAGGATATCACCGCCACCGAATTGACCGAGGCCTATCTTTCGGCGATCGAGGCGGCCAATGCTCAGTTCAATGCCTATGTGAAGGTGACGCCGCAAAAGGCGCTTGCAATGGCCAAGGTCTCGGACGCCCGCCTTGCTGAAGGCAAAGCCGGCGCGCTGGAAGGCATTCCGCTCGGCATCAAGGACCTGTTCGGCACCGAAGGCATTCATACGCAGGCCTGCAGCCACATCCTGGACGGCTTCGAGCCGCACTATGAATCGACTGTCACGCAGAACCTCTGGAACGACGGTGCTGTCATGCTGGGCAAGCTCAACATGGATGAGTTCGCCATGGGCTCCTCCAACGAGACCTCCTATTACGGCCCCGTGATCAACCCCTGGCGCGCCGCAGGCTCCAACCAGCAGCTCGTTCCCGGGGGCTCCTCGGGCGGTTCGGCCGCTGCCGTTGCCGCGCATCTCTGCGCGGGCGCCACCGCTACTGACACCGGCGGCTCCATTCGCCAGCCCGCCGCCTTCACCGGCACGGTCGGCATCAAGCCGACCTATGGCCGCTGCTCGCGCTGGGGCATCGTCGCCTTCGCCTCGTCGCTCGACCAGGCTGGCCCGATCGCTCGCGATGTTCGCGACGCTGCCATCCTGCTGAAGTCGATGGCGAGCGTTGATGCCAAAGATACGACCTCCGTCGATCTGCCCGTGCCGGATTACGAAGCCTCGCTGGGTAAATCGCTCAAGGGCATGAAGATCGGCATCCCGAACGAATACCGTGTCGACGGCATGCCGGAAGAGATCGAGACTCTTTGGCAGCAGGGCATCGCCTGGCTGAAGGATGCCGGCGCCGAGATCGTCAACATCTCCCTGCCGCACACGAAATATGCCCTGCCGGCCTATTACATCGTTGCGCCTGCCGAGGCGTCCTCGAACCTCGCCCGTTACGACGGCGTGCGCTATGGCCTGCGCGTCGACGGCGAGAATATCGTCGACATGTACGAGAAGACGCGCGCTGCCGGCTTCGGCCAGGAAGTCAAGCGCCGCATCATGATCGGCACTTACGTGCTCTCGGCCGGCTATTACGACGCCTATTATCTGCGTGCCCAGAAGGTCCGCACGCTGATCAAGCGCGATTTCGAACTCGCCTTCCACGCCGGCGTCGACGCCATCCTGACGCCCGCCACGCCGTCTTCGGCCTTCGGCATCGCCGACGAAAACTTGGCTTCCGATCCGGTCAAGATGTACCTCAACGACATCTTCACGGTGACGGTCAACATGGCCGGTCTCCCCGGCATCGCCGTCCCCGCCGGCCTCGACCCGAAGGGCCTGCCGCTCGGCCTGCAACTCATCGGCAAGCCATTCGACGAGGAAACCCTGTTCAAGACCGCCCACGTCATCGAACAGGCTGCCGGCAAGTTCACGCCGGCGAAGTGGTGGTAAGCAGCGATTAGCGCCCAACATCAAAGCGGCAAAGGATAAAGTGGAGCCTGACAAGGGCTCCACTTTCGTCAGTTTTACCTATTATCCAACTGCGCCCTCACTAGCCTCAGTCCCTGTTCGGTAATCTGATAAGGATGACCGCCCGAGGATTTGATGGCTCTTAGGCGTTTGAGTTTGCGGAAGAGATCGAGGCCGAAGCCGGGATAGAGCCAGCCGTCGCGTGTGAAGCAGCGGACCGTCTCGATCTTCTTGTTTTCGGCGCGGTTGATTTCAATGCGCCCGCCTTGGGCGAGCAGATGCAGGATGCGCTGTTCGGCGCGCGAAATATCCATGGTTTTCAAGATCCGGAAAGCGCCGTAAGGCGCGACAAAACGATCCGACATTCCCTTGCGGAAAGTCGGGGCTTCGTTTCGGGCCCAGCGCGCAAGAAGACTTGCGGGCGGGGCCTTTACCGGGTCTGAGAAAAGGTGGACATCAAGACTCCATTGATGCGCCATATCTAAAGCAGGTTGTACCCGCCGGTCAAGTTTCACCCTCGTTAAACATAGGCCGCCATCCAGCGCCCGTTCTCATTTGGTGGCTGGAAAAAGCCCTTTTCCGGTGTTTTACTGCTGAAAACGGCGGGGGCCTGATGATCCACATTCGCAACGCGCACGAAGGAGAGATGGAGATATTGGCCAATATCGGCCTGCGCTCATGGCAGGCGGCCATGGGGTCGATCGGCGGCACGGACGCGCTGCTCGAAAGTGCCAGCGAAGCCTTCTCGAACTTCACCCGCGGCGCCTGGCTGACGATCACGGTCGTGGAGCTGAACGGAGTGGTTACCGGTTGGGCAGCCCGTGAAGCCTTGGACGAGAATATCTCCGATTTCTGGATCGATCCCGATCATCTGCGGCAGGGACTTGGTTCGGCGCTGCTGGCGCAGATCGAAAAGGATGTTCGGGAGCAGGGGTTGGAGAAGATCGCGGTGCAGACCCACGCCGAAAACAGCGATGCGATCGAATTCTTCAAGGCACACGGCTATGCCATTCATTGGCTTTCCGTCGACTATTCTCCGAAGCTCGATCGCGACGTGCCGACGGTCGGACTTTCGAAAGCGCTGCTCGATAGCGACGACGGGACGTATGGCGCGGGCTTATAGGTGCTGAAAGTCTTGCGCCGCACCGCCAATTGCTCTACCTCACAAAGTTCAGAAGAACAGCATTTCAAGAGCCTCTCATGACCATTGTCGACGTTCGTACGCCAGATCCGAAGCGCTTCATTCCCGGTGCCACCGGCGATTGGGAAGTTATTGTCGGAATGGAAGTCCATGCCCAGGTGCTGAGCAAATCCAAGCTCTTCTCCGGTGCTTCGACCGAGTTCGGCAAGCCGCAGAATTCCAACGTCTCGCTGGTCGATGCCGCCATGCCCGGCATGCTGCCGGTCATCAATGAGGAATGCGTCAGGCAGGCCGTGCGCACCGGCCTCGGCCTGAAGGCTCAGATCAACAAGCGCTCGGTCTTCGACCGCAAGAACTATTTCTATCCGGACCTGCCGCAGGGCTATCAGATCTCGCAGTACAAGGACCCGATCGTCGGCGAAGGCAAGATCGTCATCTCGCTCGGTCCGGATCGCCAGGGTCAGTTCGAGGACATCGAGATCGGCATCGAGCGCCTGCATCTGGAGCAGGACGCCGGCAAGTCCATGCACGACCAGCACGCCACTATGTCCTATGTCGACCTCAACCGTTCCGGCGTGGCGCTGATGGAAATCGTCTCCAAGCCGGACATGCGCTCGTCGGATGAGGCGAAGGCCTATATGACCAAGCTGCGCTCGATCGTACGTTATCTCGGCACCTGCGACGGCAATATGGATGAAGGTTCCATGCGCGCCGACGTCAATGTCTCTGTCCGTCGTCCGGGCGGCGAGTTCGGCACACGCTGCGAAATCAAGAACGTCAACTCCATCCGCTTCATTGGACAGGCGATCGAGGCCGAGGCGGTCCGGCAGATCCGTATTTTGGAAGACGGTGGGGTGATCGAGCAGGAAACGCGCCTCTTCGACCCGAACAAGGGTGAAACCCGCTCCATGCGCTCCAAGGAGGATGCACACGACTACCGTTATTTCCCCGATCCGGACCTGCTGCCGCTCGAATTCGACGACGCTTTCGTCGAGGAACTCGCAGCCGATCTGCCGGAGCTGCCTGACGACAAGAAGGAGCGTTTCGTCCGCGAGCTCGGTCTCTCGATCTACGATGCCTCCGTGCTTGTCTCGGAAAAGGCGATTGCCGATTATTTCGAGGCCGTCGCTGCCGGTCGCGATGGCAAGATCGCAGCAAACTGGGTGATCAACGACTTGCTGGGCGCCTTGAACAAAACCGGCAAAACCATTGAGGAGACTCCGGTTTCGCCCGCCCAGCTCGGCGCCATCATCGACCTGATCAAGGCCGAAACCATCTCTGGCAAGATCGCCAAGGACCTGTTCGAGATCGTGCTTACCGAAGGCGGCGATCCCATGGAGATCGTCGAAGCTCGCGGTATGAAGCAGGTCACCGACACCGGCGCCATCGAGAAGGCGGTTGACGAGATCATCGCCGCCAATCCGGATCAGGTCGCCAAGGTCAAGGCCAAGCCGACGCTTGCCGGCTGGTTCGTCGGCCAGGTGATGAAGTCGACCGGCGGCAAGGCCAATCCGCAGGCGGTACAAGCCCTCGTCAAGGCCAAGCTCGGCATCGAAGAGGAATAGGCGCCCGTGTATTTCGTCCGCACGGCCGGCGAACAGGATCTCGGGAAGGTCCGTGACCTTCTCGTAGAGACCTGGCATGCCGCCTATGATCGGCACTACGGCGCGGCGAAGGTCAATGAACTGATCGAGTTTCTGCTTTCGCCGGCCAAGCTGAAAGCGCGGTTGGCGAAGCGGCAATCCGAGTTTCTGGTCGCCGATAATGGCGAGGATATTGGCGGCATGGGTTATGCCGTCATGTCCGAGCAGATGACCAAGACCGTTCTCCTGCACATGCTCTATGTCCGTCCGTCACTGCAACGCAACGGCATCGGCCGCGACATCTTCGCCGAGCTGGAAACCTGCTTTCCGGACGCCGAGGTCATGCGCCTCGACGTCGAGCCAGAAAATGCCGAAGCGATCGCCTTCTACAAAGCCCACGGCTTCACCGAGGTCGGCCGCAACGAGAATGCTGCCCCGGGGCAGTCGGGTATTCCGGCGCTGGTGTTTGAGAAGCGGCTGGCTACGTAACTAGAGTAGCGGATGCAATGTCCGCGCACTGCTTGTGAAACGCCACCATGAGATCAAGAAGTTCCTTCCTTGAAGCCAAAAGATTTGCCATCGCGATATAAACTCGCTGTGTACCGTCTCGGTTGTCTTTTATCCGAAGTCTCGCAGCGGGCGTCGTTTGCTCCAGGCGTACGCCAGAATGCAGCCAGAGCTTGATACTACGTCTATCCCTATATTCGAACAGGCTGAAATCGCTTGGAATTGTTACTTTCCCATACATTCCAGACATGGCCAGGAGGCGCGGAATACCGCGAGAGATTAGACGGACGATCTCTTCATTAGGAGTCCGCGGTTTAAATTTCAGGGCGTCCACATCGATGCGTTCTACTGCGGACCACGGAATGAAACCCAGTCCAAATCGGCTGTCCAATATGCCTTCCGGCCCGATGGTCACGATGGCACTCTTGGATTGCGAGGTAATTATTCGAAGCGCGACAACCACATAGAAGGATACCGGCAACAAAATTAAAATTAAAAGAAGCTTCAATGCAGTGTCGGCGTTTGACACTATGATCATAAACAAAAGCAGCAGCATTAGGGATATTTGCAGGAATGTTTTCAGGTGGAGTTCCGGCATAAAGTATTGAAATGAGTGAGTTTCGCTCGCAGACATTCGGCCCTTCCGAGTAACAGCGTTGCCGTTAAGCTAGACGTAGGTACAACACATTGCCCTCACAAGAACTACTTATCCGCGAAGCAAAAGAATCCGATCTCCCTTCCTTAATCGCCCTCTTCGCCGCCGATGCTCTCGGCGGTCACGCCGACACGACCGATCCCACCGCTTACGAGGATTACCTCCGCGCCTTCCGGACCATCCAATCCTCGCCGGATCAGGCGCTCTATGTCGCCGAGCTGGCGGGCGAGGTCGTCGGCACGTTCCAGACCATGATCACGACATCGCTGACCGGCCGCGGCTCCTCGTCGATGATCATCGAGGCCGTCCAGACGCGGAGCGATCTGCGCGGGCAGGGGATCGGTGCCATGATGATCAATTTTTGCATTGCCGAGGCAAAAGGCCGCGGCGTGCGGCTCGTGCAACTAACCTCGAACGCCCTTCGCAAGGATGCCCATCGTTTCTATGAGAGATTGGGTTTCAAGCCGAGCCATCTCGGCTTCAAGATGGCCTTGAAATGAAGCGCGTTTCCCATGCGAATCTCTGGACAATCCGTTTGTCAGACGGCATAAGCAAACGATCGAATTCTGGTTTCGCCTGCTCCCAACGGGCACAAGGATAAAGACATGTGGAATTTACTCGTGCAAACCTTCACTTGGTGGAATGGTCAGACGATGGGCACCCGCTTTGCGACCTGGCGGTTCGGCAAGCGCGTCGGCGAGGATGAATTCGGCAATGTCTACTACGAGGGCGGCATGTCCTCCTACGGCCTTCCGAAGCGCTGGGTGATCTACAAGGGTTATGCCGAGGCGTCCGCTATTCCTCCGGGCTGGCACGGCTGGATGCATCACCGCACCGACGTTCCGCCGACCAAGGACAATTACGTCGCCAAGGAATGGCAGAAGGCGCACCGCGCCAATCCGACGGGTTCGCCGCAGGCCTATCGTCCGCCCGGCTCGCTGTCCGTTGCCGGCGAACGTCCGCGCGTGACCGGCGATTACGACGCCTGGACGCCCGGCAACTGAGCCTAGAGGGCCGGCCCGTCCTTTGGCCACAATTGGCCTTTAGGCGCAGAACTTGCCGGCTCGTGCTCGGCGCTTTGACCGAGACCAAGCGGAGATTGGCGGATATGACGTTTTTCACGCGGAGCGCTTCTTTGCGTGCGATATCGGGAGTGGCGCTTGCCTTTGCTGCGGGCGTCTTTTTGCCGCCGTCCGCCGAGGCTGCCCGCATCTCCAACCCCGTCGCCGTCTTCTCCGGCCTCGACAAGATCACCGGCCGCATCACCACGTTCGATGTCTACATCAACGAGACCGTGCAGTTCGGCGCGCTGCAGGTGACGCCGAAGGCTTGCTATTCCCGTGACGATACCGAGCAGCAGAAGGTCGACGGCTTTGTCGAGGTGGACGAGATCACCCTCGACCGCCGCATCCGCCGCATCTTCACCGGCTGGATGTTCGCCGACAGCCCGGGCCTCAACGCCGTTGAACATCCGATCTATGACGTCTGGCTGAAAGAGTGCAAGCAGAAGTCGGACATCCCGCCGCCGGACAGCGCCGGCGCCAAGTAACATATTCCTCTTCAGCCATAGCAATGCCGCAAGATTGGCGCGCGAAGGTCAATTCGTCGCGAGCAATCCTACGGCATCCGGTCAGCTGATCTCTTTGCCCAAAACGGCGGCTTTCCAGATCAAATGTCGATCGGCCTCGTCAGAGAGATCGATGACGATGCATGAGCCATTCTTGATCCTACGCCGCATCGCATCGGCGCGATCCGTATGCACCCGAAGTTTCGCGTCTTCGTGCAGAGCCTGAAGCCGGGAGCGTGAGACGTTGAGTTCAGAGGCAAGCAGGCGATCGAGACGGACGTTGAAAGGAAGCGTAACCGCCAGATCGATTTCCAGCATTGTCCAGCAATCCGGTTCGCTCAGTATCTCTTTTTCAACATCTGCATCGGCAAATTCGTCGATGCGTTGGGTCTTGCGCCGCAGCGCATCGAGATCGAATTCTCTGGCTCGTATCCAGTCGGAATCGTTGCCTTGCAGCGCTTCCAGAACAAGCGGATCAAGATCACGAATGGTCTGGCGCTCGAAGAGCGTCCGGTTCCATGTCTTGTCGCAGTCCACGCATTTATAGACGAGCCAGGCGTCGAGTTTCTTGCCGTTGGCGTTGAGTCTGGTCTTGCCGCTGGACTTGAAAGGCTTGGGGCAGCCGCATCCGCTGCAGACGATCCATGGTTGAGGGGCAGTTCGAGGATTGATGGTCCATCGGACCTTGAGACTGTTGCACATACCGTCTTGGTCTTCCGTTCGGAAGTTCACCAAGTTGGCGGTAAGACAAGCCCATTACGGGCGCGGCGTGGCGATGTTTCGGACGGCTGAAGAGCTGAGACAGCAATGGCTGCGCATGGCGCATTTCAACAATGCCAAACCGGTCTCAGGCCACCACCCGATGAACATGATCATACATCCGGCGGCGATGAAGCTGCCCTGACATACGGGGTGAAATTGGATGAGACCGGTATTTACGACGGCAAAGTAGAACCTCAATGCACCAACGCTCTTCAAACGAGCGTTAGCAGATTAAAACGCGGATTTGAAGCCGTGACGCACTGGAGGCCAACGGCCTTTCTCTACACCAGCCGGCCGGACCGCGCTCAAGCGTCGGTGCTTTTATCCCGGCGAAACAGGCCAAGAATCTTGCGCCCCAAGGCGGCAATGCCGGCGATGATGACGATCAGCCCTTTCTTCAATGCCAGGAGCGCTACGCCGAAGCTTTTGAAAAAGCCGAGGACGACGGCCAGAAAGCCGAGTTTTGCTGCAATCTTCACGCCGGCACCGGCCGCGATCATTCCCGCCATGCTGTAGGCGGCGATCTTGTCGCCGTTGACAAAGTCGGCATAGCGCTTGCCGCTGTCATATTGCACGGTGTTGATGACATTCGGGATGGCATTGTTGATTTCCTGCAATTGGTTGAGGCCGGCTACGAAATCGAGCTCCATGACGCCTTCGCGACCGAGCACGCGCACCGAATAGTTCAACGTATGCGGACCACTGGGGTCCTTGCCGAAGACCAGGTCGCGCGCCCAGTGGAGTGCATGGGTTGCCTTGTCATAGTGCGGTGGTTCAGCCCAGCCGACCAGAGTGATCGAAGGGTAGCCTTGCTTCTCGCGTTCGGGATTGTCTCCTTTGATCGCGTCCTGGATTTGTTTCAGCAACGCGTTGTAGTCTGTCGACGCGGCGTCATCGTCGGAGACATGGCCGCCATTGTCATATTCGACGACCGCACCCCAGGTACGCTGATCCGTCGGCGCATATTTCGCCGGGAAGATCATGCCGAGCGTACCTTCGGCGGCATTGCCCGGATTGCCCCAAAGCTGAACCAGTACTTTTCGTGTATCGGCCGGATTGAGATAGTAGAACTGATCGGAAACGTTCAGCGTCGCATTGGCGCCGGGCAATTTGATCGGTCCCTGCTGGAAGTCGATGGTCTTCAGTATGGCTCCCGCGCCGCCCTCGGGCGCGTCGGTGCCGAACATGTCGTGAAAGGATTTGGCCTCGGCCTGCGTTGCGACCAGTGCGGCGAGAAAGGCGATTGCAAGATATGTTTTCAAGATACTACCCCCGGCTGTTGTGCCGAACGTAGCGGATTTCTGGTTTAAATCAACGTATGTACGTGGGTTCTCAACCGTTGGAGAAGCTCAGATTGGGCGATTCCATCGCTTTCTCGAGCATCCTTGTATATTGATCCTTTGGCACGTCGATCGCGCCGAATGTCCTCAGATGCTCGGTGGTGAATTGAGTATCGAGGAGGGTGAAGCCGCGCTGCTTGAGGCGCTCGACCAGATAGACAAGACAGATCTTCGAGGCGTCGGTGCGGCGTGAAAACATGCTCTCCCCGAAGAAGGCCGAGCCTAGCGATACGCCATAGAGCCCACCGACCAGTTTGCTGCCCTCCCAAGCCTCAACGGAGTGCGCATGGCCGATATGGTTGAGGGTCGAATAGAGCGACTTGATGGTCTTGTTGATCCAGGTGCTTGGCCGGCCGCTGGTATGCTCAGCGCAGGCGGCGATAACGGCATCGAAATCCGTGTTGAAACGAATATCGAAGGGCTTGCGACGGATCGTTTTCGTCAGGCTTTTCGAAATGTGGAAAGTGTCGAGCGGCAGCACGCCCCGCAGTTCGGGTTCGACCCAGAAGATTTCCGGATCGTCAGCCGATTCCGCCATGGGGAAGAGACCGATGGAATAGGCGCGCAGCAGAATTTCCGGAGTAATGCCAGGATTTCTGCCGCGCGGCCCTGCCATAGGTTAAGCCGAACCTTTCGCCAGATAGTCTTCCAGCCAATGGATATCGTAATCGCCGTTGGCGATATCCTGGTTGGAAACCAGATCCTGGAACAGAGGCAGCGTGGTCTTGATGCCATCGACCACGAATTCGTCGAGCGCGCGGCGCAGGCGCATCATGCATTCGACGCGGGTGCGGCCATGCACGATCAGCTTGCCGATCAGGCTGTCGTAATAGGGCGGGATTCTGTAGCCCTGGTAGGCGCCCGAATCGATGCGAACGCCAAGGCCGCCCGGTGCGTGGAAATGCGTGATCGTGCCGGGCGAGGGCACGAAGGTGCGCGCGTCCTCGGCATTGATGCGGCATTCGATGGCGTGGCCGTGGAAATGCACGTCTTCCTGCGTCACGGAAAGACCGCCGCCCGAGGCCACGCGGATCTGTTCGTGCACGAGATCGATGCCGGTGATCGCTTCGGTAACCGGATGCTCGACCTGCAGGCGGGTGTTCATTTCGATGAAATAGAACTCGCCGTTTTCATAGAGGAATTCGATCGTGCCGGCGCCGCGATATTTCAGCTTCTTCATGGCGTCGGCGCAGATCTGGCCGATCTTCATCCGCTGCTCGACGTTGAGCGCCGGTGAATTGGCTTCTTCCCAGACCTTCTGGTGGCGGCGCTGCAGCGAGCAGTCGCGCTCTCCGAGATGCACGGCATTCCCTTCGCCATCGCCGAATACCTGGATTTCAATATGGCGCGGCTTGCCGAGATATTTTTCCATGTAGACGGATTCATTGCCGAAGGCGGCTGCCGCCTCGGTGCGCGCCGTCGACCAGGCTTCGAGTACATCGGCTTCCGTGCGCGCCACCTTCATGCCGCGTCCGCCGCCACCGGCGGTCGCCTTGATCAGCACGGGATAGCCGATTTCCTTCGCGGTCCTCAGCGCATCCGCTTCGGTCTTCACTTCGCCGTCCGAACCGGGAACGACGGGAATGCCGAGCTGCTGCGCCGTCGTCTTGGCGGTGATCTTATCGCCCATGATGCGGATGTGATCCGCCGTCGGGCCGATGAAGGTGATGCCATGTGCTTCGAGAATATCGGCGAACTTGGCGTTCTCCGACAAGAACCCATAGCCCGGATGAACGGCGTCGGCACCGGTGATCTCGCAGGCCGCGACGATCTGGTGGATGTTGAGATAGCTCTCGCGCGACGGCGGCGGGCCAATGCACACGCTTTCATCCGCCAGGCGCACATGCATCGCGTCGGCGTCGGCGGTCGAATGCACGGCGACGCTCGCAATGCCGAGCTCCTTGCAGGCGCGCAGCACACGAAGGGCGATCTCTCCGCGATTGGCTATGAGAATCTTCGAAATCATGGGCATGGGGCCTACTCGATGACGACCAGGGCTTCGCCGTATTCGACCGGGCGTCCATCCTGAATGAGGATTTCGGTCACAATACCGGATTTGGGCGCGGGGATCTGGTTCATCGTCTTCATTGCTTCGATGATCAGCAGCGTCTGGCCTTCCTTGACGGAGGCGCCGACCTCGATGAAAGCGGCAGCGCCTGGAGCGGGTGCCATGTAGACCGTGCCTACCATCGGCGCGCTGACGACGTTGTCCGGATTGCGCGACTTGCCGGCAGGTGCGGCCGCTGCAACGGGAGCGGCGGCAGGAGCTGCTGCGGCATAGGCGGGTGCTGCGATCGGTGCCTGAACATATTGAGTCGTGCCGGCGCGCGATACGCGGATGCGCAGATCTTCCTGCTCGACTTCGATCTCGGTCAGATCGGTCTCATTGAGAATATTGGCGAGGTCGCGGATCAGCGCCTGGTCGATACCCAATTTCTTGTCAGCCATGGATGTTTAGCCCTGTATTCTTGTTATTGCGTGATGGATTTCAGCGCATGCAGCGCCAGGATGTAGCTGTGGGGCCCAAAACCGCAGATCATGCCCTTGGCGGCGGGCGCGATCATCGATTTGTGCCGGAATTCTTCGCGTGCGTGGATGTTGGAGATATGAACCTCCACCACCGGAATGGAAATGGCGCGGATCGCATCATGAAGCGCGATCGACGTGTGGCCATAGGCGCCGGGGTTGATGGCGACGCCGGCGGCGACGTCGCCGGCTTCGTGCATCCAGTCGACTAGCACGCCTTCATGGTTGCTCTGGCGAAAGTCGACGACAAAGCCAAGGCTTTCGCCCACGGATTTGCAGTCGGCTTCGATATCCTTGAGCGTCTTGCCGCCATAGATGCCCGGCTCGCGCTTGCCGAGGGCATTCAAATTGGGTCCGTTTAGGACGAAAATGGTTTGCGCCATCAGAGGTTCCGTCAAAGTGCAGCGCAACCTATAGACTCCCGAGGGCGCGTAGGAAAGCCCTCAGGACGTAGGTTGCGCGTGTCTAGGTGTGGAAACGCCCCGATTTTGGCGATTTTACGCATAAGCCCGAAATCGGTTCGACTTCGGAAAGGCTCATACATCTTCTGAGGCGCCACTGTGTCCTTTATGCATCCTGAAAGATGCGCGGCGCAGACATTGCCACGGTTCAGCAGCTCGTCTTGCCGCAACTGCGGACATTGGCGATCTTCTGCTGAATGGCGTCGAGGCCGATTGCGCCGGAGATCGCCTCATTACCGATGACATAGGCCGGCGTGCCGGTGACGTTGAGATCGGTGGCGAGCTGGTACGTGGCCTTGATCGAATCGCTGTTCGGGCTCTTGGCCATTTCAGCGCGAATTGCCGCTTCAGTGACGCCGAGCGAGGTCGCAGCTTCGATGGCGCTGTCTTCCGATGCGCGGCCGTCGCTTCCAAGCAGCGCATGGTGGAATTCAGCATATTTTTCCGGCGCCAGCTTGCGGAACGCATCGGAAACCCGTGCCGCGGCAACCGAATCCGGTCCGAGGATCGGGAATTCCTTCAGCACGAAACGCACATTCGGGTCTTGCTTGAGCAGCGCGTCCATGTCGGGGAGCGCATGGCGGCAATAGGTGCAATTATAGTCGAAGAACTCGACCACGGTGACGTCACCCTTCGGATTGCCAATCGTAACGTCATCCTTGGAATTGAAGATGGCATCCTTATTTTGGGTAACAGCCTGGGCCGACTGAGCGAGGCGCGCCTCGTCCTGTTTCTTTTCAAGCGCCGCTTGCGCGTCCAACAGCACTTCCGGGTGCTCGACGAGGTATTCCTTGATGAACTCCCCGAATTCCTTCTTCTGCTGGTCATCCAGCGCGGCCGCGGGCTGAACCATGGCAAGCGACGCGGCAATGGCGATCGCTGAGGCGGCCAGCAGGGTTTTGGAAAAAAGGGTCATTGGGTCCTCGTTTGAGTAGGTGCTGAGACTCATCGTCCGGTTCGGGATATCACCGCCAGGTTAAAATCCCGAAATTTGTATCGGCAATTTACGGTGCATGCTTATTTCCAGAAACAGGAATTTTCACGACAAAGCCGCAATCGCGGGATTGTGAACAGGCTAATATTGCGGCAATTGTCTGGCTTTAATCCGATCCGAGAAAGAATTGACCTTGTTTTCCCTATCCAAACGCAGCGATGTCGAACCCTTCCACGCCATGGATGTGCTGGCGGAGGCGACCCGTCGGCGTCAGGCGGGGCATGCCGTCATTTCGATGGCCGTCGGCCAGCCGTCGCATCCGACGCCCAAGGCAGCACTTGAGGCAGCACGCACGGCACTCGGGCACGGACGCATCGGCTACACGGACGCACTGGGCACGCTGGCGCTGAAACAGGCGCTAGCGGTTCATTACCAGGTTCGCCATGGGCTGAGCATCGATCCCATGCGGATCGCGATCACGACAGGTTCGTCGGCCGGCTTCAACCTCGCCTTTCTGACGCTGTTCGATCCTGGCGACAGCGTCGCCATCGCAAGGCCCGGCTATCCAGCCTATCGCAATATTCTTGCTGCTCTCGGGCTCGATGTCGTCGAAGTGCCCGTCACCGCCGAAACGCAATTCACGTTGACGCCGGAAAGCCTGGAGGCGGCGCAAGCGGCCAGCGGCAAGCGGCTGAAGGGCGTACTGCTTGCAAGCCCCGCCAATCCTACCGGCACGGTGACCGGCAGGGCGGCGCTGAAGGCGCTTGCCGATTATTGTGCCGACCGTTCGATCGCTTTCATTTCCGACGAAATCTATCATGGACTGACCTTCGTCGGCGAAGAGACGAGCGCTCTGGAACTGACCGATCAGACCATCATCATCAATTCCTTTTCGAAATATTATTGCATGACCGGCTGGCGCATCGGCTGGATGGTGCTGCCGGAGCGCCTGGTGCGCCCGATCGAGCGCGTTGCTCAGAGCCTTTACATTTCGGCGCCGGAGCTCTCGCAGATCGCCGCCGCCGCAGCACTCGGGGCAGGGGCCGAATTGGACGTCTACCGCGAAAGCTACCGCCATAACCGCGATTTCCTGATGCGCCGTCTGCCCGAAATTGGCTTTTCCATCGCGTCGCCGATGGACGGCGCCTTCTACGCCTATGTCGATGTCAGCCGCTTTACCAACGACAGCATGGCCTTCGCCCGCAAGATGCTGGCTGAAATCAACGTCGCCGCCACACCGGGCCTCGATTTCGATCCGATCGAAGGACACCGCGCGATGCGCATCTCCTATGCCGGCTCGAACGCGGAGATCGAGGAAGCGGCAGAACGCATGGCGGCGTGGCTGAAATAGGCTCTTCGATCAGAGGTTTACGGCGAGTTTTGAAGATTTGCACCGAACGGAGATCACTCCGTCCTCCGCGGCAATTCCACCCTATCCGCTGAAATGCGCCTCAGTTCGCGGAAATGCCGATCATCGGCCGCGGTTGCTTGCCGTCTTCCAAAACAAAAATCCGGCCGCGTTGCCACTGCCGGATTTGTTTATTTCGTTCCGAACAGCAGCGTTCAGAAGAAGCCACGGCGCTGCCACCAGCCGGCTTTCTTCGGCTTGGTCGGCTCGCCATCGCCGTCGCCGCCCTCGCTGGTGCGGGTGGACTTGACCACCGGCTCGGAGGAGGAGACGTTCGACTCGCGGTTGGCGCGAGCCGGCTTGGCTGCGGCCTCGATCACTTCGGGCTCCGCAGCGGCGACCGGTTCGGCGGCCTTGTCGAGATCGCCGGCAACTTCGGCAACCGTTTCAGCCTCGGCGTCGATCACGGACACTTCTTCAGTGACCGGTACCTCGACGGGCGATGCTTCCGCCTTCGGCTTGCGGCGGCTGCGGCCCTTGGCGGGCTTCACGTCTTCAACGACGACGGCCGCGGTTTCGACAGCCGCCATTGCCGGCTCGCTTTCGACGGCGGCTTCGCCTTCGGCGACCGCGATATCGGCAACGGTTACAGCGACATCGCTTTCGCCGTCATCCTCATCGTCAGCGCCTTCGTCGGAACCGGCTTCACCGCCGGCGGCTAATTCGTTGCCTTCGCCGTCGCGATTGCGACGCCCGCCACGCTTGCCGCGGCGGCGGCGCTTGCGCTTCTGCTGGCCATCATCGCTGGACACGGCCGCGACTTCGCCGCTGCTGCCGGTATCGTCCTCGTCGCCTTCATCCGCTTCGTCATCGCCTTCCTCGCGGGATGCATCGGCCGATTCGGAGGCTACCTGGGCGTCACCGCCACGACCGCGACGACGGCGGCGGCGCTTGCGCTTGCGGCCACCTTCATTATTTTCGGAGCGCGCTGCGGGCTGCTGTTCGACGCTAGCGGCCTTTTCTTCGAGCTCTTCGTCTTCGTCCTCATCTGCCTCGATGACGATATCGTCGTCATCATCCTCCGGAATGGCGGCGAAGTTGAACAGGGATTCGATCTTCACCGGATTTTCCACCGGCTCGCCGCGGTCGATCGCGAAATGCTGCGTGCCGACGGCATTGTCCGCGCCGATGACGATGGCGACGCCGAAGCGGTTTTCGTAATCGACGATCGTCTGACGCTTGTGATTGAGCAGATAGAGCGCAATGTCCGGCGTCGTACGCACGGTGATGTCGTGCGTCGTGTTCTTCAGCAGGTATTCCTCGATGCCGCGCAGAACATGCAGCGCAACGGAGGACTGCGAGCGAACATGACCGGTGCCGCCGCAATGCGAGCAGATCTGCGTCGTGCTTTCGAGAACCGAAGCGCGGATGCGCTGGCGCGACATTTCCAGAAGGCCGAAATGCGAGATACGGCCGACTTGGATGCGGGCGCGGTCGTTCTTCAGGCATTCCTTCAGCTTCTTCTCGACGGCGCGGTTGTTGCGCTTTTCTTCCATGTCGATGAAGTCGATGACGATCAGGCCGGCAAGGTCGCGCAGGCGAAGCTGGCGGGCAATTTCCTCGGCAGCTTCCAGATTGGTCTGGAGCGCGGTGTCCTCGATCGAGTGTTCGCGGGTCGAGCGGCCGGAGTTGACGTCGATCGAAACCAGCGCTTCCGTCTGGTTCATGATCAGGTAGCCGCCCGAGCGCAAAGTCACCTGCGGCTGCAGCATGCGGTCGAGCTGCGCCTCGATGCCGGAGCGCGAGAAAATCGGATGGATGTCGCGATAGGGCTGAACCACCTTGGCATGGCTCGGCATCAGCATCTTCATGAAGTCTTTCGCTTCACGATAGCCTTCTTCGCCGGCAACGATGATCTCGCCGATATCCTTGTTGTAAAGGTCGCGGATCGAGCGCTTGATCAGGCTGCCTTCTTCGTAGACGAGGCAAGGCGCTGTCGAAGCGAGTGTCAACGTGCGGACGTTTTCCCAGAGGCGCATCAGATATTCGAAGTCACGCTTGACCTCGACCTTGGTGCGGTTGGCGCCGGCGGTACGCAGGATGACGCCCATGCCCTGCGGCACTTCGAGCATCTTGGCGATTTCCTTCAGGCGCTTGCGGTCCTGCGGATTGGTGATCTTGCGGGAGATACCACCGCCGCGCGCCGTGTTCGGCATCAGAACCGAGTAGCGGCCTGCGAGCGAAAGATAGGTGGTAAGTGCTGCGCCCTTGTTGCCGCGCTCTTCCTTGGCAACCTGCACCAGCAGGATCTGCCGACGCTTGATGACTTCCTGAATGCGATACTGTTTCCGCGGCTTGCGCTGCGTGCGGTCCGGAACCTCTTCCATCGCGTCTTCGGCGCCGACGGATTCGATTACTTCTTCTTCCTGGTCGTGATCATCGTCGTCGTCATCGTCGTGACGGCGCTTGGAAACATCGACATCCTCGGAAATCGAATCGGTTTCGACCATCGCGGCCATCTCGCCGGACGGGCCGCCTTCTTCATCTTCGCTCGGCGCGTCGACTGTAGCGATCGCTTCGGCTGCAGGAGCCTCCTCGGCGGCAGCTTCAGCGACCACCTTCTTGCGGCTGCGGCGTGGCTTGGCCTTCTTCGCCGGAGCTTCCTCGACGGGAGCAGCCGCTACCTCAGGGGCAAGGGCTTCTTCCGTCACCGCGACTTCCGCCTCGTCCTTCTGGACGATGCCGATGTCGGGCTGTTCCTGCTGGGAAAGATCGAGCGCCGTTTCGACATGCTCGACATCGTCGTCGCGGCGATGCTCTTCGGCTTCCGCCTTCAGGAGCGCCTGCCGGTCGGCGAGCGGAATCTGGTAGTAGTCGGGATGGATTTCGGCAAAGGCCAGGAAGCCATGCCGGTTGCCGCCGTAATCCACGAAAGCGGCTTGCAGCGAGGGCTCAACCCTCGTCACCTTGGCGAGATAGATATTGCCGCGGATTTGCTTCTTGTGCTGCGACTCGAAGTCAAATTCTTCTATGCGGTTCCCGCGAACGACAACAACACGCGTCTCTTCCTCGTGAGACGCATCGATAAGCATTTTGTCTGCCATGTAAGCTGTGCTCCTCGGCGCCGGCATGCGGAAAGGCGCCGGCCGGTCGCTAGGACAGGCTGGTTGCACTCCACTATTGCTGCACCGGATAATGAAAGTCGCGATTGGTTGTTTTGCGATGACGATGACAGCAGCCAGACAGCGGCCGGGACATCAGTTCCCCGGGGTCTGTTCACTTCTTGAAAAAGCTGCTGCGGTACCATCCGTAACCAAGCGAGATCGACAATGCCTTAGACCCAACAAACGGGTCCGATGAATGTGCTCTCTTTAAAGAGCGTTTGGTGGCTCTCCACCGATGAATTTCCCGCGCAAAACCGGAAATTCAGATATCCAGTATGGGAGCAGAAGCACTGTAGACGGCGGATGACGGCCGCTTATGGCGCCTAGTACTCGAGGCGGCTGCCTTTGCGGCGACTCTATCCCGTCAACACTTCTACCCTAATATGCGTTGTATGTTTTATCTGTCACAATAGCAAGGGGAAAGCCAAGTATGCCATAATATTGATGGATTCGTCGGATGATGAAGGTGCGGGGACGGCGTTTCCGATTCTTCTCCCGGCACGCCATCACATCGGCACTATCGCGTCATCCGTGGTTTTCCCGTTATTTTTGGACTTCAAAAACAACGTCGAAATCAATATGGGGCGCGGTGGGCGATAGTTAAAGGGATTGCGGCATGCGACGGAGAATGGCGTGAGGGCTTTGCGAATTGCAGCGGTGGCCCTCGCAGTGACGGCTCTTCCGATTCTCTCGCCGCTTGCGACGGCCATGGCCGCCGCCGATCCATTGCTCGCCTATGGCGCACGCATCGCCGGCGACGATGCCCGCACCCGTATCGTCATCGATATGGATCGCGAGCCGACCTTCACGGTCCATTATCTTGACAACCCCGTACGCGTCATCGTCGACCTTCCGGCAACCGCCTTCGGTTTCCCCGCAGCCGATCTGAAGCCGATCGGCCTCTTCAAGGATATCCGCTACGGCACCATGGATGAGGACAGCGCCCGCATCGTGCTGACGGCGGCCAAGCCGGTGAAGCTGGTCATGGCCAAGGTGCAGCCCGACGAAAGCGGCAAGGGGCATCGCCTCGTGCTCGATGCTGAGATACTGCCTGCCGGGCAGTTTGCGGATCTTATCAAGCAGCAGAGCTGGACCAACGATGACACCGCAAAGGATGTCGGTCCGGTGGCACCGATCGAAAGGGCCGATCCGAGCAGCTTCCTCGTGGCGGTCGACGCCGGTCATGGCGGGATCGACGCCGGCGCAACGGCCAGCGATGGCGTCACCCAGGAGAAGGACATCACACTCGCCTTTGCCAAGCTCCTGGCCGACAAGCTGAACGCCAAGCCCGGCATCAAGGCTTTCCTGACGCGCGACAATGATGAATATCTGTCGCTGTCGCAGCGCGTGACCATCGCCCGGCAGAATCACGCCTCACTGTTTATCTCGCTGCATGCCGACACGCTGAAGCAGAAGGATATCCGCGGCGCCACGGTCTATACGATCTCCGACAAGGCCTCCGACAAGCTCGCCAGCGAAGTCGCCGACCGCGAAAACAATTCCGACCAGCTTGCCGGCGCCGAGACGCAGGCCCAGCCTGCCGCCGTCGCGGATATTCTAATGGACCTGACCCGGCGTGAGACGCAGGCTTTTTCCATCTCGCTGGCGCGGGATGTGCTCACCTCGTTCAATGGCCAGATCTCGATGATCAACAACCCGCATCGCCATGCCGGCTTCCGCGTGCTGCAGGCGCCGGATGTTCCCTCCATTCTCCTCGAGCTTGGCTTCCTCTCGAACAAGGATGATGAGAAACTTTTACTCGATCCCGATTGGCGGCAGAAATTGGCGGATCGGCTGACTGATGCGGTACAGCAGTACCGCGTTTCGACCATCGCGAATGGCGGCTGAGACGGTAGAATAGCGGCGCCGTTCGTGTCTTCCATGTAACAGCCGTTGCTAATGGGCTGGGATGAAGTGAGGAATACCAGCGGTGAGCCCTATTTTGCTCACATTCCCGCCGTTACACCAAAGTATTGTTTGCCGCGGTCGGCATGCACGGCTTTATGCCGTTGCCGTCTTGCATTCACGCCCCGAGCGTGCAAAACGCCCGTGAATGTGCGATGGTCTCGCGCATGCGCCGCATGAAGAAGAAGCACCGGTAGCATCATATGGTCAGACTGATTGGATATTTCTTTGGGCTGGGCTGCCTCCTGTTCCTGGGTGCGGCGGCGGCGGCGGCTATTTATCTGAGCGTCGTTTCCAAGGATCTGCCGGATTATGAGGTGCTCGCCAAATACGCGCCGCCGGTGACGACCCGCATTCATGCGGGCAACGGTGCCTTGATGAAGGAATATTCGCGCGAGAACCGGCTTTTCCTGCCGATCCAGGCCATTCCCGATCGCGTCAAGGCCGCTTTCCTCTCGGCAGAAGACAAGAACTTCTACAATCATCCGGGCGTCGATGTCGGCGGCCTGATGCGCGCCGTCGCCGTAAACCTTCAGAATATCGGTTCCGGCCGCCGTTTCGTTGGCGCATCGACCATCACCCAGCAGGTCGCCAAGAACTTCCTGCTTTCGGCCGACCAGACCTTCGACCGCAAGATCAAGGAAGCGATCCTCTCCTTCCGCATCGAACAGGCCTACAGCAAGGACAAGATCCTCGAACTCTATCTGAACGAGATCTATTTCGGCCTCAATTCCTATGGCATCGCCGGTGCGGCGCTGACCTATTTCGACAAGTCGGTCAACGAGCTGACGATTGCCGAATCGGCTTATCTCGCTTCGCTGCCCAAGGGCCCGTCCAACTACAATCCGTTCCGTCACCCCGATGCTGCGATGACCCGCCGCAACTGGGTTATCGACCGCATGGTCGAGAATGGCTATGTCAGCCAGAGCGACGGCGAAGAAGCCAAGAAGCAGCCGCTCGGCGTTGCGCCGCCAAAGAGTGGCCCGTCGCTCTTCGCCTCCGATTATTTTGCCGAAGAAGTCCGCCGCCAGTTGATCGACCAATATGGCGAGAAAACCCTCCTCGAGGGCGGGCTTTCGGTCCGCACCTCGCTGGATCCGCAGATCCAGATCGAAGCACGCAAGGCGTTGCAGGACGGACTGGTCGACTACGACGAGCGCCGCGGCTTCCATGGCCCGATCAAGCAGATCGCGACATCGCAGGATTGGGGTCCGGAACTCGCCAAGATCCCGGCCTTGAGTGATGTGCCGGAATGGCAGCTCGCCGTCGTGCTTTCCGTGTCCGATCAAACGGTCGATATCGGCCTGCAGCCAAGTGTCGACGCCGCGGGTAAGGTCGCGAACGATCGCAAGCGTGGTACGATCGCCGTAGCCGACATGCGTTGGGCTTTCCGCTCGGCGGGTGGCAGCAAGACGGCGAAATCGCCGACCGGCGTGTTGAACCCCGGTGACGTGATCTATGTCCAGAAGAGCGGCGATGCCGATTCGAGCGCCTATCGCCTGCGCCAGCCTCCGAAAGTGCAGGGCGGCCTCGTCGTGATGGACCCGCATACCGGCCGCGTGCTCGCCATGGTCGGCGGTTTCTCCTATGCGCAGTCGGAGTTCAACCGCGCTACCCAGGCTAAACGCCAGCCCGGCTCGTCCTTCAAGCCCTTCGTTTACGCGGCGGCCATGGACAATGGCTATACACCGGCGTCGGTCATTCTTGACGATCCGCTCCAGATCACGCTCAGCAACGGACAGGTGTGGAAGCCGGAAAACTACGAAGGCGAGGGCGGCGGCGCCCATACGCTTCGCTTTGCCATCGAGCATTCGCGCAACCTGATGACCGTGCGTCTCGCTGCGGATATGGGCATGCCGCTGGTCGCCGAATATGCCGACCGCTTCGGCATCTATGACCGCATGAACCCGGTTCTTGCCATGGCGCTTGGCGCCGGCGAGACGACGGTGCTGCGCATGGTTTCCGCCTATTCGGTCATCGCCAATGGCGGCAAGCAGATCAAGCCGACATTGATCGACCGCATTCAGGACCGCTATGGCGCGACCATCTTCAAGCACGAAGAGCGCGTCTGCGACGCCTGCAATGTCAGCGATTGGCAGAATCAGGATGAGCCAGTCATCGCCGACAACCGCGAGCAGGTGCTCGATCCGATGACTGCCTATCAGGTGACTTCGATGATGCAGGGCGTCGTCATCCGCGGCACGGCCGCCGGCAAGATCAAGCTGAACACCGATGTCGCCGGCAAGACCGGTACGACCAACGATGAAAAGGACGCCTGGTTCGTCGGCTTTACGCCGAGCCTCGTTGCCGGCCTTTATGTCGGCTACGACACGCCGAGCACACTCGGCCGCGGCGCGACCGGTGGCTCGATCGCCGCGCCGATCTTTAACGAGTTCATGCAGGCCGCCACCAAGGATGAGCAGCCGGAGAAATTCCAGGTTCCGGCGGGCATGAATATGATGGCCGTCAACCGCGCGACCGGCATGGCCGCGCAGCCCGGCGATCCCGATGCCATCATGGAAGCCTTCAAGCCCGGCACTGGTCCTGCGACCACCTATACGGTCATCGGCGGCGGCGATGCGTCGGCGCAGGTCGCGCCCGAGGAAATTCTGAAGACCTCGCCGCAGGCGAACCAGGCAGTCACATCAGGTGCGGGCGGTCTCTTCTGATCCTGGTCGATTTGTCCAATGATCATGCGGCGGGGCTTTACAGTCGCGGCATGTGTATCTATGTCACCAGCACTCTTTGAATTGAACAGCCGTTCATAGCGAACGGCCGAATAAAGAAGCAGGAACATGCGAGCGGAAATCGAGAATGTAGTCGACGAAACCAAGCAGGCCATAAGCCTGCTGAGGAGGCATCTTTGACTGGGATCAGGCGATAAGACGACTGGACTGGTTGAACAACAAGGCAGAGGACCCGACCCTCTGGAACGATGCCTCCGAAGCGCAGAAGCTGATGCGCGAGCGCCAGCAGCTTGATGACGGCATCAACGGCGTGCGTGCGCTTGAGCAGCAGCTTGCCGACAATGTCGAACTGATCGAGCTTGGCGAGGAAGAGGGCGATGCCGACGTCGTCCGCGAGGCCGAAGAGGCCCTCAAGAGCTTGAAGACGGAAGCTGCGCGCCGGCAGGTGGAAGCCATGCTTTCGGGCGAGGCCGATTCCAACGATACCTACCTCGAAGTCCATTCCGGCGCCGGCGGCACCGAGAGCCAGGACTGGGCGAACATGCTGCTGCGCATGTACACTCGCTGGGCAGAGCGTCAGCGCTTCAAAGTGGAATTGCTCGAAGTCCATGACGGCGAAGAAGCCGGCATCAAATCGGCGACGCTGCTGGTCAAGGGCCACAATGCCTATGGCTGGCTGAAGACCGAATCGGGCGTTCACCGCCTGGTTCGCATCTCGCCCTATGACAGCAATGCCCGCCGTCACACCTCCTTCTCGTCGATCTGGGTCTATCCGGTCGTCGACGATTCGATCCAGATCGAGATCAACGAGGGCGACTGCCGCATCGACACCTATCGTTCGTCCGGCGCCGGCGGCCAGCACGTCAACACGACCGACTCGGCGGTGCGTATCACGCACATCCCGACCGGCATCGTCGTGCAATGCCAGCAGGAACGCTCGCAGCACAAGAACCGCGCCAAGGCCTGGGACATGCTGCGCGCCCGCATGTACGAAGCGGAATTGATGAAGCGGGAAGAGGCCGCCAACGCCGAAGCCGCCTCGAAGACCGATATCGGCTGGGGCCACCAGATCCGCTCCTACGTCCTGCAGCCTTATCAGCTCGTCAAGGACTTGCGCACCGGCGTCGCCAGCACGGCCCCAGATGACGTGCTCGATGGCGATCTCAACGAGTTCATGGAAGCTGCCCTCGCGCACCGCATCAGCGGCGCGGCCGACGCGGTGGTGGACGACGTGGATTAAGAGCAAGATTTATTGGATCGAAGAAAGGCCCCGGAGACGGGGCTTTTTTGTTGGCTGGAATGCCGCTCTTGCGATGCGCAAGTATTTCTTAATCCGAAAACTGCTCCGCCAATATCCGCTCCGACCACGACCTGTCTGGATCGGAGAGAATACGCGCCGTCGTGTCTTCGGTCTGGGCGATCTTGACGCCCACGACCGATTTGACTTCGGTGTTGTCGGCAACCGCATTGACCGGGCGTTTTTCTGCCTCCAGCACGGTGATGTCGATCGTCACCTTGTTGGGCAGGAGGGCGCCGCGCCAGCGGCGAGGGCGGAAAGCGCTGACTGGGGTGATGGCGAGCAGCGGTGCCTCGAGCGGCAGGATGGGGCCGTGAGCGGAGAGATTATAGGCGGTGGAACCGGCCGGCGTCGTCACCATCAGCCCGTCGCAGATCAGTTCCGGCAGACGGACATGGCCGTCGATCTCGACCTTCAGCTTGGCCGCCTGATAGGACTGGCGAAACAATGACACCTCGTTGATGGCAAGCGCGACGGATGTGCTGCCGTCTGCGTTGCGCGTGCTCATCTGCAGCGGATGAAAGGCATTTTCGACAGCCGCTTCGATGCGTTCGGCCAGGCATTCGGTACGATAATCGTTCATCAGGAAGCCGATGGAGCCGCGATTCATGCCATAGACGCGCTTGCCGGAATTCATCGTATTGTGCAGCGTCTGCAGCATGAAGCCATCGCCGCCGAGCGCAACGACGATATCCGCATCTTCCTGCGGCGTTTGGCCGTAAAGACGAATCAATTCCTCCCGCGCGCTTTGGGCTTCCGGCGCGGTCGATGCGAGAAAACAAACAGACTGAAAAGCGCGTGACATGCAATGTCCTTTGAATAATCGTACTAGGTAATGATATTCCCCCTACGCGACAAGACGTTTTGCAAAGACTGGTGAATAGGCAGGCGCTTCGATCCGCTCCATCAAAGCCAAACTGCCGATTTTCCCTTTACAGGAAATCAAAATCTGCTACTTGGCATGCCGATGTGCCCTTGTAGCTCAGTTGGTAGAGCACCTGATTTGTAATCAGGGGGTCGCGGGTTCGAACCCTGCCGGGGGCACCAAAAATTCACAGTCAGATCAATGACTTAATGATTAACCCGCCCTCAGTTGGCGGGTTTTTCATGCGCCACTGATTTAACCAGAATTACCATGTTTTCCTGGCTTTCCCTTAGAGTAGCGGGGATTCGGTGGAACATGGATGGCGCATGACGGCGGCCTGCTCTCCATTAGGTACCTCCGCCAATCAGGTTTACAATCAACGCGGCCCTAGTCGGCTGGGGGATTGCGATGGCCTACACGACCGTGGATTTGGAAATGGCCGAGAGCCATATCTCGTTGGGTGAAAAGCACATCGTCGAGCAAGAGATGCTGATCACAATTTTCACTGCCAAGGGTTATGACACTGTGGGTGCCGAAAGGCTTCTTGAGTTGTTCGTGGATATGCTGAAAATCCACCGCGATCATCGAGACATGATTGCTTCTAAATTGCAGCGATCTGGACCGCCTGCAGCGCGCGGACCACGAGACTGAGTGGATGCGGATTGCTGACGGTGACGCCAATCAATCCGGACACGGTGTCCAGATTGAAAGCAAGAGAAGCGACGGAAGAGGCCACCGCCCCGAATCCGGCATCTCTCTAGCGGCCCGCTCGCTCCCTATACCGGGCAAGACCGAAGAGGCGACACATTTAAAGCCGCCGACGCGCCTAGAGCGGCAACGCCGACGGTCGCGGTACGTGTTCAAGCGCACCGCCTGTCCTGCCGCTCGAAGCCGGCGGGATCTGCTTCTCTTCCACAATAACGCAGTCGTGTGTAGTTGAAAACCGGCCAGCGCTCCTCTGGTGTTGGCGAGGGTGGTGATAGCGCTGGCCATTGGTAACTGGTGGCGACCCCTGCAGGACTCGAACCTGCGACAACCTGCTTAGAAGGCAGGTGCTCTATCCAACTGAGCTAAGGGGCCGAATCTACTATGACTATTGTCTCTGCTGTCTCGGCAAATAGAAATCCAACCTCGTGGCTCGCATGTCGATTTCGCAAGCCTCAGCAAGTCCAACGGCGGTGCCAGTAAGAAGACCGGCAATCTTCTTGATGACGTCCTCGATCTCCAATCCGCGGTAGGCGCGATCGTATACGGTGTCGAGCAGGTGATGGGCGCAGCCAATGCGATGAATAGCGTTCTCGATGTCTCGCGGAACGATATCGACGGCAGCATCAAGAATGGCGTCGACGGTGGCGTATCCGATGTCGCGGGTGGTTTCACATCCAACGGCGTCGGCGTCATCGATTTTTTCTACCGTCTCACGGAACAGCGGAAAGAGGTCCGGCCGGAGGTCGGTGACGTTTGCTCTCAATTTGTTAACCAACATTTGCGTCATTTTGGGATCCTCGTTGCAAATCAACGTTATATAATTTATATAACCTGATAGAGAAAAAGTCGTCAACATAAATTTTACAAGGTTATAGAAAATATGTCACTCACTGCGGGTCAGTGCAGGGCGGCCAGAGGTCTCATTGGGTGGCCACAGTCGCAGTTATCTGAAGCATCCAAGGTTTCGCCAGCTACGATCGCGAACTTTGAATCCGGCAAGCGCGTCCCTATTGCCAACAACCTTACCGCCATCCGCACTGCCCTCGAAGCAGCCGGCGTGCTCTTCATCGACGCCAACGGCAACGGTCCTGGCGTTCGCCTGCGTGATAGGCAGGGATAAACGACGGTATCAATGGCCACCAGCGGCAGCGATAACTGCACAGCAATTGCCGTCTCGCCGCGCTTTGGATTCCTATGGGGGAGGTGATGGCCGACAAGGCGCAGCCCTAGTGTATCTCTAATGCCACAATACAAAATTTCTGCGCGTTAAAAGCTACAGCTAATACAATAGCTGATTGAATTTATTCGCGGTTGCGGAAACAGTTGTCAGCTATCTTCAACAGGTTGTAGATATGCTGAAACGAGAAGATATCCAATTGCTACGCGCGATTGCCGTAATGGCGGTGATCCTGTACCACTTGCATTTATGGAATTTTACGGGCGGATACGTTGGAGTTGACGTATTCTTTGTTATCAGTGGTTACCTGATCACGGCGAAAATCATCAACGCTATTGACGATGGTAGTTTCTCGTACCTCGGATTTTCCCTGCAGCGCGCAAGACGCCTTGTGCCGGCATTGGTCGCCACCATAGCTGTATCTTTTCTAATTGCGGTAGCAATTATGCTTCCTAGCGATATGGCGCGAATGTCTTCCGCAACAATATACGCTCTTCTTGGCGTCTCCAATTTCTTATTTTGGAGCGAGTCGGGATATTTCGACGCTAGCGGGACACTGAAACCACTGCTTCACACATGGTCTCTTGCTGTTGAGTTGCAGTTCTATTTGTTTTGGCCAATCTTGATTGGCGCGATCTGTCGTTTAAAGTTGTATCGCCTCATCTCGCTGACACTCGTCACGATCGCGGGATACTATGCATCTACTTACATGATGCATTCCGACCGCAGTGCCGCATTTTTTCTTACTCCATTTAGGATCTGGGAGTTTTCACTAGGCGGCTGCATCATTGGGCTCGAGCGAACTGCGTGGGCGTCAAAACTCAGGTCAAATATCGGTTATCTCGTCGGCTTGACGGCGGTAATCGTGCCGGTTTTTGCTTACAACGAAAACACAATATTCCCAGGGGCCTCTGCAATTATCCCGGCTGGAGGTACCGCTATCGCTATCTTCTTTGGTAAAGAAGCAAAGATGGCAAGGTTAATTAGTGTGCGCCCGGCAACTTATATTGGCGAGATTAGTTATTCCCTTTACCTAGTACATTGGCCAATTTTCGTCTTCGCACTATACGGCACACAACGAAGTCTAGTTGGCCTCGAATTAGGCATCCTCCTTTTTTTGATCTTCTTTGCGGCGTTGGTTATGCACTACTTTATCGAAAAGGCGCATCAGAAAACGTCAGTTAAATATCGTGCTGCTATTTCGTTCGGCTTTGTAGCGATGCTATCGGTTGGCCTAGCGTCTGTCGTTCAGGCACGAAACGGAGTAATATGGGGCATAGCGCCAGAACTACTCAAGATCGATGATATCGATCAGGTTCAGTCCGCCGCATATATATGGGGCAACATGAACAAGAGATATGCTGCCAATTTCCAAGGCGGCGGCCGAACAAAGGTACTGATAATCGGGGATTCTCAAGCTGCGGACTTAACCAACATTATGGTCGAGACTGGCATGGAGGATCGATTTGAGATCGTAACCCGTACCGTTTATTACGAATGCGGCGCTCCGCTTCTGCCTGCGGAACAGAGGAAGAAATTTTGGGAAACTGAGAATCAGTTCACAATGAAAGATCCAACATTTGTGAGCCGGTGCTCAACCTTGATGGACGACGTCACTAATTCTCCAGCCATCAAAGAAGCCGACGAAATTCTGATAGCATACTATTGGCGAGACTATTCCGTCGGATTGGCCGGCGACGCGTTAGCGGAGTTGCGCAAGCATACAAAGGCGCCAGTCATCTTCGCTGGACTCAAGAACTTCAGCGACAGCCCGAGCAAGATCGCCCTGCGATATGGGAGCTTGCGTGGGCTTGAGCAGAATCTTTCAAAATACATCGACCCAAAAACTCCAGCAATAAACGCTGCGCTTGGCAGCGTCCAGGGTGCTGGATACTTGGATTTACTGTCTTTGGTATGCGTAACTTCTGGTTGCGCCACCAGAGACGACCAAGGTCTGGCGGTTTACAATGACGCTACGCACCTAAGCCGAAGCGGCATTGCTTACCTTAAGTCCATCGGCAGGTTCGATGGTCTTTTCTCTAATATATCCCAACAGGTCGCAAGGCTATCTAAGGGGTGAATAGAAAGCCGTCAATTCGGCAATCGCCGCCGCCTGCGCATCAATCGCCGCCGACTGAGCATCGACAATGCCATTCAGATCCTGAACAGCCTTCCACAGTACAGGAATTAGCTGATCAGGGCGCAGGCCCTTCGTTCCATCTTCGTCTTCGACATATCCGCCGAAGTCGATGCCAAGACCATCGAAGGCATTCTTGACCTCTTCGGCATTGAAGCCCCAATGGGTGCGCTTCCCCGGCAGGTCGCGTGTTGCTGTGCGCTTGACCTTGCCTGGCACCATGCGTGGAACGAAATGAACGCGCGGGATGCGCTGCTCTTCGCGAATAATGTTGCCGTCTTTGTCGGTGGTCGCTGGCCGCACCGTGAACAACTCGTTGCCGTCGGCGTCATGGATCGGAAGCGCATCATAAACGGGGCGCGTTTCTTTTCGCGTCACCTCGACAGCTTTGCCGTCGACGATCTCCGTTGCCGTTACTTCCACTTCCTCGGTGGCCTGCACCTCGCCATCTTCTTCAACCTCGTAGGCTTCTTGGCCCCCGCTCTCCCATTTGAAGGTAATGGGATCGATCGCGGAGAAGAGCGCCCAAACATCCGGCAATTTCTCAATATCGGTCTTTAGACGAGGATCGGAGGTTTGAATCGTTCCGTTCACCGCCCAAACCGTCGTGAAGCGATGGGTGCTGTTGCCAAGTTGATAGGCATTATCGTTGACCGGCAGAATCGACTGGTTTGTTTGGATGTAACCAACGGCGGGATGCCCGAGCTGCAGAATATTGGTGGCATCGAGATTCAGGAGACTGAGAAGCGTGCCCGTCGAATTGGCCTGCACCATGGGTACTGCATTCGGCAGTGCCAGTGTGTAGTTCAATGCGGCAACACCGAGCATGTCGAGACCGTAGGTATGTGCACCTTCGACTTTATAAGCAGAGGGCGCGCTTGTGGCCTCGATGAAGCCGGCCTTGGCGTGGTAGCCATGCGCCGCAAAACCGTAATTGTATTTGCTGGCGTCGAAATAGCCGGCCGACCAGAAACCGGCCGTGCCGCGCATTGCACCAGTAGCGGCTACATAGCCATAGACGCCGTTTGCGGCGGCAAGCGTGTCAGCATGCGCGCCGCGGTTATTCATATCGTTTTCCTGGACATAGAGCGTGCCGTATCCGGGGCCGCCTTTTCCATCCGTGATGTAATTCGCGGCGTAAAGCTCTGGCGCTGTCGCCGTGCTCTTTACGAGAACGCCGTGGCCAACCTTGTAAACTGTTCCGGCCGGTCCTGTAGGCTCAACTGTCTGGTTTAGCTCAATGTAGTCGCCAATCTCCGGCAGTGTTGTGTCGTTTGCCGCGGCGATCATCTTCTTGCCGAAACGTGCCGGCACGGCGCCAGGTGTCCACGTTCCAGTCATGCGAATCGCAGTCAGGGTATTAATCGCATCCTGAACTACATCGGGTGCGACATCCTCACGCCCGCTGGCATCTGCCTTGACGCGCGAATAATAGCCGCCGTGGCCCACCAAAGACGTTGGCAGATTTACGGATGCTGCAGAACTGGCCGCTGCTGCGGCGGCGGCCTCTGCGGCTACTTGCGCGGCTTCTGCAGCCGCTACAATGGCAGCGGAAACCTCATCATTCACACAACGGAACGTCGAGCCCTGCACATATCCGAACAGAATAGGTGGAATGCCGCCGGCGGCAATATCGTTGCCAGAGTTGGTCTTGACCGTAAGAATTGCGCCGCCGTTGAACTGGATCGTCACCGGGCTCAAGGTGTTCGTCTCGTAGACATTGGTGACTACGAGAGCGGACGCGCTGATCGGAATAGAGCTCGTTGCCTGAATGGCGTTCGGTGTGCCCGCGCCGGTGTCTTCCGCAACAATAAAGCTGAACGGCAGGTCTCCAGCACGCGACCACGAGCCAGATCCGGACGCCCCAGCCTTGACGTAAATGCCGTTGTACGCCGTCGTCGCGTCGCCAAGCACCCAAGCCATAGCCGGCGCGGCGTGAGCCAGATCGGCATAAAGAGCGGCGCGCGAGGTATAGAGCAGGCCACCGTTAGAGGTGAAGGCGTTGACCAATGATTCCAGCCAAGTGCCCCATGCGCGGATGTCCGATTTTAGCGGGGTGTACGGATCGGTATAAGGACCGTCGGCCCAAATGTTTGATGCCAGTTGCGGCATAGGATCTCCATGAAAAAAGCCCGCGCGAGGGCGGGCTGAAAGGTTGGAATGATGGGAGGTGATTAGGAGATGCCGGCCGCGTAACGCGGCGACATCATCTTTGATGCGACAAGGCTAAAATGCCTGATAGGGTTTGAGCTTAATCGTGGGAGGGGACCATGAAATCAGCATTAAACGACAAAGAAAATCTGCCGCCCGTCGAGCAGGAGTGGGCCAGCGCCGTTCTGGTGCTGGCATGGCCGTTTGGCATTTTCGCCGTGGCACTTGGCTGTCATTTCTTCAGCTAGCTAGACGACGAACAGGCTAAGGTCCGTCACGTCAGCATCCTCATAGCTGCTACGCCCAGAAACGCCTTGCGCGGCGCGGCCGGTTGAGATGATCGCCGCAACGGCTGGATCTATCTTGTCGATAGATCGTTCTTTGAGCGGCCGACGGTTGCCGCTGGCGTCAGTGTACAGGACGACGTTACCGATCGCCCACCGCAGCAGTGGATTGCCGCCATGGACGAGTTTTCGCTCGAACATGAGGGCCTCGAAATCGATCACCGGCCTAGCGAATGTGGCTATGTTCTGCGGAAACTCCGCAACAGGCAGGCCGTCATCCTCAAGGGACTTCATCACGTCCTGTGCATGCCACCTGTCGAAAGCGACTTCTTCGACTTGGAAGCGTTCGCAAAGACCGCGGATGTGGGATTCGATCGCCGATAGGTCGATAGTGTCGCCTGGCGTGGCTGTCAGATATCCTTGATCGCGCCATAGGGCATACGGCACGCCGTCATTGCGCCTACGGATGGCTCCTTCGGGGCAAAATGACTGAACGTGCAACGCCATTCGCCCATCTACCATTGGGATAGACACTGAGACGGCAGCCAGGTCTATTCGCTTCGCAAGGTCGACTCCGACCCATGCAGGCCGCCCTTCCAGAGCCGAGAGGTCCAGATCGCCGGCGTTCTCGTCCCAAACGTCCAGTGACCATTCGGGATTCGCTGCGCCATCGAGCCAGACATTTAAATGAAGCTGGCGGAACATCTCCCGATCGGCAGGCCGGTGCTCTGCTTCGCGCACCATCTGCCGCATGCCGTCAATATCGGGGTATGGCGGATTGCACGAAAGGCCAGGATTTACCCGCCGCCAGACTTCCTCATCTTTCCAGTCATCGTCCTTGTCTGCCTCGAATAGGATCGGCAGGAAGGCGTCGTCTTCAATCTGCCCAGAAGCCACCGCTGAGGCATACCTGTACATCTCGTAGGCGATGTTTTCGTGCCCGATGCCGGCCGTAGTGGTCACCACCAGCAGCGAGCCCGGTGTCTTTACCAGGCCGGTTTTGATGGCGTCCCACAAATCGCGCTTCTTCCAGGCGTGGAGCTCGTCGACGAGGGCAAAAACCGGCGTTCTACCATGCGCTGTTGCCGCGTCTGCAGACATGGCGCGGTAAAAGGCGCCTGACTTGCGGTGCGTAATTCGGTTCTTCGTGTCCTGAATTTGGAAGGCTTCGGCGGTCCGCGGATGCGCGCCGATGACGCCCTTCATCTCCTCGAGCGCGATACGCGCCTGGTCACGGTCAACCGCGGAAGAGACGACCTGAGAGCCAGGAATGCGCTCCGGGCCGAGGTGCAGCATGGCCAGAGCCGCGCCGAGCGTCGTCTTGCGATTGCCGCGGGGGATGAGCGCGAAGACAGTTTTGATCAGCCGCGAACCGTCCGGCTTGGTGTCGCCGTAGACGCGCCGGATGATCCGCTCCTGCCATCGATCAAGCTGGAATTGTCGGCCAGGGAGCGAGCTCTTTGGATGCCTCAATGCCTTGATAAAGGCTACGGCTCGTTCGCCCTTGCCGTGAGGATCCGGAATAGGGCTGTCATCGAATATCCATTTCAGATGATCAGATATCCCCGAGGGCGTCGTCTTCGTCATTTCCAGTGACGCCTCCCTTATTTTTTGTGCGGCTTGCCGGCGTTAAGCCGAGCTCCGCAGCGAGGCGGCGAGCGGCCTCAAGATTTTCCTTCAAGATGGTCGTTTCCGGCCGGCGCTTCGGCCCGCTGTCGGATTCAAAGGTCATGCCGTGCGTCCGAACCGCCTCTTCGGCTTGCCGCATTGTCGCGACCGCAAGGCAATATGCCTCGACTGTTCCGAGCTCATGGGCGGCTATCTTCCGATCGCCGACCAGCCGCGGCATAACGCGCCGCCATTCAGCCTTGCCGTGCGGCGGAAGCCACTTCGGAGGCGCAGGAACATGGGATAGTGCACCGTCGAGCGCAGTGATTTCTGGCTTACGTCCACGCATTATTCAAAGGCGTACGAACGCCGCTCCCTGACCACGTCCCAGACGCTCAGCGGAGTATCCATCAAGCCAGTAGTGACAGTGGCTTCGCGGGTCTCGTACCAAGAGGCGACGAGCTGGCGAACGGCCTCTTTCAGATCATCCGGCGGGGTTTGGAATTGGTCGGCTATCGCATAACCAAGAAGAGATTCTAAGTGCGCCTGAGCTGCATCGATTTTGCCATCAATAAGCTCGTTGTCATCGTCGAAGTCGATGCGCATGTGCTCCTTGATGTCGTCAAGGGTGACGATTGCCATAGGTTCAAATTCCTATTTAATGTGAATTGCGAGTTGTGGAGGCCCAGTGGTTCGTGGCCGTCGGCGCCAAATTGACGACCCACCCCAGTTCATGCCACTTTGAGGCGAGTCGAGAGGAGCGCGAGACAATGACAGATATCATCCGCGAAGGTACGTTTAGTGAGGGCTTCGAAGTGGGCTACAGAGCCATCAAGGGAACGGCAGTCGGTATGCCAGGCACTCCTGGGCAGCCAGGTACTCGTGGCAACAGCACGCCGTTTCTTATGGGCGTGCGCAAAGGGATCGAGCGAGCCTTAGGTAAAGGTATTGATGACCTGCGGGATTAACGACCAAACCCACCCTCAAGCCTGATGGCCTTTCGGCGGTTGCACACACCTGCAAAGGGCTGCCAATTCGATCGATCCCAAAACAGTTTCATGTCACCTTTCGGCGCGATCCGATGGTCAACCATATCCGCATGGCGACCGCAGCCACAGGCGCACAGCGGTTCTCCCAACGATGCCAGCCATGCCTTGCTCTCGCGCGACCACTTGCTGTCATAGCCACGACTTGCCGCACTGCCTCGCCTGGCGTCGTTGGCCTTTTGGCGGGCCGCTGCTGCCTTCTGCCGGCAATCGCACTTAGTCCCCTTGGGGACAGAGAAGCCGCAAGGGCAAATCACGTTAGGCATTGTGTTCTCCATGAGATGAAGGCGGTCAGGTTCACCCTGACCGCCGCCACGCGGTTTACCAGGCCGACGTGCCATGCCAGCAGCGCCAATTGTCCCTTAGGGTGGCGGCTACGCTGCTGGCTAAGGGTTGGCCAACCTCAGGAGATCAGCCGCCAGGAAAGTGTTAAGCTACGGGCCGCAATGCGGCGTCGCCGAGGATGGCAACTGCGCCGGCAGCAATGGACGTACCAGACGCCTTGGTCAGGACCGGGCGCGCATAGCGTTTAAAACCATGATAGCCGACCTTGTACGTGGAGCTTGCCGCCAGCACTGCCGGGGCATTGCTCTTGACCTGATCAGCCGCGACAGCCGCAAAGGTGGCGTTGTCGTCGGAGTCTTCAAGCGAAACGCCGAATGCGCCAGCGCCAACGATGGCGCCGGTCTGCACGAGAAATGCCAGACTGTTACAGCCAAGCGTATCGATGCTGGTGCCTGTGATGCTGGCAGCCTGTACGGCCGGATCTATCGACGACTTGGCACCGAGATTAGATGCGAGTGAACGCATGTGGGTCTCCTAAAAATGAGGATGGCGGCACGATGGCCGCCCGATTAGTGGCTCAAATTGAGCCTCTATTACGAAGCCGGGTTCGTCATCTTGCGGAACTTTGCCGGCTGCAGCACAGCACCACCGACGCGACGGGTCGCGTGGAAGCGCGTGATGCCGTTCGTTGCCATGATGTACGGGTTGACAAGAATCGACAGCGCCAAACGGTCCACGATGCGGTAGCCGCTGAAATCGCCGAAAATAACGGGCGACTTGTTGGCGCCAATGTCATCGGCCTCGAGGAGTTCGACAACCGGGCGACCGAGGATACTTTCGGGCTGTCCGAGCGCAGGGGCTGGCTGCCACAGATACGCTCCCGTCGAGTCTTTCAGCTTGCGGGCCGCGGCGAGCGTCTTGCTATTCATTCCCCAAGTGCCCGCGTTGCGATATACGGCCGGCAGATCGTAGAACACGGTAATAAAGTCGTCGAAGCTGATAGCTGCTGCTGCTGCGGCAGCCTTGGACGCGATAGCCGTGTCGACGAAAAGACCCTTCGGCATGTTAGAGCCGGTGCCGATGAGGAAGGCAGACGCCTCCTTCTGGCCGAAATCTTCGGCGAGAAGGAGGCGGACTTCGGCTTCAGCGGATCCAGCCGAATCGGCAAGCAACTGATTCGAAATATCAACGAATGTGTTGATCTCATTGACCGGGATTTCGGCCTGTCCGAAGCTCGGTTCCGACGCTTCGGAAGTCTGCGTTTCGCCCTTCCATTTCGCGTTGGTGATGCCGGTACGAGCCGGGTAGATCACAGAGGGCGAGCCCGTCGAGCGGACGCTGGCGATGGCGCGGATGGGCGAATACTGCACAAGATTGCGCACGAACTCAGTCGACATTTCAGCCGGAGCGAGATATCCGCCCTGCGGGTCGCTGGAGACCGTGAGCGTCTTCAGTTCTTCCGGGCCGGCCTTGTCACCATGCCGCAGATAGGCGTCGAAAGACTTCTGTTCTGCAGAAGGTTCGTTATCGTTAGCAGCCTTGCCGGTAATCGCGGGGCGGGCCAGCTTCGTTTCAGCGTCCTCGAGGCGCTTCGCCAGGGCGGCGATATTGTCATTGGCGGCCTTCAGGTCGGCGGCCTTGACTTCGGTTTCGGTGGTCTTGTTTTCTGCAACTGCAGCAGTGGTCATTTCAAGTTCCTTGATTTGAGATACTTGCGCGTCCGGATGTGCCGGCACAGCAACGATGGAAACCTCGACGAGATCGAGATCACTGATTGTCCGGCCCCCGCCTTTGCGCGGCATAGCCTTCTTGGTCATGAATCCGACGCTAAGGCCGGTGACCGATTTTGCCCGAAGGAGCGCTCTGACTTCCTTGGCACGGGCGACGTCGTCGACGAGCATCTTGCCCTTGACCTTGAGCCCATCCGCCTCGACGGTCACGCTGTCCCATGTTCCCAAAACTTGCGCCTGGTCGTGGGCAAAGAGCATCGGCAGGGATTTTCCGATTGCGCCGACGAATGCTTTAGGCTCGATGACATCGCCTACGCGGTCTGGGCTTGAGAAATCCCACGCCTTGCCCTCGATGGCGCCTGCGTCATCAGCGGTGAACGCGGCCTTAAATTCAAGGCGTTCGATTGTCATGCAGCCTCCTGTTTCGGTGGCGGATTGTTGTCGTTTGCCGGCGTGGGTGTCCCCAATTTCGGGGAGACGTCGATCGCCGGATTTGCATATTCATTACCGCCGGCGCGCGCTTCCATGCCGAGCCAATCCCTGGCCTCGTTAGGGTTGATGACGCGTGCCGCGATCAGCGTTGATATTGCAGTAGCGCGGGCCGTGAGGTCTGCTTGGCTTGTGTCGTCAACGTCGAAACAAACGCGATATTCGCTGCGCTCTTCAGGCTTAAAAAGTGCGCGGTTCAGGGCCGATTCCAGCGCGCGTATCCACGGGATCAAGCAATAAGTGACAAACTCTTTTGCTTGCTGCTCTGAGTTCGACCACGTGTTGCGGCTAAGCTCGAAAAGCATGCCGGGGGGGCACCTGAAGGCACGGGCGATTTCGAGCACCTGAAACGTTCGGCTTTCGTTGAACTGCCCGTCGACGGATGTCAAAGCCATCTGCTGGTAGGTTGCGCCCTCATACAGGACGGCAGTCTTGCCAGCGTTCGCCTTGCCGCTAAATGCGGCCTTCCAGCCGGCTAGCATGGCCTTTACGCCATCCGTACCCAACTTGTTTGGGGTCTGGATCACGCCGCCAGGCCGCGCTCCGTTCGTCCATAAGCCGTTTGAGTAGTCTTCCATAGCCTTTGCCATGGAGATGGCATCTCGTGCCATGGACAGAGGACAACGGGAAAACACGCCGCGGAGGTGAATGATGCTAGAGGCGGGTACGGGTTGATTGCTCAACCGATAGCGCGGCTCATTTGTGACTTGGTCGAATTCGACGGTGATGATGCTGTCGCGATATACGATCGCCTCGCGCGCCTCGCCGGAAACACGCGTGACATAGGCCAAGCCGCCCACGTCCTTGGTGAGTGCACCAGCGACCAAATCACGGATTAGCTCGTAGCCGCTGGTCCATTCGTTGGCCTGTCGCGTCAGAATGGACGCTGCGGGATGGTCTGGTGCATCCTCTTCGATGTCGCCGACTTTTCGCTTAACCTTCACGTCGAGCGATGCGACGGCTTCGGAAATCAAACGCACCGCGGCCGACACAGCCGGCACGGAAAGCGCCTCTGCATTTGATATCGACGTGCCAACAGGCATGGCGCCGAAGAGCTCCAGCAACTCGGCCGTTGGGTCACCGAGGGATTTTTGTTCGACGATGGGTGCCTGTTTATTTGGGAATGGCCACAACGGGCGCCTCCTTCAAGGTTTCGCATGCCGCGATAATGTCAGCGACGATGCTGCCGATCGGGACGACTGCCATCGATGCGGTCGGCACGAGATCAGCCAGGCCGGTGACAATGCGGCCAGAGCGAGCCGATACGGACATGATGGGAATGATGAGCAACGCGTCAGAAGGTGGCGGCTGGCCAAGGTGTTCGAAAGCCTGCGCAAGCGCTGTAGCCCAATCTCGGCCTGCTCGCTCCAGTTCGTAGCCGATGCGCAGCACTGCAATGTCTCGAGGCGAAAACCAGCGACGACTTTTGCGCTTCTCGCTGAAAAGCACCTCAAGATCGCGAGCGCGATGGATGATGACGTCGAGCGTTGCTCGGTGAAGGCCAGCCATGTCGGCGGCCTCGGCGACAGTGAAGTCGCGCGTAGTCCAGTCGGCCATTTCGGCCCCTTTCAATAGTAAGAATTTCAGTTGGGCAAAACAAAAACCGGCCACCGTAGCAGGACGCACCGGCGGCCGGTCTCGATCAACTGGCGACGGTCTACACGAACGCCAGGATTGGTATTCCGTGCCGGTACATCCGCGACTCCGGAATAGAAAAGCCGCCACGGAGGACGGCTGGAAATGTTCGTGGAAGCTTTACGGCTACCCTATACCTATTACCGTTCGAGCAACGATTTAGGGACTATGCCGCCAACTCTTTTTCAAGGGCGCCGCATGCGGCGATAACCGCAGCCTTGCCGCGACGCTCGGCAGTCTTTCCTACGAAACCAAGTCGCTCGCCTATTTCACCGAACGTTGCTGCGACAAGAGCGTGGTCTAGGATGCCTGCGTTAGCTGAACCTACCGCCTTGCGGACGTGGACGGCTGTTTGCTGGTCGGCGAGGGGGTCGACGAAATCAAAAGCACCGGGCGATGCAGTGAGTGACTTCCCGGCCGTCAGCGAGTTGTCATTCGCAGCGCCCTTGCGATGGCGGAAAATGTCGCGCGGCCGCAATGGTCCAACCCTCGTCAATCCTCCCAAAGCAATACGAACCGATCCGCGGGTTACCTTGCCGGCCTCGTCGCGAACCACCGCGGGCTCTTCGATCGCGCCATTGGAGAAGTGAAGGCGACCGACTCTGATGATGCAATCGGGCTTCTGCTTCCTGCCTTGGCGCTTCGTTTGTCCTCGCTCCACGTCTTCGCCGATGGGCATTAAAACCACATCACCGCCGCCGCCAAGTTTTGCCTCCCTCCGCTCCGCCATCTCGATGTCCTTGAGCAGCGATATGATCTCGGACACGCGCGGACGAACCTCATGGAGAGAATCGACATTTGGCTTTGTTGACGGCTCGCTGTTATCGTTGGCAGCAACGCTGGTCCAGTCAGAGCCAGATGCCATCGCGCGCCAAGTCAGAAGACTGCGCAGCTTTTTTGATAGATCGCTATGCTTTGGCTTCGCCGTCTGCTTCGCTTTCCGTGGCATGATGTCAGTCTCACGTTGTAGCGAGTTTAACTGCCACGCGTTGAGCGCGATCCGATAAGTCGACGGTTTCCAAGTCTCATCCGTTATGAATGGCATGGTGATGCTGTCCTCCTTTTACTTTTCTACTTTGGTGTGTTGAAGCACTGGCCGGATTCCACTGGCCAGCGGTGCTTCCACCGCCAGGGGTTATAGGGGGGTGGTGGCTAACCCCGGTGGAAGGCGGTGGTAGGTCGGTGGAAGCCCGGTGGAAGATGCGGTGGAACTCACGCCGCACGACCTGGGCCGTAGTCTTCGGACGCTAGAATTAGACGCTTGCGCTGACGGGAGGCAGGCCCCTCCATCACGATCCGCACGTCTCCCGAATCCAATAGTCGCTGCATCGCGTCGGCGAGCGCCTTCTTGCCTATGCCTGCAGCGTCAGGGTGCTTAGCCATCTTGGCCGGCGCGTAATTCGTGCCGGTGACGTCCGACACGTTCTGGCCGGTTCTGTTGAACAGCGATAGCAGGTCACGGAACACTCGCTCGGCCTTGGCGGCTAGCAGCATCGAGCCGGCCGCTGGCTTGCCGTCATCGAGGACGAATACGCCATCTTTCCACCGCAGCTTTATCTCGCCGCCGGTAGTGCCGTAGTTCGCCTTCATGGTCTTCAGGATGCGTAAGTCTGGATCCGCATCTTTGCCTTCGGGTCGCGTTAGGTAGAGGCGAGAGCGGACAGAGTTGTTCCAAGCCGTAGACCCGGACGAACCGGTGCCTGATTGCATGCCCTGCACCGATGGATGTGCCAGCAGGATGACGGCGCAATCCAAGCTAATTGCTACCTTCCGAAGCATTGCGATGAATTGCCTGACTTGGCCGCGTTTTATCTCGTCACCGCCAAACAAATCGGCTGCGGTGTCGAGAACGATCAGCCGGGGCTGGAACTCGCGTGCGAATTCGACGATCTTTGCCCACAAGGGAGTCGGCTGCATATTGCCGGCACGATCTGGAACCGCCAGCAACGCGTCTGTGTCGGCCAGCGAAAGCAGCCGGAACATGAAGAGGAAGTCCAACTCCTTGCCATGAGCAGTCGCGATATCGGTCAGACGTCGGTGAAACTCTTCAGCCTCGTCTTCGGCGCCGACATATAGCGTTCGGCCGGCCCATGGTTCCATTTCCAGCGTATCGAGGGACATAGCGCCAGCAGCAGCAATTTGCAGCGCCAGCAGCGACTTTCCGACGCCACCGTCGCCGTTGAGGATGGTCACTTGCCGCAAGGGGATCAGACCTTCGCAGTACCATTGCCGTGCCGGAATCGGCTGGCCGTGCCAATCAGCCGGATTGATGAAGTTCAAAGGATTGTTGTCATTCGCGGCAACGGGCATTGCAGCAGGAGCTACCTCTTCTGTCTCAGTCTTAGCTTCACGCTCGAGTATGTTCTGGCGCGCTACACGCTCCAGCCAACGCGGACGGTGGCCGGCAGCGTAACCTTTTTGATAGGCAAGCAATTCGATCTCAGCCTCCAACGGCGGCAATCCATGCCACTTTTCGCGTAGGGGGCTCATGTTGGTCACTGCATCCATCACGGCATCCAGAGCGGCGGAGCATGGCTCGCCGTCGATCTGCTGAATAATGGGGGTACCTTCGCGCCACAGCGTAATCACGCTGGCGTCTTCGCCGTCATCCATGAAACGGAAGAATGAATCGGTTAGTACGGCCAGGCGGTCACAGTTGTCAGGAGTCAGAAGGTGATTGCCATCGTCGTCCTTGTTGGCCCAATGTGACAACTTCACCAAGTCGTCCCGCTTTAGCCCATCAAGATTGTCTGGATCTGGGACGAGAACCACGTCGCCGGCCAACTTATGGGCAAGGTCGCTGACACGGTAAAATTCAGTGAGATGTGGTCGTGGATCTGGCTTAGGCTGCGCTGCGGTCATAGGCGATTTCGTGCCTTTCAAAAGCTGCAGCCGCAGCCGCCGTTATCAGTTTGGCGAGTTTGTGGGAAACGGTGGCGGAGCGACCGCCGCCCTTCACTGAGGGAAAGAACGTGCGACTCCCCTTTGGCGTATCCACCAGGCGCAGGCCGCAAAGCCTTACATCGGGCGAGATTTGGGCTGAGAAGCGCGCAAGCACTCTCGAACCCTCGCCGGCGTAGCCGCTGGCGAGTTCAAAATCGAATATTTCCATTTGGGATTCCTTGGGTGGAGTTAAACCGGCCAGCCTTTGGCGTCGTAGACGACCTTTGGTCCGGTCTTCTTTTCAGGCGGCTCAGCCATCACCGCTTCGATCGCAGTGATGCATGCCTGAACAACGGCAAGTTTTTCCGCGGTAGCTTGTTCATCGTCATGATCGAGTTGGTCGACGAAGATTCGACGGCGATTTTTGAATAGTTCAAGAAGGTCGCTGTAGTCGCTCATGCTGCAGCCCTCTCAGCTTCTGCCATCCACTTGGCCAGGCTGCTCTTTCGCGCCGCCACGGTGCCACCAAGCTTGAAGTGGGGCGCCAGGCCATCGTAACACAGACGATAGACTTGCCTCGGTGTGATGCCGAGGAACCTCGCAATAGCGTTCGCGCCCATAAGCAGGTCTCCATCAATATTGTCGTTCGCTACTTCCAAACTTTTTTGCATTTTTCCTCCAGCAGGGTGTTGACATCTGGTAGTTTGACGGGTTATAAAGATAATTGGGTTATCTTGCTCATCTCTCATTTTTGTATATGTCAATTTGACAATTTTGTCAAGGTTTACCTTGCCTGCCTCGCTGTGCCGTGCTTTCATGCGCCATCCAAATCAGGAGGTCATGAATGGCGACAATCACGAAACGAAAATGGAAGACAAGCAAGGGCGAAGAGCGCGAAGCTTGGGTGTTGGCCTTCACTGATGCGGCCGGCAAGCGGCACAAAGAGCAGTTCGAAAAGAAGCGCGATGCCGAGGCTCGCCGCACTGAGGTGACGCATCAAGTCGTTACCGGCACGTATCGCGCAGAAGCTGCAAGCACCACTGTCGACGACGCTGTTACAGATTATCTAAAGCTGCTGGCCGGTCGCCGTGACCGCGGCGAGCATGTAACGGAGCACTACTACAGGACCGTCGAAGGTCAGTTGCGGAATTACGTGGCGCCGACCGAAGAGCATCGGTTAAAGCAGTCGGAAAAGACCCGGATCATTTTTGACGGCGGCATCGGCACAGTTAAGCTTTCCCAGTGTACTGCCAAGGTGGTCGGTGACTTCCGCGATCGTCTGCGAGACGCAGGAGTCGGAGTTGTCACAACGCGCCGTATTCTCGGCAGTCTGTCGCGCGCCCTGCAGCACGCGGTCGGCAATGATCTGTTGGCCGTAAACCCGGCCACCAATATTCGCGTAACCGGCAAGCGCGGCGAGGGCAGTAAGAAGGTAACGCCTCCATCGAAGGCAGATCTAGCCATTGCGCTAGCGCAGGCCAGGGGAAGCCTTGCGGTCCGCGTGCGCCTGTCGGCATCCTCCGGTGTGCGAGCATCTGAGCTGTACGCCGTGCGATGGAAGCATGTTGCCTTCAATGCCGGCGAGCTAACCATTGATGGCAGGGTAGACGCCTACAAGAATGAAGACACAACGAAGTCGGTTGCGGGCATCCGGCAAGTTCCTCTCTCATCGGCCATGCTGGCTGAGCTTCTGGCATGGAAGGAAGCCGCAAAGAAGAAGGAAGCCGATGATCTTGTCTTTCCAAACACCAAGGGCGGATTCCTCGATCACAAGAACATCCTGAAGCGCGAGTTTCGCCCCCTGATGAAGGCCGCTGCAGCCAAAGCAAAAGAGGAAGGCCGGAAGTTCAAGCCATTCAACTGGCACGCCCTAAGGCACTTTGCCATCTCGCTTTGGATTGAGGCTGGCCTTCAGCCAAAGACGGTTCAGACCTTCGCCGGCCACTCCTCTCTGGCCGTTACCATGTCTCGATATGGGCACCTCTTCCCGAGTGATACCCACCGCAATGTCATGGATCAGATTTCGCCCTCCATTTTCGGCGATGGCGCACAAATGGCGCATGATGCCGAAGAAGCACTGTGAAATAAGGCTTTATACCCTGATTTGTAATCAGGGGGTCGCGGGTTCGAACCCTGCCGGGGGCACCATCATGATCCAGAGATCACTATGCTTTCCCCAATCTTCTGAAATTTGCGACCTATTTTGCGGCTCGAGACTTTCTGGAAAATGCCTCACAGGCTACCAGCTCCTTTGCCGAAGCGCGTCCACGATCACAGAAAATGCCGGCAAATTCTGGCGCCTGCTGGGATAGTAGAGGTAATATCCGGCAAATTTCGGTGACCAGTCGTCGAGCACGAGCTGCAGCCGCCCTTCTGCCAGATGCTGCTCGACGAAGCTTTCCGGTACGTAGGCTATGCCATAGCCTCGAAGAGCGGCATCGACCATCTCGGCATCCGTGTTGAAAGTAAGCTGCCCTTCGACCCTGACGCGAACCTCCTCGCCATCCTTCTCGAACTCCCAGGCATAGAGCGCTCCGATCCTGTCAATGCGCCTGTTGATGCAATTATGGCGCATGAGTTCCTGCGGCGTCCTTGGCACGGCTCGCGTCATGAAATAACCGGGAGACCCAACAGCCACCAATCTCCAATCCGGTCCGATCCGCACCGCCACCATGTCTTTCTCAAGACTTTCGCCGAGTCTCACACCAGCGTCGAAGCCATCCTCAACGATGTTGCGGAAGCTGCTATCGACGCTGAGTTCCAGCTTGATGTCCGGATAGTCCGCGAGCATGGGGGATAGTTTGGGCCAAACGACGCTTTCCATGGCGTGATGGGACAATGTGATTCTGACGGTACCGGCCGGCTTGTCCCGATAGGCCATCAACGCCTCTATGTCGGCTTCTATTTCAGAAATGCGCGGCGCCAGGGATTGCCGGAGACGTTCGCCGGCCTCCGTCGTTCCCACACTTCGCGTCGTGCGGGTCAGAAGCCGAAGCCCCATTCGTGCTTCGAGTTGCTTGACGGCATAGCTGAGGGTGGATTGGGCAATTCCCAACTTTGCCGCGGCTTTGGTGAAGCTGCGTTCTTCGGCAACCGCGAGGAATAAGAGTAATTCGTTGAAGTTTTCCCGCGCCACAACAGGTCCTCCGCCTGATCCGATCGATATCTATTACAAGCGAATTTCGATAAGTCCATGCAAATTGGCGCGGCTAATGCAGGCTATCGATCGGTGCTATCTGTTTCTCCCATCAAGTTTGAACAAGGGCACTTCGCCCCGATGGCCAAAGAACCGGAGAAATCCATGCTCGGAACAGTCCTTCACGCCCCCGGCGACATCCGCTGCGAGGAAGTCGCAGAACCCAAAATCCTGAGGCCCACCGACGCCATCATCAAGCTTTCGGCGTCCTGCGTCTGCGGCTCCGATCTCTGGCCGTATCGCGGAATTCAGGCCGTGACCGCGCCGCAGCATATGGGCCATGAATACTGCGGCGTCGTGGTCGAGGTTGGAAGCGACGTGAAGACTATCCGGCCCGGCCAGTTCGTCGTCGGCTCGTTCTGCCTCTCGGACAATACCTGCCCGCATTGCCGGTACGGTTTCCAGTCCTCCTGCGAACACCGCGAATTCATGTCCGGCGCGCAGGCGCCATACGCGCGTATCGCACTGGCTGACGGTACGTTGGTTGCGACCGACACCATGCCGTCCGAAGACCTGATCCCGAGCCTGCTCGCCGCATCCGACGTGCTCGGCACGGGCTGGTATGCCGCTGATGCCGCGCGCGTGACGCCGGGCTGCACGGCGGTTGTGGTGGGCGACGGCGCCGTCGGCCTCATGGGCGTGCTGTCGGCAAAACAGCTTGGCGCCGGGCACATCATTGCCATGAGCCGCCATAAGCAGCGCCAGGAACTCGCCCTCGAATATGGCGCCACCGACATCATCACAGAGCGGGGCGACGCGGGCGTTGCAAGAGTGAAGGAATTGACCGGAGGCGTTGGCGCCGATTCCGTCCTTGAGTGCGTCGGCACCCAGGAATCGATGCTGCAGGCGATCAACTGCGCCCGTCCAGGCGGCTCGATCGGCTATGTCGGCGTGCCGCATGGCGTTGAGCTGGACGGGCAGATGCTGTTCTTCCAACAGAAGAACCTGCTGGGCGGTCCGGCACCGGTGCGTCGCTTCCTGCCGCATCTCATCGATCTCATCATGACCCGGCAGATCAATCCCGGCAAAGTCTTCGATCTCGAAGTGCCGCTCACCGATGTCGCCCAAGGCTACAAGGCCATGGACGAACGCAGTGCCATCAAGACGCTCCTTCGGATGTGAGGACGTCATGACCCTGAAACGATCTACGAGGTTGGCGGCGGTGCTTGCATTGGGATGCCTGGGACTAGCGGGCATCATTCAAGCCAAATCGAGTAACACGACAGAAGACAGCGCCGTGCACAGCAATTTGAGAAAGCCGAGCGACAAGACAATCGCGATACGCATCGGTGAAAAGACGTTTGCTGTCGATCTCTACGACAACGAGACGGCCAAAGACCTGATCACCAAACTGCCGCTCACCTTAAAAGCCGGCAATTATCCTGGCTATGACGAGAAGGTCATCCGGCTGAAAGACGGGCTTTCAATGAAGGGGGCGCCTCGTGGCGACGAGCCTGAGATCCCGGAAGTGGGCTATTACGAGCCCGGTCAATGGATTGCGCTTTATTATGGTTACATCGGCTACTGGCCAGGAAAAGTCCCGCTGGGACGCATTCACGCGAGCGTGGACGAAGTTCGCGCGATCCCGGACGGTGCACCGGTAACCATCGAGGTCAGCAACGGACTGACGGGCAAGAACGAGAACTAGGCGGCGCGGCCCGCGCGCATCTTCGAAAACCTGATCGCATGAGACTCAAGCTGGGTGAGGCCGGCGCGCCGGCACGATCCCTGTCGTTCCCTCAGCAGGCTCAGACACTCCAATACGTCCTGAACGATCCGCTCCAAGCCATTGACGGAAAGCAATATGGAAACCACCTACGACAACCAGATCGAAAGCACGGCAAGTCCGTGGGGTATTGTCATCTGCATGACGCTGATGACATTCACGCTCGTTGCCTCGGAATTCCTGCCTGTCAGCCTGCTGACACCAATCGCCGACGAACTGAGCATAACGGTGGGGCAGGCCGGACAAGCGATTTCCGTTTCGGGGTTCTTTGCCGTCGTCACCAGCCTGTTCAGCAATGCGCTCTTGGCACGCCTGGACCGACGCGCAGTGGTGCTTTCCTACACAGGCGTTCTCGTGCTTTCCGGTCTGGCAATCACATTCGCGCCCAACTACCTCGTGTTCATGGTCGGCCGCGCCCTGATCGGCGTGTCGATTGGCGGCTTCTGGTCGCTGTCCACGGCTATCATGGCGCGTATTGTATCCGGCCCGGACCTACCTAAAGCTCTTGCCATGCTGCAAGGAGGAAGCGCCCTTGCAAGTGTTGTCGCTCAACCATTGGGGAGTTTCCTCGGCGGGTTGATCGGCTGGCGAGGCGCATTCTTTATTATGGTGCCGATCGCGATCATAGCCTTCATATGGCAGGTCTTTGCACTGCCGAAAATACCGGGAGGCGGGGCCGGTTCGGTTCGCGGTACATTCGGGCTGCTGCGCAATCGTACCTTCGCCATCGGTATGGCGGCCATGACCTTCTTCTTCATGGGACAGTTTGCACTGTCCACCTATTTGCGGCCGTTCCTTGGGGATGTGACCGGCCTTGACGTCAACGGCCTTTCGCTCGTTCTCCTTGGGATCGGCCTGGCAGGCCTTCTGGGAACCTCGTTGATCGGCTTCCTGCTGCGCTCGCATCTGAGCACGGTTCTGGTGGGTTTCCCCGCCGTGCTGATGCTCATCGCGGTGTTGTTGATACCGCTTGGCCCATCTGCCCTGACAATAGCGGCGCTCCTTGCTCTTTTCGGCCTGTTTGCCACTCCTATTCCAGTGGCTTGGGGTACCTGGCTGACGCGCATCATACCGTCAGAGCTTGAAGCGGGAGGCGGGCTTCAGGTTGCGCTCATCCAGTTCGCCATAACATTTGGTGCCTTCACAGGCGGCATGCTCTTCGACAGTGCCGGCTGGTGGAGCCCGTTCGCGTACAGCGCTATCCTCTTTATGGTTTCGAGCGTGGTCGCGGTCGGCGTGACACGCTTGCGGCCGAGGTGACGCCATGCAGTGACGTTCGACCTGCTTCGGCAATAGACACGCTCATTCAGCGGCTTAACCGAGTTGTTTTCCCTGCAGCCCTCGATGCAGGAAATCGGCGGCTGCTTCATTCAATTGTAACGCCGCTGCACTTTGAAATGGTCGTAACGATCACTAAGTTACGATTCTCGTCATTGCTGCATGTGGGAAGATATGACCGTTAAGCCCAAGAAGCCCAAACTCGAACACTCCGAACTATCCGGTGAATTTACCGAGGATGGCGTGACCGTGCTCGTCGATATCTTTCGCCCGGCAGGCACCCAGCAAGACTGGCGGATGGAGGTCATCACGCCGGAGGAGGATCTTATCGAATGGGAAGAGCCCTTCGCGACTGACCGCGAGGCCTTCGATGAGTTCCTGGCGACGATCGCGCGCGATGGTATCAGGACTTTCTTCGACGAATCGGATCCTGCGATTCACTAGGCTGCGCCGGCGCGCTTCGGCCTCGCGCATTTACAACGTCTGAAATAGGCATACACTTTCCCATCCACGGCGGGCGAGGGAACGTCCATGCGCGAGGTTTTGAAGCTTATTGTCCTGGGATTGCCGTTTGCTGTGATGGCAGATGCGCCGGCGTTGGCCGGACAGGATTGCTACTGCAAAAACGTAGACGGAAAGCAGCATGCGATCGGCGAAGTCGCCTGCATGACCGTGAACGGCAAGAGCTATCTCGCGCAATGCGAGATGAACCTGAATGTCACCTCATGGCTGAAGCTGCAGGATGGATGCCCGATCACGGAGCGGTCGCCCACGCTGCAATCGGCCTGGCGTCCGCAGCCGATTGCAGTTCGCTGATCCGTTTTTCTGTCCCTTTGTTTTTGCCGCAATTCCGGACGAAAAACCGCTGCGCACTTTTCCTCGAATTACTCTAGTGGCAGCGGTATGCGCGCTCCGAAATGGCGCTCATGCCGGAGCGGGTCATGAGTTCGTAGAGTATGCGCCGGCCGAATGGATTGTGCAGGCGGACGGCGTCGGACCCAAGAAAATGCGTTTCCGCCAGTTCGAAGGCTCTGAGATGGGGCGCGCGCAGAATAGCCGCACGGTAGAAATCGTGGAATTCACGCCGGCAGACATAGGTCTTGTATTTCGTCATGCAGAAAGCCGAGAAGATCTCATCATTGTCGCGGAGGAAATCCGCGACGCCGACGGTGACTTCCGGCCAAGCAGGATTGAACGTGTCGTCGAAGACGATGACGCCATGGTCGGCGATCGTCTCCTTCGCCAGGTGGATGTCGGCTTTCAGGTTCGACAAGGTGTGTCCGCCATCGATGCTGAAGAAGCGCACCTTGCCGACCTTGCTCGCTACGTCTTTCGGCGACAGCTCCGCGCTATCGCCGACGAACAGCAGGTCCTCGTCGACAGGCAGGCCGAGCCGCTCGCCATTCTCGATAAATGTTCGGTATTGCTTGGAAACGCCATTCGACATCTCTCCGATGTCGAAGAGATCGATGCCAAGCACACGATCTTCCGGCGATGTGATCTTTTTCAGGAGAAAATAAGAACGACCGAAATAGACCCCGATTTCAGCAATTCCGCCGCCCAATCCATGTCCCCTCTGGCGTTCCAGAATAGAAAGGTAAACAAGGGCATCCGGCGGGTCGATATATCCTTCTACACTTCGCAATTCGTGGAAGATGAATTTGCGGATATTCGATAAGATCATGCGCCCTGTACCTATATTTCCCAATATGTGACAATAAGGGCCGGGTTCGGACCGGCCCAAGCTAACATAGTCACATTTCTCGGACGTCAAGCCATAGGCGGGATATCGGCTCCTTTAGCCGCCCTGTTTGCGGACAAGCACCATCGGCTGTCCCTCTTCCTCTTCGGATTTCTGAAAGCTGCCGTCCGGCCGCATATCGAAGGAGAGCGAAGAGCCGTCAGTGCCCATCATCACCAGGCCAAAACCCTCCACGACCCAGAGGGAAAGCTTGAGGTCAGCAACGTCGGCCGGGCAGTCGCCGCCCGGTGACATTTTCGGCGTGCCATCCTCGTCGGTATCGCTGGACAGCGTGATGTTGCAGATGAGTTTGCCGTTGGGCTGCTCGACTTGCCAGGTGCCGGCGAGGCTTGCGACGGTTGGAACATGATCGACGTCTCCGAGCGCCGGCAGCAGCCACGTCGGATCGCCTTCTTCGCTTTCCCAGGGCGACCCCTCTTCTTCCTGGAAACGGGCCACCACCTTCTGCGTCGCGTCCATAAGGGCGAGCGAGCCGTCCTCGCTGAAATTCCAGGCGGCCGCCTTGGCGTAGGCGGGCAGGGCGGTCGCGCAGGCATCCGCGCCGCTAACAGCGTAGCCGCCGGTCACCGGACTGGTTTCGAAGGTGAGGCGGCAGCCCTTTGCGCCACCTTCCGGCGCCAGCAGCCATGTGCCCGCCTGCGACTTGATGAGTTCCTCGTCGGCGGCACTAGCCGGTTGCCCGGCGGCGAGAATGAAGGCGGCAGAAGCCGCCGCGAGACAAAAAGTGCGGATCAAGGCAGTTCCCCCCAAATCTGCTGCGGCACCCCCGTGCCGCTAGATTTTCAGATAAGACCGCGCTGCGTAGAGAGCGATCGCGGCCGCGTTCGAGACGTTGAGTGATTTGATCGCGCCCGGCATGTCGAGCCGCGCCAGCGCGTTCACCGTTTCCCGTGTCTTCTGGCGCAGCCCCTTGCCCTCGGAGCCAAGAACGAGGGCGACCTTCTCGCCCGAAAACGTGCCTTCGAGCGGCGCCGGCCCTTCCGAATCAAGACCGATGGTGACGAAGCCGAGGCGGTGCAGCTCGCCGAGCGCGTCGGCGAGATTGGTGATCTGTATATAGGGTATCAGCTCCAGCGCACCGGAGGCGGATTTGGCGAGCACGCCCGATTCGGTCGGGCTATGACGCTGTGTGGTGATGACGGCGCCGGCGTCGAAGGCGACGGCTGAGCGCATGATTGCGCCGACATTGTGCGGATCGGTCACCTGATCGAGAACCAGCAGCAGCGGGCTGTCCTTCAGGGCCTCCAGCCGGCGCACGGGCAGGGGACGCGTCTCCAGCATGACGCCCTGATGGATCGCTTCCGGACCCAGCACTTTGTCAATATCCTGCGGCGAGACCATCTCGACGGGAATGCCGAGTTCGGCCGCCGGTCCGATTTCCAGCCGCACCAACGCATTCTGCGTCGCTGACAGCTTGATGTTCTTCCGCTCGGGATTGGCAAGGGCTGCGCGCACCGTATGCAGGCCATATAGATAGACCTGGTCTGGAGCGAGTGCCGGCGGCTTCCAATCATCCGCGCCGGCCCGCTTGCGCTTCTGTGGCGGCGGCGTCGGGATTTCGCCGCGCTCGCGCTTGGCGTCGCGATGCGCGCGCCGCAAGGTGGCGTAATGCGTGTCTTTGGCCGACTTATCGCCGACGGTGTTGTCAGGGCCGGAACGGCCGGATGTTCTGTCTTTGCTCATGCGGCTTTATAGCGAGAGCGCCCTTGAGCGCATAGTCCTCTTTCGTCAGTGGGCTTTTGCAGCAAGTTGAAATTTTTTCGTCATTTTTGCCCGGACCTCATGTTGACAGAAGGAAACGGTCCGGTCATATACGCGGCGCAGATCGCGGCGGCGACGTCCGGTCTAGCAAGCTTGGTCGCAAGATCCAGTCGGAAAACTGGAGGGATGCCCGAGTGGTTAAAGGGGACGGACTGTAAATCCGTTGGCTCAGCCTACGTTGGTTCAAATCCAACTCCCTCCACCATTCCGCACAGGATCTTGGCCACCCGCGGGTATAGCTCAATGGTAGAGCAGCAGCCTTCCAAGCTGAATACGCGGGTTCGATTCCCGCTACCCGCTCCAAGATTTTCAGTCCTTCATCTCCGTCAGGCAGGTCTTGCGACAGACCTGCTGCCCTGAATCCCAGCTTTCCTCTCCGCCATATTCGATTCACATCCTCCGCGTGAGGAATGGCTTATATTCTGGCGGGCGATACATACCTATTCGCGAACCTCTGCAAGATCGGTCTCTGCAGACCTAGTCAATTCCGAGAAGCGGCTTCGGACACCTGGATTATTTCCTCAGCGTGCCTATCTAAGCGTCTGAACCGGCAAATGCTTTTACATCTTTCCGGATCGGCCGGCGAAACCTGCGGGGCGAATCAAAGCCGACGGCGCGCATTGTCCGTCATCGGCTACACTTCGCCAAGAATAGGGCCTGCAATTAAGTCTTGCGCAAATGCGACGAAAGCCTTAAACGGCGGCACTAAACCGGTTCGCCGGGGCCACCATTTACGTTCACAGGAAGCATTCAAATGGCAAAGAGTAAGTTTGAGCGCAATAAGCCGCACGTTAACATCGGCACGATCGGCCACGTTGACCACGGCAAGACGTCTCTGACGGCAGCGATCACGAAGTTCTTCGGTGAGTTCAAGGCGTATGACCAGATCGACGCGGCACCGGAAGAAAAGGCGCGTGGTATCACGATCTCGACGGCACACGTTGAATATGAGACGGCTGCTCGTCACTATGCGCACGTCGACTGCCCCGGCCACGCTGACTATGTGAAGAACATGATCACGGGTGCTGCGCAGATGGACGGCGCGATCCTGGTTTGCTCGGCTGCCGACGGCCCGATGCCGCAGACGCGCGAGCACATCCTGCTCGCCCGCCAGGTTGGCGTTCCGGCGATCGTAGTGTTCCTGAACAAGGTCGACCAGGTTGACGACGCCGAGCTTCTGGAGCTCGTCGAGCTTGAAGTTCGCGAACTGCTGTCGTCCTACGACTTCCCGGGCGACGACATTCCGGTTGTCAAGGGTTCGGCGCTTGCTGCCCTGGAAGACAGCAACAAGGAAATCGGCGAAAACGCGATCCGCGAGCTGATGGCCCAGGTTGACGCCTACATCCCGACGCCAGAGCGTCCGATCGACCAGCCGTTCCTGATGCCGATCGAAGACGTGTTCTCGATCTCCGGCCGTGGTACGGTTGTGACGGGCCGCGTCGAGCGTGGTATCGTCAAGGTTGGTGAAGAAGTCGAAATCGTCGGCATTCGTCCGACGTCGAAGACGACGGTTACCGGCGTTGAAATGTTCCGCAAGCTGCTCGACCAGGGCCAGGCCGGCGACAACATCGGCGCGCTGGTCCGCGGTGTGAACCGTGACGGCGTCGAGCGTGGCCAGATCCTGTGCAAGCCGGGTTCTGTGAAGCCGCACAAGAAGTTCATGGCCGAAGCCTACATCCTGACGAAGGAAGAGGGTGGCCGTCATACGCCGTTCTTCACGAACTACCGTCCGCAGTTCTACTTCCGCACGACGGACGTGACGGGCATCGTGACGCTTCCGGAAGGCACGGAAATGGTTATGCCAGGCGACAACGTCACGGTTGCCGTTGAGCTGATCGTTCCGATCGCGATGGAAGAAAAGCTGCGCTTCGCTATCCGCGAAGGCGGCCGCACCGTCGGCGCCGGCATCGTCGCCTCCATCGTCGAGTAATCCCCGGATTATTCGTGGTTACGAAGGCCCCGCTGGAAACAGCGGGGCCTTTCGCATTTCGGCATGGAGGAGACTGAGTGGATCTGATCATTCTGACAGGCGCATCCGGCTCTGGAAAAACGGCAATCGCCGACGCCATCGCCGAGAGATGTCCGGACGAGTTCGCGATCTATCGGTTCGATAGCATCGGCGTGCCGACGGTGGATACGATGATCAGGGATCACGGTTCGCCGGAGGCCTGGCAGCGGGACAAGACCATCGAATGGATGGCGCGTCTTGCAAAAGTTGCGCAGAGTGGAAAGTCGGTCCTGTTCGAAGGGCAGATGCGGATTTCCTTCATCGCTGAAGCGGCCGCGGCGGCAAATGTCGATAGCTACAGGCTGCTGTTGGTCGATTGCAACGACACAACGAGGGCGCGGCGCTTGACGGTCGGAAGACGCCAGCCGGAGCTCGCGGATCAAAATATGATGGATTGGGCGGCCTATCTGCGCGGGGAGGCCGTTCAGCACGGTTGCGAGATCTTCGATACCAGCGAGCTTTCGCTCGATCAATGCGTTGCGCATGTGCTGGAGCATTTGCGAGAGCAGTCGAGGTGAAGCAATCCATCGACAGTCCCCGGCTGGTGACTTAGCTCCGCTCGGCTAGGGCGCAGCGCAGGACATCGGCAACGAAATCGCTTTTGCCGCCGGTATAGTGATCCCAATTGCCGTTCGCTTCGATGACCAGTCGTCGCTTCAATGCTGCATAATCCCTGGCCGCTTCTGGATGGGCACGAAGATAGTCGCGAAAGAGGATGCGGTCGCGGTGAGCGGGATTGTCGAGGAGGCATAGATAAAGACGAGTTCCGTAAGGTGTTTCGTCTTTGGTGAATATCCATCTGTCCGCGCCATACGGATCGCCATGGAAGGTATAACCGGCCTCCATCAAGCGTTCGGTCGCGAAGAGCCTGTCATCAGCCGTCGTCAGCACTGCGTCGATATCGAGCTTAGGCTTGGCACAGAGCCCGAGGATGGATGTACTGCCTATATGATGGATATCGGCGGGACGGCACAAGAAGGCGGCGATGGCCGTACGGCGGCGCAGGAAGAGAGTGGGCCAGCCCGGATCGTAGTCAACGAGCCTGATCGGCATGGCGCTCTTCAACCTTTCTTTGACGCCCCTGTCTCCAGCAGATCATTCATTTGTGACCGACTGAGGCAATCCGTCCCTGTCGACCGCCTTGCGGAACTGAGGAAAGGGTCTATCTATCGCTCGATTTTACCAGGAGGAGATTGCATGAAAAAGCGCATATTGTTCACGGGTGGCAGCGGCAAGGCCGGGCGTCATACCGTTCCCTGGCTGATCAATGCCGGCTATGAGGTCCACAATGTCGATCTGGTGCCGCTGGACAGCCCCGGCGTCACCAATTTGGTGGCCGATGTCACTGATGCGGGACAAGTCTACAACGTGCTGACCATGCATCGGGATTTCCCGGATCTCGATCAGGGGAAGGGCGTGCAGCCTTACGACGCCGTCGTGCATTTCGCTGCCATTCCGCGCATCCTGATCAAGCCTGATAACGAGACCTTCCGCATCAATACGATGAGCACCTACAATGTCATCGAAGCGGCGGCAAAGCTCGGCGTCAAGAAGATCATTGTCGCCTCCAGCGAAACGACTTATGGCGTTTGCTTTGCCGAGGGCCATCGCGATTTTCATCAGTTTCCGCTGGAGGAAGATTACGATGTCAATCCCATGGATTCCTACGGCCTCTCCAAGGTCCTGAACGAGAAGACGGCGCGCGCCTTCGCCGAGCGTTTCGGCATCGACGTCTATGCGCTGCGCATCGGCAACGTCATCGAGCCTTACGAATATGAGCGCTTCCCGGAATATTTCGCTGACACCGACATCCGTAAGCGCATAGCCTGGAGCTATATCGATGCCCGCGATCTCGGCCAGATCGTCCATCTCTGCATCGAAAAAGGCGGTCTCGGTTTTCAGGTCTTCAACGCGGCCAACGACACGGTATCGGCCAACACGCCGTCCCGGGAACTTGCCGCCAAATACTACCCGAACGTGCCCTTCACCCGCGAGATCGGCGAGTATGAAGGCCTGCTCTCCAACCGGAAGATTCGCGAAGTCCTGGGCTTCAAGGAAGAGCATAACTGGCGCCGTTATGTGAAGGTTTGAGGCTGCGCTGCCAAAAGAACTGAAAGCTGGGCGCCGTCGCGACGCCCGGCCGAAACCCTGCCAAGAGCAGGGATGCCTCTCCATTTGTTACGGAAGAAAACCAAAAATGCTTCCGCAAACACTCGACAAATATCTGGGTTGAAGTAAGTAGGCTTGCGTTTCGCGAGGCGTATCATGGAAATTGCAGTCGCTTTCCACGATACAGTCGGGATTCATTTTGGAATGAGCATCATATCGCCTACGAGCCGGCGGGATGTTCGGCAGCGTAATTTGCGTTGCAATAGAAAGCTATTCAACCGGCTGATCTCTTGAGGGTCAGCCGCTTCGGAGGGACTATGAACGACGGTGTTGCACGTATTTTTGTCGGCTTCGATTCCAAGGAAGTCGTCGCCTATCACGTTCTCGCACAAAGCATAATCGAGCGCTCTTCGATCCCGGTGGTGTTTTCGCCGATCGTTCTCAGCAATCTCGACGGCGTTTTCACGCGCGAGCGCAATCCGCTGCAATCGACCGAATTTTCCTTCTCCCGCTTTCTGGTTCCCTACCTCAGCGATTACGAGGGCTGGAGCATCTTCATGGATTGCGACATGCTCGCCCGCGCCGATATTGCCGAGCTCTGGAAGCTGCGCGACGACCGTTATGCCGCAATGTGCGTCAAGCACGACTACCAGCCGAAGATCGAGACGAAATTCCTCGGCCAGACCCAGACCAAATATGAAAAGAAGAATTGGTCGAGCATGATCCTCTTCAACAATGCCAAATGCCGGGCATTGACGAAGGATTACGTCAATACCGCCACGGGCCTGCAGCTTCACCAGTTTAAGTGGCTGGAGAGCGACGATCAGATCGGGGAGATCCCCGTGACCTGGAATTACCTCGTCAATGAATATGACTACCGGCCGGATGCGCAACTCGTGCATTTCACCGATGGCGGCCCGTATTTCGACGAATATCGCAACGACGACTACGCCGAGGAATGGTTCGCCATGCGTGATCGCATGCTGCACGTCCAGCAGAAGTGACGGGGCTGGATCAGAGCGTGACTTCCGAAACAGGAACCGGCAAGATTGGCTTTCCGGCTGCAGGGGCCGCCGCAGGTTTGACGACCGCCGAAGAGTGGCGGTCCATACTGGCGGCCTTCTCCCATATCGTTCTTGTCGCAAACAGCGATGCGGTCGATATCGCCAGCCTTCAGGCGCAGTTTCCGTCCACAGCGCTCTTCATCTTCTTCAATAAGGTCTACAAGGTCCTGGATCGTCCGTTCCACGGCCATTCGCTACTGATTTCGCGCGGACAGCCGCGCGGCGCCAACATCGTCTATCGGGGCGAGGTGGGCGATGTCGTCAAGTTCTTCCCGAAGGACTATTTCCTCGGGATCATGAACATCCGCCTCGGGCCCGAGGAAAAACTGAATCCGGCCGCCGATTTCCAGGGCGCGCCGACCGGCCATCTCGATCTCGTCGGCTTCTGCGGCGATTTCTACACGGAGGCCAAGACGCCGACCAGCGGCTTTGCCATGGCGCTTTGGCTGAGCGACTTGAAATTGCCCGGCGCCATCGTGCTTGCCGGCTTCTCGGCCAAGCGCAGCGAAAAATGGAGGGTGGTGTCGGTTCACGACTGGACCTTCGAGCAGACTTTCCTGCGCCTCTTCGCCCGCTTGGGGAAGATCACCATCCATGGCGGGGTATCGCTAAATCCCTACATCAGGCTCGCCGAGCGCTTCTCTGAGGTTCCCCCGGCCGAAATCGCGCTGGCTGCGGCAGAGGTACTCTCCGAGCGGCTCGGCAATGCTGACGCCGAAGTGGACAAGCTGATCTCCTTGACCAATGTGATTCGCTCGACAGACAATTTCCTGCGTCGTCTCAAACCGAAATTCCTCAAACGGAAGCCCAAGGGAACGCCGGGGGAGCCGAAGGAAGGCTGAGAAGCGCCGGCGCGATGCATTCGGGAGGCGCTGCGAAGCCCGCAATCCCTGTGGTCGGCGGTCTCGTCAATTGCCCGGGGCGCTCGAAGCTGCGGACTCTCTTGGGAAAAAACAAAAAACGCACTTGCCAATCGTTTCGTCCCGTCTTAAAGGAGCGCCATGTTTTCGGAAGGCGCTGGCAGGCAACCGCACGGCGCGGATGATCGAAGCATAAAGGGGTATAGCTCAGTTGGTAGAGCGGCGGTCTCCAAAACCGCAGGTCGTAGGTTCGAGCCCTGCTGCCCCTGCCATTTTCCTTGATTTGACTGGCGCGTCGGTTTCGCTGCTTCTTGGGTTAGGGATTATGCCGGAATGGCAGGCAAATTTTCGAAGGCACCGAATTCCCTCTTGTTAAATTGGGAATCGATGTTTATGTAGGGTTCAACAGACACGCGGTGCGTGGGGCTGATATGTTCAGCTTTACGCGCCGTAATTGCGTGGGCAGTCAATGGCATCCAAAACGAATCCACTTGCGTTTCTGCAGCAGGTCCGCTCCGAGACGTCGAAAATCACTTGGCCGTCCCGCCGCGAGACGATGATCTCGACGGTGATGGTGCTTGTCATGGTCATTTTCGCTTCGTTGTTTTTCTTTGCTGCTGACCAGCTCATAGGCTGGATTCTCGGCTACGTGCTGAATACCGGCAATTGATATCGGGTGGAGATGAACATGGCGGCACGTTGGTACATCGTCCACGCTTATTCTAATTTCGAAAAGAAGGTGGCTGAATCCATCGAGGAGAAGGCCAAGCAGAAGGGTCTCGATCATCTGTTCGAGAAGATCCTTGTGCCGACCGAGAAGGTGGTTGAAGTGCGCCGCGGCCGTAAGGTTGACAGCGAGCGCAAGTTCTTCCCGGGTTACGTGCTGGTGCGCGCCAATCTGACGGATGAAGCCTATCACCTGATCAAGAATACGCCGAAGGTCACTGGCTTTCTCGGCTCCGACAATAAGCCCGTTCCGATTCCGGATTATGAAGCCGAGCGCATTCTCGGTCAGGTCCAGGAAGGTGTCGAGCGGCCGAAGGCTTCTGTATCCTTCGAGATTGGTGAGCAGGTCCGCGTTTCCGACGGCCCGTTCGCATCGTTCAACGGCACGGTTCAGGATGTGGACGAGGAGCGTTCGCGCCTGAAGGTGGAAGTGTCGATCTTCGGCCGCGCTACGCCGGTCGAGCTGGAATACAGTCAGGTCGAGAAGGTCTGATCTTCGTTTGAGTTTGGATGCAAGCAAGTGTTTGCTTGCATCTCGCGGCCATGCCGCAATCCGCGTGGAAGGGCAGGGGTCTTAGCCGGACCTTTTGATCCGCACCACGCAACCGCAGCCGCCGGAGCGATCTGGCATAGTAGACTGGGCAACCGGTCGTGTAGAAAGGCAGAGAGAAATGGCTAAGAAAGTTGCAGGCCAGCTCAAGCTGCAGGTTAAGGCCGGCTCGGCGAATCCGTCGCCGCCGATCGGTCCTGCGCTTGGTCAGCGTGGCATTAACATCATGGAATTCTGCAAGGCGTTCAATGCCGCCACGCAGGAAATGGAAAAGGGTATGCCGATCCCGGTCGTCATCACCTACTACCAGGACAAGTCCTTCACCTTCGCAATGAAGCAGCCGCCGGTCAGCTACTTCCTCAAGAAGGAAGCGAAGATCCAGTCCGGCTCGAAGACCCCGGGCAAGGGTGCCAAGGCTGGCACGCTCACCAAGGCTCAGGTCAAGTCGATTGCCGAAGCCAAGATGAAGGATCTGAACGCCGCCGATATCGAAGGCGCAATGGCCATGATCGAGGGCTCCGCCCGCGCCATGGGCCTGGAAGTGGTAGGTTAAGACCATGGTTGCAAAGCGTATTCAGAAGATCCGCGAAGGCGTTGATCCCACCAAGCTCTATGCTCTGACCCAGGCTATCGGCATGGTCAAGGAGCGGGCCGTCGCCAAGTTCGACGAAACCGTCGAAATCGCCATGAACCTCGGCGTTGACCCGCGTCACGCTGACCAGATGGTCCGCGGCGTCGTCAATCTGCCGAACGGCACCGGCCGTACGGTTCGCGTTGCCGTTTTCGCTCGTGGCGCCAAGGCTGACGAAGCCAAGGCTGCCGGTGCTGACGTCGTTGGCGCGGAAGACCTGGTTGAAATCGTTCAGGGCGGCAAGATCGACTTCGATCGTTGCATCGCTACCCCGGACATGATGCCGCTCGTCGGCCGTCTCGGTAAGGTTCTCGGCCCGCGCGGCATGATGCCGAACCCGAAGGTCGGCACCGTCACCATGGACGTCAAGGGTGCTGTCGAAGCCTCCAAGGGCGGCGCAGTCGAGTTCCGCGTCGAGAAGGCTGGTATCGTCCATGCCGGTATCGGCAAGGCCTCCTTCGATGCCAAGGCTCTGGAAGAAAACATCCGCGCCTTCGCTGACGCCGTCATCAAGGCGAAGCCGGCCGGTGCAAAGGGCAACTACGTCAAGCGCGTAGCCATCTCTTCGACCATGGGCCCGGGCGTCAAGATCGAGCCGTCGACGGTTACGGCGCCGAGCGCCTAATGGTTCTGTCGGGCCTGCTGCCCGGCATTTAAGAATTCCTGGCCCTTCGGGGCCAGGATACCGGAGAAATCCGGAATTCCTGTCCGAGATTGCAGGTGGTTGAGACCTTAATCACTTTGCCTGCATGAGACGGGTAAGACCCGAATTTTGAAGAAGTTCTGCTTCGATAAACTCGGTTCGAGCCTTGGATGCCTTGTGCCTTGGAGCCTTAGGGCTCGAGCGCGAGGGGACAGGATCCTCAAGCGTCGCTTGGGATCTCTTAGCTGATCCCAGGAGGCAAAAGGCAACCCGGCAGGTCCGTTTATCGCGGTCCTGTCAACTGGAGAAAAGCAGTGGAAAGAGCGGAAAAACGCGAATTCGTCACGGAACTGAACGAAGTCTTCAAGGCTTCGGGCTCGGTTGTCGTGGCCCACTATGCTGGTGCCACAGTCGCACAGATGAACGATTTTCGTTCCAAGATGCGCGCTGCTGGCGGCACCGTCAAAGTCGCGAAGAACCGCCTGGCCAAGATTGCTCTTCAGGGCACGGATGCGGAAGGGATTTCCAATCTCTTCACCGGGCAGACGCTGATCGCATACAGCACTGATCCGATTACCGCTCCGAAGGTCGTCGTGGATTTCGCCAAGACCAACGATAAGATCGTTGTTCTGGGCGGCGCCATGGGAACAACCACGCTCAACCCCGAAGGTGTTAAGTCGCTCGCGACCCTGCCTTCGCTGGACGAGCTGCGTGCGAAGCTGCTGGGCATGATCCAGACGCCGGCTACCCGCATCGCAGGTGTGGTTGCAGCACCGGCAAGCCAGCTTGCTCGCGTGTTCTCGGCCTACGCCAAGAAGGACGAAGCCGCGTAAGGCGGTTTTTCGCTGTTCATAATCAACCAGTTCGAACCGAACAAAAGGAACTACAAAAATGGCTGATCTCGCAAAGATCGTTGAAGACCTCTCCTCGCTGACCGTTCTCGAAGCCGCAGAACTGTCCAAGCTTCTCGAAGAAAAGTGGGGCGTTTCCGCCGCTGCTCCGGTAGCTGTTGCTGCCGTTGCCGGTGGTGCTGGCGGCGCTGCTGCTGCTGTTGAAGAAGAAAAGACCGAGTTCGACGTCATCCTCGCGGATGCCGGCGCGAACAAGATCAACGTCATCAAGGAAGTCCGCGCCATCACCGGTCTCGGCCTCAAGGAAGCCAAGGACCTCGTTGAGGCTGCTCCGAAGGCTGTCAAGGAAGGCGTTTCCAAGGCTGAAGCCGCTGACATCAAGAAGAAGCTCGAAGACGCTGGCGCAAAGGCCGACGTCAAGTAAGCTTGAAACTGCTTTGGGAGGTGGCATTTTGCCGCCTCCCATTTGCCGTTTTTCTGAACAAATTACCCAAAAGCCGCGGCTAAAACGGCTTTTGGGTAATGGGTTCTTCAAGAGGATGGTCTGAGACTGAACCGCGACGCAATCCGTGCCGAGCGGTTTTCGGTCAGTTAGACGAGATTGAACTACTCATTGATTGATGGGATCGCCTGGCCAGCGGTTCCCATCCGTTGCAGGCCCGGGTGCAGGATTTTAAAGGAGCGACGATGGCTCAGACCCTTTCGTTCAACGGTCGCAGGCGCGTACGCAAGTTTTTTGGTAAGATTCCGGAAGTCGCAGAGATGCCGAACCTCATCGAGGTTCAGAAGGCGTCCTACGATCAGTTCCTCATGGTCGAAGAGCCCAAGGGCGGCCGCCCTGACGAGGGTCTCCAGGCCGTTTTCAAGTCGGTTTTCCCGATCACCGATTTCTCCGGCGCTTCCATGCTGGAGTTCGTGTCCTATGAATTCGAACCGCCGAAGTTCGACGTCGACGAGTGCCGCCAGCGCGACCTGACCTATGCCGCGCCGCTGAAGGTCACTCTCCGTCTGATCGTGTTCGATATCGATGAGGACACCGGCGCGAAGTCCATCAAGGACATCAAGGAACAGAGCGTTTACATGGGCGACATGCCGCTCATGACGAACAACGGTACCTTCATCGTGAACGGCACCGAACGCGTTATCGTGTCCCAGATGCACCGTTCGCCGGGTGTCTTCTTCGACCACGACAAGGGCAAGAGCCACTCCTCCGGCAAGCTGCTCTTCGCTGCTCGCGTCATTCCGTATCGCGGCTCCTGGCTCGACATCGAATTCGACGCCAAGGACATCGTCTACGCCCGTATCGACCGCCGCCGCAAGATTCCGGTGACGTCGCTTCTGATGGCGCTCGGCATGGACGGCGAAGAAATCCTGTCGACGTTCTACACGAAATCGCTCTACCAGCGCGACGGCCAGGGCTGGCGCATTCCCTTCAAGGCGGAAACGCTGAAGGGCGCCAAGACCGTTTCCGACATGATCGACGCCGATACCGGCGAAGTCGTTGTCGAAGGCGGCAAGAAGCTGACCCCGCGCCTGCTGCGCCAGTTGCAGGAAAAGGGCCTCAAGGCTTTGAAGGCCACCGACGAAGAGCTGTACGGCCTCTTCCTGGCGGAAGACATCGTCAACTTCCAGACCGGTGAGATCTATCTCGAAGCCGGCGACGAAATCGACGAAAAGACACTGCCGATCATCCTCAAGGCCGGTTTCGACGAAATCCCGGTTCTCGGCATCGACCATATCAATGTCGGCGCCTACATCCGCAACACGCTGTCCGCCGACAAGAACGAGAACCGTCAGGACGCTCTGTTCGACATCTACCGCGTCATGCGTCCGGGTGAACCGCCGACCATGGAATCGGCCGAAGCCATGTTCAACTCGCTGTTCTTCGATGCGGAGCGCTACGATCTCTCCGCTGTCGGCCGCGTGAAGATGAACATGCGTCTCGACCTTGACGTCGAAGACACCGTTCGCATCCTGCGCAAGGACGACATCCTGGCCGTGGTCAAGATGCTGGTCGAACTGCGCGACGGCAAGGGCGAAATCGACGACATCGACAACCTCGGCAACCGCCGCGTTCGCTCGGTCGGCGAGCTGATGGAAAACCAGTACCGTCTCGGCCTGCTGCGCATGGAGCGCGCGATCAAGGAACGCATGTCCTCGATCGAAATCGACACGGTCATGCCGCAGGATCTGATCAACGCGAAGCCGGCCGCTGCCGCCGTTCGCGAATTCTTCGGCTCCTCGCAGCTCTCGCAGTTCATGGACCAGGTGAACCCGCTCTCGGAAATCACCCACAAGCGCCGTCTTTCGGCTCTTGGCCCGGGCGGTCTGACCCGCGAGCGCGCCGGCTTCGAAGTCCGCGACGTGCATCCGACCCACTACGGTCGTATTTGCCCGATCGAAACGCCGGAAGGTCCGAACATCGGTCTCATCAACTCGCTGGCAACCTTTGCCCGCGTCAACAAGTACGGCTTTATCGAAAGCCCCTACCGCCGCATCATCGACGGTAAGGTGACCAACGACGTGCTCTACCTCTCCGCCATGGAAGAGGCGAAGTACTACGTTGCTCAGGCCAACGCCGAACTCGACGCCGACGGCTCCTTCATTGAGGAATTCGTTGTTTGCCGTCATGCTGGCGAAGTTATGCTCGCTCCGCGCGACAACATCAACCTGATGGACGTCTCGCCGAAGCAGCTTGTTTCGGTCGCTGCCGCTCTGATCCCGTTCCTGGAAAACGACGACGCCAACCGCGCTCTCATGGGCTCGAACATGCAGCGTCAGGCCGTGCCGCTTCTGCGCGCCGAAGCCCCGTTCGTCGGCACTGGCATGGAGCCGGTTGTCGCCCGTGACTCAGGCGCTGCTATCGGTGCCCGCCGCGGCGGCGTGGTTGACCAGGTCGACGCAACGCGTATCGTTATCCGCGCTACCGAAGACCTCGATCCGTCGAAGTCCGGCGTCGATATCTACCGCCTGATGAAGTTCCAGCGTTCGAACCAGAACACCTGCGTCAACCAGCGTCCGCTGGTCACCGTTGGTGACGTGGTCAACAAGGGCGACATCCTGGCAGACGGTCCGTCGACCGACCTCGGCGATCTGGCGCTCGGCCGTAACGTGCTCGTCGCGTTCATGCCGTGGAACGGCTACAACTACGAAGACTCGATCCTGCTCTCCGAGCGTATCGTTGCCGACGACGTGTTCACCTCCATTCACATCGAAGAATTCGAAGTGATGGCGCGCGACACCAAGCTCGGTCCGGAAGAAATCACCCGCGATATTCCGAACGTTTCGGAAGAAGCGCTGAAGAACCTGGACGAAGCCGGCATCGTTTACATCGGCGCTGAAGTTCAGCCGGGCGATATCCTCGTCGGCAAGATCACGCCGAAGGGCGAAAGCCCGATGACGCCGGAAGAAAAGCTTCTGCGCGCCATCTTCGGTGAAAAGGCGTCCGACGTTCGCGACACCTCCATGCGCATGCCGCCCGGCACCTACGGTACGGTCGTCGAAGTTCGCGTCTTCAACCGCCACGGCGTTGAGAAGGACGAACGCGCAATGGCGATCGAGCGCGAAGAGATCGAACGCCTCGCGAAGGACCGCGACGACGAGCAGGCGATCCTCGACCGTAACGTCTACGGCCGCCTGATCGAAATGCTCCGTGGCCAGGTAGCGCTTGCCGGTCCGAAGAGCTTCAAGAAGGGCACGGAACTGTCCAACGCCGTCGTCTCCGAATATCCGCGCTCGCAGTGGTGGATGTTCGCCGTCGAGGACGAAAAGGTTCAGGGCGAGCTCGAAGCTTTGCGTGGCCAGTACGACGAATCCAAGTCGCGCCTCGAACAGCGCTTCATGGACAAGGTCGAGAAGGTCCAGCGCGGCGATGAAATGCCTCCGGGCGTCATGAAGATGGTCAAGGTCTTCGTCGCTGTGAAGCGCAAGATCCAGCCGGGTGACAAGATGGCCGGCCGTCATGGCAACAAGGGTGTCGTATCGCGCATCGTGCCGGTCGAAGACATGCCGTTCCTCGAAGACGGCACGCATGTCGACATCGTGCTCAATCCGCTCGGCGTGCCGTCGCGCATGAACGTCGGTCAGATCCTTGAGACGCACCTCGGCTGGGCTTGCGCCGGCATGGGTCGTCAGATCGGCGAGCTGATCGAAGCGTATAAGGCAAGCGGCAACATCGAGCCTCTGCGCCAGACGATCGACATGGTCGTCGGCGACGGTCCGAAGAGCGACGACGTTCACGAGTATGACGACGCGTCGGTTCTGCGTCTGGCCGATCAGTGGAAGCGTGGCGTGTCCATTGCGACCCCGGTCTTCGACGGCGCCGGCGAAGTCGATGTTAACGAGATGCTCGCAATGGCAGGTCTGAAGCAGACCGGTCAGTCGACGCTCTATGATGGTCGTACCGGCGAACAGTTCGACCGCCAGGTCACGGTTGGCTACATCTACATGCTGAAGCTGAACCACCTGGTCGACGACAAGATCCACGCCCGCTCGATTGGCCCGTACTCGCTCGTCACCCAGCAGCCGCTGGGCGGTAAGGCGCAGTTCGGCGGTCAGCGCTTCGGCGAAATGGAAGTCTGGGCGCTCGAAGCTTACGGTGCAGCCTACACGCTGCAGGAAATGCTCACGGTCAAGTCGGACGACGTGGCCGGCCGCACCAAGGTCTACGAAGCCATCGTCCGTGGCGACGACACCTTCGAAGCGGGCATTCCGGAGAGCTTCAACGTTCTCGTCAAGGAAATGCGGTCGCTGGGCCTCAGCGTCGAATTGGAAAACTCCAAGGTCGACGATCTGCAGGCAGCGGGCCAGCTTCCGGACGCAGCCGAGTAATAGCCGATAGGGTGCGCGCTGTCCGTCAGCGCGCACCGTTCCCGCCGGTGCCCGAATTCGTGTGGCGCTAGGCAGGGACGATTTCGCCGCATTCTGCGGTTATTGTCGTTTTAAGGCGTCAGTCCGGTTCCCGGGAATTTGCCGGCACTGATCGCAATTCGAGGGCGTTTCGCCCCTAAAGGAGACAGGCATGAACCAAGAGGTCATGAATCTTTTCAATCCGCAGGTGCCTGCACAGAATTTCGATTCCATCCGGATTTCGATCGCATCGCCGGAGAAGATTCTTTCCTGGTCTTATGGTGAGATCAAGAAGCCGGAGACGATCAACTATCGTACGTTCAAGCCGGAACGCGATGGTCTGTTCTGCGCGCGAATCTTCGGGCCGATCAAGGATTACGAATGCCTGTGCGGCAAGTACAAGCGCATGAAGTACAAGGGCATCATCTGCGAAAAGTGCGGCGTCGAAGTAACGCTGTCGCGCGTTCGCCGTGAGCGCATGGGCCATATCGAGCTCGCCGCTCCCGTTGCCCACATCTGGTTCCTGAAGTCGCTGCCGAGCCGCATTTCCACGCTGCTCGACATGACGCTGAAGGATGTCGAGCGCGTTCTCTACTTCGAAAACTACATCGTCACCGAGCCGGGCCTGACCGCGCTCAAGGAGCATCAGCTCCTGACGGAAGAAGAGTACATGCTCGCCGTCGACGAATATGGCGAAGACCAGTTCACCGCCATGATCGGCGCTGAAGCGATCTACGAGATGCTGGCCAGCATGAATCTCGAAAAGATCGCCGGCGACCTGCGCTCTGAGCTTGCCGACACCACGTCGGATCTCAAGCAGAAGAAGCTGATGAAGCGCCTGAAGATCGTCGAGAACTTCATGGAATCCGGCAACCGTCCGGAATGGATGATCATGAAGGTCGTCCCGGTCATCCCGCCGGATCTGCGTCCGCTGGTGCCGCTCGACGGCGGCCGTTTCGCAACGTCGGATCTGAACGATCTGTACCGCCGCGTCATCAACCGTAACAATCGTCTGAAGCGCCTGATCGAACTGCGCGCTCCGGGCATCATCATCCGCAACGAAAAGCGCATGCTGCAGGAATCTGTCGATGCGCTGTTCGACAACGGCCGTCGCGGTCGCGTCATCACCGGCGCCAACAAGCGTCCGCTGAAGTCGCTGTCCGACATGCTGAAGGGCAAGCAGGGCCGCTTCCGTCAGAACCTCCTCGGCAAGCGCGTCGACTATTCCGGCCGTTCGGTCATCGTGACCGGTCCGGAGCTGAAGCTGCATCAGTGCGGCCTGCCGAAGAAGATGGCGCTCGAACTGTTCAAGCCGTTCATCTACGCCCGTCTCGACGCGAAGGGTTATTCCTCGACCGTCAAGCAGGCCAAGAAGCTGGTTGAAAAGGAAAAGCCGGAAGTTTGGGATATCCTCGACGAGGTCATCCGCGAGCATCCGGTTCTCCTGAACCGCGCGCCGACGCTGCACCGCCTGGGCATCCAGGCCTTCGAACCCATGCTGGTTGAAGGCAAGGCGATCCAGTTGCACCCGCTCGTCTGCACGGCCTTCAACGCCGACTTCGACGGTGACCAGATGGCCGTTCACGTGCCGCTGTCGCTCGAAGCACAGCTCGAAGCCCGCGTGCTGATGATGTCGACCAACAACATCCTGCATCCGGCAAACGGCGCGCCGATCATCGTTCCGTCGCAGGACATGGTTCTCGGTCTCTATTATCTCTCGATCCTGAACCAGAACGAGCCGGGCGAAGGCATGGCCTTCTCCGATCTCGGCGAGCTGCATCACGCTCTGGAAAACAAGGTCGTGACGCTGCACTCGAAGATCCGCGGCCGCTTCAAGTCGATCGACGAAGAGGGCAAGCCCTATTCGAAGATCTATGAAACGACCCCTGGCCGCCTGCTGATCGGCGAACTGCTGCCAAAGCACGGCAAGGTGACCTTCGACATCTGCAACCAGGAAATGACCAAGAAGAACATCTCCAAGATGATCGACACGGTCTACCGTCACTGCGGCCAGAAGGACACGGTCATTTTCTGCGACCGCATCATGCAGCTCGGCTTTGCGCATGCCTGCCGCGCTGGCATTTCGTTCGGCAAGGACGACATGGTCATCCCGAACACCAAGGCGAAGATCGTCGGCGATACCGAAGCGCTCGTGAAGGAATACGAGCAGCAGTACAATGACGGTCTGATCACCCAGGGCGAAAAGTACAACAAGGTTGTCGACGCCTGGGGCAAGGCCACGGAAAAGGTCGCCGAAGAAATGATGGCCCGCATTAAGGCCGTCGAATTCGACGAGAAGACCGGTCGTCAGAAGCCGATGAACTCGATCTACATGATGAGCCATTCAGGCGCCCGCGGTTCTCCGAACCAGATGCGTCAGTTGGGCGGCATGCGCGGCCTCATGGCCAAGCCGTCGGGCGAAATCATCGAGACGCCGATCATCTCGAACTTCAAGGAAGGCCTGACCGTGAACGAGTACTTCAACTCGACGCACGGCGCCCGTAAGGGTCTGGCAGACACCGCCTTGAAGACCGCGAACTCCGGCTACCTGACCCGCCGTCTCGTCGACGTCGCGCAGGATTGCATCGTGACGCACGTCGATTGCGGCACCGAAACTGGCCTCACCATGACTGCCATCGTCGATGCCGGTCAGGTCGTTGCCTCGCTCGGCGCCCGCATCCTCGGCCGTACGGCGCTGGATGATATCGATCATCCGGTCACGGGTGAGCGCATCGTCGACGCCGGCAAGATGATCCTCGAGCCGGATGTCATCGAGATCGAAAAGGCTGGTATCCAGTCGATCCGCATCCGTTCGGCGCTGACCTGCGAAATCCAGACGGGGGTCTGCTCTGTCTGCTACGGCCGCGACCTTGCTCGCGGTACGCCGGTCAACATCGGTGAAGCTGTCGGCGTTATCGCCGCTCAGTCGATCGGTGAGCCGGGCACGCAGCTCACCATGCGTACCTTCCACTTGGGCGGCACGGCTACCGTGGTCGACCAGTCGTTCCTGGAAGCCTCGTATGAAGGCACGGTTCAGATCAAGAACCGCAACATGCTGCGCAACTCCGAAGGCAACCTGGTTGCCATGGGCCGCAACATGACGGTTCAGATCTTGGATGAACGCGGCGTTGAACGCTCTTCGCAGCGCGTTGCCTACGGCTCCAAGCTCTATGTCGACGACGGCGACAAGGTGAAGCGCGGTCAGCGTCTCGCAGAATGGGATCCGTATACCCGTCCGATGATGACGGAAGTGGCCGGTACGGTTCACTTCGAAGATGTCGTCGACGGCCTCTCGGTTCTCGAAGCGACCGACGAGTCGACCGGCATCACCAAGCGTCAGGTTATCGACTGGCGTTCGACACCGCGCGGTTCGGATCTGAAGCCGGCGATCGTCGTCAAGGACGCCAGCGGCAATGTCGCCAAGCTGTCGCGTGGCGGTGAAGCCCGCTTCCTGCTCTCGGTTGACGCGATCCTGTCCGTCGAGCCGGGCACGAAGGTGTCGCAGGGCGACGTTCTTGCTCGTTCGCCGCTGGAAAGCGCCAAGACCAAGGACATCACCGGTGGTCTGCCGCGCGTTGCCGAACTGTTCGAAGCCCGTCGTCCGAAGGACCACGCCATCATCGCAGAGATCGATGGTACGATCCGCCTCGGCCGCGACTACAAGAACAAGCGTCGTGTCATCATCGAGCCGGCAGAAGACGGTGTCGAGCCGGTCGAATACCTGATCCCGAAGGGCAAGCCCTTCCACCTTCAGGAAGGCGACTATATCGAAAAGGGTGACTACATCCTCGACGGTAACCCGGCTCCGCACGATATCCTGGCGATCAAGGGCGTGGAGGCTCTGGCTTCCTACCTCGTCAACGAAATCCAGGAAGTCTACCGCCTCCAGGGCGTTGTCATTAACGACAAGCACATCGAAGTGATTGTCCGTCAGATGCTGCAGAAGGTGGAAATCACCGACGCAGGCGACAGCCAGTACATCGTCGGCGACAATGTCGACCGTATCGAACTGGAAGACGCCAACGACCGCCTGATCGAAGAAGGCAAGAAGCCCGCTTACGGCGATCCGGTTCTGCTCGGCATCACCAAGGCGTCGCTGCAGACGCCGTCCTTCATCTCCGCCGCATCCTTCCAGGAAACGACGAAGGTGCTGACGGAAGCTGCGATCGCTGGCAAGACCGATGGTCTGCAGGGCCTGAAGGAAAACGTCATCGTCGGCCGTCTCATCCCGGCCGGTACCGGTGGCACCATGACGCAGATCCGCCGCATCGCGACGGCTCGCGACGAGCTGATCCTGGAAGAGCGCCGCAAGGGCACGGGTGCCGCCGTCGCCACGCCGATGCTGCAGGACATGGCCAACGAGAACGCCCCGGCCGCTGAATAAGCGGCTGGAGTTCGAACAAAATCAAAACCGCCCGGAGCGATCCGGGCGGTTTCTTTTTGCATCTATGTTGTGAAGAGCCGGCGAGGGCGGGACAGCAGGGTCCCGTCTAGCGGAAGCGGATGATCGCCACTTCCCCTTCCAGTGCTCCCTGATAGGCCGAGGCATGAGGCTCCTCATCCGGCACGTCGGTCAGCATGCCGATCTGATCGAGATCAGCCTCGATGAAGCCTTCCTCCGCAAGGGCGTTCAGCGCTTCGCGCACGGCGGTGTCGTCATCCGGCGCCTTCAGCATGACATGCAGATCGACACCTTCGCCGCCGTCGGTTTCATATCCCTTGCCGATGATGATGAAGACCATGGGGCCGTCGAAATTGTTGTCGTTGTCTGGCGCAGTGATCATAAGTCTTCCTTCGGTGGTATCGATTCGGCCGAGCGATTCTCTGAGTTGCTCTTTGCCGTCCGGTGAAATTGTCTTTCTGTGATTCCTTATAGGGATTTTAACGAAATACCCAAGTCCATCTTGCGGAAGCGATGCCATTTCGTCATCTGAGGCGTCAAATGGCTGGTTTGGCCCGTCTTTTCAGGGTTTGTGACAAAGATAATTCTTAACCGGCCTTGACGAACCTGCGGGAAACCAGTAGTACCGCCGCCATCAGGACCCATGTGAGGCATGGCTGTTCGGAGCGACGCGCTCTGGAGTTCACCTCAAACAAGGTTCTAAACGCACGTTGAAGACACGAATGCTGCACGCAAGACGCAATTCAATGCGTCCTCTGCTTTTTTGTGGTCCATCTGCGAAAGCGGATCGGGCCACGTTTTGCGCATTGAGGCGAACGTGTGTCGTTGCCGGAGACGGCGAGAGTTAAGCCCGCAAGGGTGTCGAGACAGATTTACAAGGGATGGTTGAATGCCTACCGTAAACCAGCTAATCCGCAAGCCTCGCCAGGCGCAGGTAAAGCGTAATAAGGTTCCCGCTCTTCAGGAGAACCCGCAGAAGCGTGGTGTTTGCACCCGCGTCTACACGACGACGCCGAAGAAGCCGAACTCGGCTCTGCGTAAGGTCGCAAAGATCCGCCTGACCAACGGCTTCGAAGTCATTGGTTACATCCCGGGTGAAGGTCACAACCTTCAGGAGCACTCTGTCGTCATGATCCGTGGCGGCCGCGTGAAGGACCTTCCGGGTGTTCGCTACCACATCATCCGCGGCGTTCTCGATACCCAGGGTGTCAAGAACCGCAAGCAGCGCCGTTCCAAGTACGGTGCAAAGCGTCCGAAGTAATTCGGTTTCAGATAATCCGGCGCTGCGCGAGGTTCTCCGCGTTGTAAAGCGCCGCTAACAGTTGAGAGACGAGAAGTATGTCCCGACGTCACAGAGCAGAAAAGCGCGAGATCAATCCGGACCCGAAGTTCGGAGATCTGGTCGTCACGAAGTTCATGAATGCCATCATGCTGGACGGCAAGAAGTCCGTAGCTGAAAACATCGTATACGGCGCATTCGACGCCGTGCAGGGCAAGGCAAAGCAGGAGCCGCTCGGCGTGTTCCATCAGGCTTTGGATAACATCGCTCCGCACGTTGAAGTCCGTTCGCGCCGCGTTGGTGGTGCTACGTATCAGGTTCCGGTCGATGTTCGTCCCGAGCGTCGTCAGGCTCTTGCCATTCGCTGGCTGATCGCTGCTGCCCGTAAGCGCAACGAAACCACCATGGTCGACCGTCTCTGCGGCGAACTTCTTGATGCCTCCAATAACCGCGGCTCTGCCGTCAAGAAGCGCGAAGACACGCACAAGATGGCTGATGCCAACCGTGCGTTCTCGCATTATCGCTGGTAATCCCGAACGGTTTCCGAAAGGCAGTCCACTATGGCTCGCGAATATAAAATCGAAGACTACCGCAATTTCGGTATCATGGCGCACATCGACGCCGGCAAGACCACGACCACCGAGCGTATTCTTTACTACACCGGCAAGTCGCACAAGATCGGCGAAGTTCACGACGGCGCAGCCACCATGGACTGGATGGAGCAGGAGCAGGAGCGTGGCATCACGATCACCTCTGCTGCCACCACGACCTTCTGGAAGGGCCGTGACGGCAAGATGCGCCGCTTCAACATCATCGACACCCCTGGCCACGTCGACTTCACCATCGAAGTCGAGCGTTCGCTGCGCGTTCTCGACGGCGCCATCGCGCTGCTCGACGCTAACGCAGGTGTTGAGCCGCAGACGGAAACCGTCTGGCGTCAGGCTGAGAAGTATCATGTTCCGCGCATGATCTTCTGCAACAAGATGGACAAGACCGGTGCTGACTTCTATCGCTCGGTCGAGATGATCAAGTCCCGCCTCGGCGCGACCGCTGTCGTCATGCAGCTCCCGATCGGCGCTGAAAGCGACTTCAAGGGCGTTATCGACCTGATCGAGATGAACGCCCTCATCTGGCGCGACGAGTCGCTCGGCGCACAGTGGGACGTTGTCGAAATCCCGGAAGACATGAAGGCCAAGGCTGAAGAATATCGCGAAAAGCTGATCGAGACGGTTGTCGAGATCGACGAAGCTGCGACCGAAGCCTACCTCGAAGGCAATCTGCCGGACAACGACCAGATCCGTGCGCTCGTCCGTCGCGGCACGATCGACGTCAAGTTCCATCCGATGTTCTGCGGCACCGCCTTCAAGAACAAGGGCGTTCAGCCGTTGCTCGACGCCGTCGTCGATTACCTGCCGTCTCCGATCGACATTCCGGCGATCAAGGGCATTGATGTCAAGACGGAAGCTGAAATCCACCGTCATGCTGACGACGCTGAGCCGCTGTCCATGCTGGCGTTCAAGATCATGAACGACCCCTTCGTCGGTTCGCTGACCTTCGCCCGCATCTACTCCGGCAAGCTCGAAAAGGGCGCGTCGGTCATGAACACGGTCAAGGATAAGCGCGAGCGCGTCGGCCGCATGCTGCAGATGCACTCCAACTCGCGTGAAGACATCGAAGAAGCCTTCGCTGGCGATATCGTTGCTCTGGCCGGCCTCAAGGAAACCACCACTGGCGATACGCTCTGCGATCCGCTGAAGCCGGTTATCCTCGAGCGCATGGAATTCCCGGAGCCCGTCATCCAGATCGCGATCGAGCCGAAGACCAAGGGCGACCAGGAAAAGATGGGCCTCGCGCTCAACCGCCTGGCTGCCGAAGATCCGTCCTTCCGTGTGAAGACCGACCAGGAATCGGGCCAGACGATCATTGCCGGCATGGGTGAACTTCACCTCGACATCATCGTCGACCGCATGCGTCGTGAATTCAAGGTTGAAGCCACCGTCGGCGCGCCGCAGGTTGCTTACCGCGAAACCATCACGCGTCAGACCGAAAAAGACTACACCCACAAGAAGCAGTCGGGTGGTACCGGTCAGTTCGCTCGCGTGAAGATCGTGTTCGAACCGAACCCGGAAGGCGACGATTTCAAGTTCGAGTCCAAGATCGTCGGTGGTGCTGTTCCGAAGGAATACATCCCGGGCGTCCAGAAGGGCATCGAAAGCGTCCTGTCTTCGGGTCCGCTGGCTGGCTTCCCGATGCTCGGCGTCAAGGCGACGCTCATCGACGGTGCCTTCCACGACGTCGACTCGTCGGTTCTAGCCTTCGAAATCGCTGCACGTGCCTGCTTCCGTGAAGCAGCTCGCGAAGCTGGCGCCCAGCTCCTCGAGCCGATGATGAAGGTCGAAGTCGTGACGCCGGAAGATTACGTCGGCGACGTCATCGGCGACCTGAACTCGCGTCGTGGCCAGATCCAGGGTCAGGAAAGCCGCGGTATCGCCGTTGTCATCAACGCGAACGTCCCGCTGGCAAACATGTTCAAGTACGTCGACAACCTGCGCTCGATGTCTCAGGGCCGTGCGCAGTACACCATGACCTTCGATCATTATTCGCCGGTCCCGTCGAACGTCGCACAGGAAATCCAGGCAAAGTATTCCGGTCAGAAGTGACCGGAATACCAATTGACCGATAACAAGAATTGATCCCCTCGGGGACAGGAAAAACGGAGAGCCGAAAATGGCAAAGAGTAAGTTTGAGCGCAATAAGCCGCACGTTAACATCGGCACGATCGGCCACGTTGACCACGGCAAGACGTCTCTGACGGCAGCGATCACGAAGTTCTTCGGTGAGTTCAAGGCGTATGACCAGATCGACGCGGCACCGGAAGAAAAGGCGCGTGGTATCACGATCTCGACGGCACACGTTGAATATGAGACGGCTGCTCGTCACTATGCGCACGTCGACTGCCCCGGCCACGCTGACTATGTGAAGAACATGATCACGGGTGCTGCGCAGATGGACGGCGCGATCCTGGTTTGCTCGGCTGCCGACGGCCCGATGCCGCAGACGCGCGAGCACATCCTGCTCGCCCGCCAGGTTGGCGTTCCGGCGATCGTAGTGTTCCTGAACAAGGTCGACCAGGTTGACGACGCCGAGCTTCTGGAGCTCGTCGAGCTTGAAGTTCGCGAACTGCTGTCGTCCTACGACTTCCCGGGCGACGACATTCCGGTTGTCAAGGGTTCGGCGCTTGCTGCCCTGGAAGACAGCAACAAGGAAATCGGCGAAAACGCGATCCGCGAGCTGATGGCCCAGGTTGACGCCTACATCCCGACGCCAGAGCGTCCGATCGACCAGCCGTTCCTGATGCCGATCGAAGACGTGTTCTCGATCTCCGGCCGTGGTACGGTTGTGACGGGCCGCGTCGAGCGTGGTATCGTCAAGGTTGGTGAAGAAGTCGAAATCGTCGGCATTCGTCCGACGTCGAAGACGACGGTTACCGGCGTTGAAATGTTCCGCAAGCTGCTCGACCAGGGCCAGGCCGGCGACAACATCGGCGCGCTGGTCCGCGGTGTGAACCGTGACGGCGTCGAGCGTGGCCAGATCCTGTGCAAGCCGGGTTCTGTGAAGCCGCACAAGAAGTTCATGGCCGAAGCCTACATCCTGACGAAGGAAGAGGGTGGCCGTCATACGCCGTTCTTCACGAACTACCGTCCGCAGTTCTACTTCCGCACGACGGACGTGACGGGCATCGTGACGCTTCCGGAAGGCACGGAAATGGTTATGCCTGGCGACAACGTCACGGTTGCCGTTGAGCTGATCGTTCCGATCGCGATGGAAGAAAAGCTGCGCTTCGCTATCCGCGAAGGCGGCCGTACCGTCGGCGCCGGCATCGTCGCCTCCATCGTCGAGTAATTCGAAGTCGGCCACTCCATCCGAGTGGCCGATTCGATGACAATAATATGATGCAAGCGGCAGTAGCCGCTTGCTTATGACATGGAAATGTTGCAAATGGCGCGCGAGCGCGATTTGCGCCCTGCTTCGGATAACGAAGCGGCCAATGAGATTAACGATAAGGTGGGCCGAAAGGTCTAAAAAAGTGGATGGGGATGCCGTCGCCGGCGTCCCTCTCGATCTTTGAAACCGGTGGTCCGCCTTAGGAAAAAGAAAAATCCGTGCCCTTTTTGAGCGGCACGCGAGATAACAAAACACAAGGATAACGTCGAATGAACGGCCAAAATATCCGCATTCGCCTGAAGGCGTTCGATCACCGGATTCTCGATGCTTCCACGCGCGAGATCGTGTCGACGGCGAAGCGCACCGGTGCTAGCGTCCGGGGCCCCGTTCCGCTTCCGACTCGTATCGAGAAGTTCACGGTGAACCGGTCCCCGCACATCGACAAGAAGAGCCGCGAGCAGTTCGAGATGCGCACGCATAAGCGCCTTCTCGACATCGTTGACCCGACCCCGCAGACGGTAGACGCGCTGATGAAGCTCGATCTCGCCGCCGGTGTCGATGTTGAGATCAAGCTCTGAGACCTCTGGTCCTCGAGCTGAGTGAGAAGGATTGAACCGATGCGTTCAGGTGTGATTGCACAGAAGGTGGGAATGACCCGCGTCTATAACGACGCCGGCGAGCACGTCCCGGTAACGGTATTGCGTTTGGATGGCTGCCAGGTCGTGGCCCAGCGCACAGTAGAAAAGAATGGCTACACCGCAGTTCAGCTCGGTGCTGGCCAGGCAAAAGTTAAGAACACGACGAAGGCCCTGCGCGGTCATTTCGCCGTTGCCAGCGTTGAGCCGAAGGCCAAGCTCGTTGAATTCCGTGTTACGGACGACAACCTGCTCGAAGTTGGTACCGAGCTCAAGGCCGCTCACTTCACGGCGGGCCAGCTCGTCGACGTGACCGGCACGACGATCGGTAAGGGCTTTGCCGGCGCCATCAAGCGCCACGGCTTCGGCGGTCTGCGCGCCACGCATGGTGTGTCGGTTTCGCACCGCTCGCACGGTTCGACCGGCTCGCGCCAGGATCCGGGCAAGGTGTTCAAGAACAAGAAGATGGCTGGTCACATGGGCCAGACCCGCGTCACGACGCAGAACCTCGAAGTGGTATCGACCGATGAAGATCGCGGTCTGATCCTCGTCAAGGGTGCGGTTCCCGGCTCCAAGGGTGCCTGGATCATCGTACGCGATGCCGTCAAGTCGGCTGCGAAGTAAGGGGAGCCAAACCAATGGAATTGAACGTCAAGACCCTCGAGGGAAAAGACGCTGGGAAGGTTTCCCTTTCTGATGCGATTTTCGGCCTCGAGCCGCGTGAGGACATCCTCGCACGCGTCATTCGCTGGCAGCTCGCCAAGAAGCAGCAGGGCACGCATCAGGCAAAGGGCCGCGCAGACGTAGCGCGCACCGGTGCCAAGATGTACAAGCAGAAGGGTACGGGCCGCGCTCGTCACCATTCAGCTCGCGCTCCGCAGTTCCGCGGCGGTGGTAAGGCTCACGGCCCGGTCGCTCGCAGCCATGAGCACGACCTGCCGAAGAAGGTTCGCGCCCTCGGCCTGCGTCATGCTCTGTCCGCCAAGCTGAAGTCCGAAGACGTCATCGTCATCGACAGCCTGGTTGCAGCCGATGCAAAGACCAAGGCTCTGGCCAGCACTTTCGAGACGCTCGGCCTGACCAATGCACTCTTCATCGGTGGCGCTGAGCTCGACAGCAACTTCAAGCTCGCGGCTCAGAACATCCCGAACATCGATGTTCTGCCGATCCAGGGCATCAACGTTTACGACATCCTGCGCCGCGGCAAGCTCGTGCTGTCCAAGGCTGCAGTTGAAGCTCTAGAGGAGCGATTCAAGTGACGGATCTTCGCCATTATGATGTGATCGTGTCTCCTGCGATCACCGAAAAGTCCACGCTGCTTTCGGACAATAACCAGGTTGTTTTCAACGTTGCCAAGACCGCGACGAAGCCTGAAATCAAGGCTGCCGTCGAAGCGCTCTTCGGCGTCAAGGTGACGGCCGTTAACACTCTGCTGCGCCTCGGCAAGACCAAGCGGTTCAAGGGTCTCGTCGGCAAGCAGAAGGACGTGAAGAAGGCTGTTGTGACGCTCGCCGAAGGCCAGTCGATCGACGTCTCCACCGGTCTCTGAGGAATAAGAAAATGGCATTGAAAACATTCAATCCGACGACCCCGAGCCAGCGTCAGCTGGTCATCGTCGATCGCTCCTCGCTCTACAAGGGCAAGCCGGTCAAGACGCTGACGGAAGGCCTGACCTCCAAGGGTGGCCGCAACAACACCGGCCGCATCACCGTGCGTTTCCAGGGTGGCGGTCACAAGCGCAGCTATCGTCTGGTCGACTTCAAGCGTCGCAAGTTCGACGTTGAAGCATCAGTCGAGCGCATCGAATACGACCCGAACCGTACCGCTTACATCGCTCTGGTGAAGTACACGGACGGCGAACTGGCCTACATCCTCGCTCCGCAGCGCCTCGCTGCTGGCGACAAGGTCGTCGCTTCGGAAAAGGCAGTGGACGTGAAGCCGGGCAACACCATGCCGCTTCAGTTCATCCCGGTCGGCTCCATCATCCATAACGTGGAAATGAAGCCGGGCAAGGGCGGTCAGATCGCTCGTTCTGCTGGCTCCTACGCTCAGCTCGTTGGTCGTGACCAGGGCATGGCGATCCTTCGCCTGAATTCGGGCGAACAGCGCCTCGTACATGGCAATTGCCTTGCAACGATCGGTGCGGTTTCGAACCCGGATCATGCCAACATCAACGACGGTAAGGCCGGTCGTTCGCGTTGGCGTGGCAAGAAGCCGCATAACCGCGGCGTTGTCATGAACCCGGTTGACCATCCGCACGGCGGTGGTGAAGGCCGCACCTCCGGTGGTCGCCATCCGGTGACCCCATGGGGTAAGCCGACCAAGGGCAAGCGTACGCGGTCGAACAAGTCGACCGACAAGATGATCATGCGCTCGCGCCATCAGCGCAAGAAGTAAGAGAGGAAGTCTCAAGTGGCTCGTTCAGTATGGAAAGGTCCGTTTGTTGACGGCTATCTTCTCAAGAAGGCTGAGAAGGTGCGCGAAGGCGGACGTAGCGAAGTAATCAAGATGTGGAGCCGTCGCTCCACGATCATGCCGCAGTTCGTTGGTCTCACCTTTGGTGTTTACAACGGCAGCAAGCACATTCCGGTCAGCGTCAACGAAGACATGGTCGGTCACAAGTTCGGCGAGTTCGCCCCGACCCGTACCTATTATGGTCACGGTGCGGACAAGAAGGCGAAGAGGAAGTAACAATGGGCAAGGCAAAAACCGAACGCCGGCTGAAGGACAATGAGGCGCAGGCAGTTGCGCGCACGCTCCGTGTCAGCCCGCAGAAGCTCAACCTGGTCGCGGCTTCGATCCGCGGCAAGAAGGTTGACCGCGCGCTCGCAGAGCTGGAATTCTCGCGCAAGCGTATTGCTGGCGCCGTGAAGAAGACGCTCGAATCTGCGATCGCCAACGCTGAGAACAACCATGATCTCGACGTTGACTCGCTGGTCGTGGCGGAAGCCTACGTCGGCAAGTCGATCGTCATGAAGCGTTTCCACGCTCGTGGCCGTGGCCGCGCGTCTCGTATCGAGCGCCCGTTTGCGCACCTGACGATCGTCGTTCGTGAAGTGGAAGCTCAAGGGGAGGCCGCATAATGGGTCAGAAAATCAATCCAATCGGTTTTCGTCTTGGCATCAACCGTACTTGGGATAGCCGCTGGTTTGCGGACAATGCCGAGTATGGCCAGCTCCTCCACGAAGACCTGAAGATGCGCAAGTTCGTCATGAACGAACTGAAGCAAGCCGGTATCTCCAAGGTGGTCATCGAGCGCCCGCACAAGAAGTGCCGCGTCACGATCCACTCGGCTCGTCCGGGCCTGATCATCGGCAAGAAGGGCGCTGATATCGACAAGCTCCGCAAGAAGCTGTCGGACATGACGAATTCCGAAACGCACCTCAACATCGTTGAAGTTCGCAAGCCGGAAATCGACGCGACGCTGGTTGCCCAGTCGATCGCTCAGCAGCTCGAGCGCCGTGTAGCTTTCCGTCGCGCCATGAAGCGCGCCGTTCAGTCCGCGATGCGTCTTGGCGCCGAAGGCATCAAGATCACCTGCGCCGGCCGTCTCGGTGGTGCGGAAATCGCTCGTACGGAATGGTACCGTGAAGGTCGTGTGCCGCTGCATACGCTGCGCGCCGACATCGACTACGGTACGGCTGAAGCAGAAACCGCTTTCGGTATCTGCGGCATCAAGGTCTGGATCTTCAAGGGCGAAATCCTTGAGCACGATCCGATGGCCTCCGAACGCCGCGCGCTCGAAGGCGACGCCCAGGGTCCGGCTAGCCGCGATCGCGATAGAGACCGCCGCCGCGAAAACGCTTGATAGCGTTCGTGGCAGATAAGTTCGGAGAATAAGAAAATGTTGCAGCCAAAGCGTACGAAGTACCGCAAGCAATTTAAGGGCCGCATCAAGGGCGTTGCCAAGGGTGGTTCTGACCTCGCATTCGGCGAATTCGGTCTGAAGTCGCAGGAGCCCAACCGCGTCAACGCTCGTGAGATCGAAGCGGCTCGCCGCGCGATCACGCGTTATATGAAGCGTGCCGGCCGTGTATGGATCCGCGTGTTCCCGGATGTTCCGGTAACCGCAAAGCCGACCGAAGTCCGCATGGGTAAAGGTAAAGGCTCTGTCGAATACTGGGCATGCAAGGTCAAGCCCGGCCGTATGATGTTCGAGATCGATGGTGTGAGCGAGGAAATCGCTCGTGAGGCTCTGCGCCTCGGCGCCGCCAAGCTCTCGGTCAAGACGCGCTTCGTGCAGCGCATTGCAGAGTAAGGAAGAAGCTCATGAAAGCCGCAGATGTTCGCGCCCTGAGCGCCGACCAACTCAAGGACGAGCTTGCCAAGCTGAAGAAGGAGCAGTTCAACCTGCGCTTTCAGAAGGCGACCGGCCAGCTTGAGAAGTCCTCGCGCATCAACGAAGTCCGCAAGGACATCGCCCGCGTGAAAACCATTGCCCGCCAGAAGGCGGCAGAAGCAAAGGCCTAAAGGAAGAATAACATGCCGAAGCGCATTCTGCAGGGCGTCGTGGTCAGCGACAAGAACGAGAAGACGGTAGTTGTCCGCGTGGAGCGTCGTTTCGCTCACCCGCTGCTTCAGAAGACCGTTCGTCGTTCCAAGAAGTACAAGGCTCACGACGAAAACAATCAGTACAAGGTCGGCGACGTCGTTTCCATCGAGGAATGCGCGCCGATCTCCAAGGACAAGACCTGGACGGTCGTTTCCGCCCAGGCCAAGTAACAGAATTTCGCTCAGGCCCTTGCGCTTGGGCGAAATATCTGTATGAAGCACGAGCTTGGAAGCAGGACGCTCGAGAACGGGCGTTCTTTTGCTTTATTGATGGCCGGCGAAGGTGACCCAGGTGGTCCTGACTGCCGGAGAAATCAGACAAGACACTAGTCCATAAGCCGGGGTAGGGGGCTGTTTAGCCCAACCATTCCGGTAACAACAAGAAGGCGACCTGACATGATTCAGATGCAAACAAACCTCGACGTGGCGGATAATTCCGGCGCACGTCGTGTCATGTGCATCAAGGTGCTGGGCGGCTCGAAGCGCAAGTATGCCTCGATCGGCGACGTCATCGTCGTTTCGATCAAGGAAGCCATTCCGCGCGGCCGCGTGAAGAAGGGTGACGTGATGAAGGCGGTTGTCGTTCGCACCGCCAAGGACATCCGTCGTCCGGATGGCAGCGTCATCCGCTTCGATACCAACGCAGCAGTCCTCATCGACAACAAGAAAGAGCCGATCGGCACCCGTATCTTCGGACCGGTTCCGCGCGAACTTCGCGCCAAGAACCACATGAAGATCATCTCGCTGGCTCCAGAAGTACTGTAAGGAGCGGAGCGATGCAAAAGATCCGTAAAGGCGACAAGGTTGTCGTATTGGCCGGCAAGGACAAGGGCCGTACCGGCGAAGTCATTCAAGTGCTGCCGAAGGAAGACCGCGCGGTCGTCCGTGGCGTCAACGTCATCAAGCGCCACCAGCGCCAGACGCAGACCCAGGAAGCCGGCATCATCAGCAAGGAAGCCCCGCTTCACCTGTCCAACATTGCGATCGTCGACAAGGACGGCAAGCCGACCCGCGTCGGTTTCAAGGTTGTAGATGGCAAGAAGGTCCGTGTGGCCAAGACCTCGGGAGAAGTGATCGATGGCTGAGGCAAAGTACGAGCCGCGGCTCAAGAAGGAATATGTCGCCCGCATTCGCGCAGCGATGCAGGAGAAGTTCTCCTACGCCAACGAAATGCAGATCCCGAAGCTGGACAAGATCGTGATCAACATGGGCGTTGGCGAAGCAACGGCTGATTCGAAGAAGCCGACCGTTGCTGCTGCCGACCTCGCAGCGATCGCCGGCCAGAAGCCGGTCATCACCCGCGCGCGCAACTCCATCGCTGGCTTCAAGGTCCGCGAAAACATGCCGATCGGCGCCAAGGTGACGCTGCGCGGCGCCCGCATGTATGAGTTCCTGGATCGTCTGGTCAACATCGCGCTCCCGCGCGTTCGCGACTTCCGCGGCCTGAACCCGAAGAGCTTTGACGGTCGTGGCAACTTCGCCATGGGCATCAAGGAGCACATTGTGTTCCCTGAGATCAACTACGACAAGGTTGATCAGATGTGGGGCATGGACATCATCGTTTGCACGACGGCGACGACCGACGACGAAGCACGGGCTCTTCTGAAAGAGTTCAACTTCCCGTTCCGTCAATAACCGTAACGACGAGCGTAGAAAAGGAACCCTGATATGGCGAAGACAAGCGCAGTCGAAAAGAACAAGCGCCGCCGCAATACGGTTGCCAACCAGTCCGCGAAGCGGGCTGCCCTGAAGGCAATCATCATGAACCAGTCTCTTCCGATCGAAGACCGGTTCAAGGCCACTCTGAAGCTGGCATCGCTCCCGCGCGATGGATCGAAGACCCGCATTCGCAACCGTTGCGAAGTATCTGGTCGCCCGCGCGCCTATTACCGCAAACTGCGCATGTCGCGTATCGCGCTGCGTGAACTCGGCAATCTCGGCAAGGTGCCGGGTATTGTCAAGTCGAGCTGGTAAGGAGCAGATTAGATGACTATGACTGATCCTTTGGGTGATATGCTCACCCGCATCCGCAACGGCGCTTCCCGCCGCAAGTCGTCGGTTTCGACGCCTGCGTCCAAGCTTCGTGCGCGTGTTCTCGATGTTCTGCAGGCTGAAGGCTACATCCGTGGCTACTCCGTCGTCGATTTCGGCAACGGCAAGTCTGAGCTCAACATCGAGCTCAAGTACTATGAAGGCTCTTCGGTGATCCGTGAGATCGGCCGTGTGTCCAAGCCGGGCCGCCGAGTTTATGTCTCGGTCAAGTCCATTCCGCAGGTCGCGAACGGCCTCGGCATCACCATCCTTTCGACTCCGAAGGGTGTGATGGCCGATCACCAGGCTCGCGAACAGAATGTTGGTGGCGAGGTTCTCTGCTCGGTCTTCTAAGATCGAACAGAGATCTCCCTCGAAACAGACAGGTTTGAAAAAATGTCTCGTATCGGTAAGAAGCCCGTTCAGGTGCCTGCAGGAATCACGGCCTCGGTTGATGGCCAGAAGGTGACTGCTAAGGGCCCCAAGGGCGAACTGGTTTTCGTCGCTAACGACGAAATCGGTCTCAAGCTGGAAGATAATGCAATTGTCGTGACGCCGCTCAACGACTCCAAGGATGCTCGCGCAAAGTGGGGCATGTCCCGCACGATGATCGAGAACATCCTGAAGGGTGTTAAGGACGGCTACGAGCGCAAGCTCGAAATCAACGGCGTCGGCTACCGTGCCTCCATGCAGGGCAAGAACCTGCAGCTCGCGCTCGGCTTCAGCCACGACGTGGTTTATGAGCCGCCGGTCGGCATCACGATTGCTGTGCCGAAGCCGACGGAAATCGTCGTCTCCGGCATCAACAAGCAACAGGTCGGCCAGGTTGCCGCTGAAATCCGCGAATATCGCGGTCCTGAGCCCTACAAGGGCAAGGGCGTCAAGTATGCCGACGAGCGGATCGTCCGCAAAGAAGGCAAGAAGAAGTAAGGATCACGCGAAATGGCTAGCAGGAAAGAAGCACTTGCACGTCGTGCCAACCGCGTGCGCCGTCAACTCAAGTCGGTGGCCAATGGCCGTCCGCGCCTGTCGGTTCATCGCTCGTCGAAGAACATCTACGCCCAGATCATCGATGATGTGGCTGGTAAGACGCTTGCGTCTGCCTCCACCCTCGACAAGGATCTTCGCGGTTCTCTGAAGACCGGTGCCGACACCGCAGCCGCTGCTCTTGTAGGTAAGCTCGTCGCCGAGCGTGCCTCCAAGGCCGGCGTTAAGGAAGTCGTGTTCGACCGCGGCGCCTTCATCTACCACGGCCGCATTAAGGCCCTGGCCGATGCAGCCCGCGAAGGCGGCCTGACCTTCTGATCAAGTTTCCGGCCGGCAGCTTTCGAGCGCCGGCCGGATATCACCGGACCGCTGATCTCCTTCGGGAGGTCGATGCGGTCTTCGTTTTGTTTGCCGATTGCACCCGGAAAAGAAAAAGGAAGAGGACAATGGCACAGGAAAAGAGGGCTCCGCGGGAAGACCGCCAGAGCCGTGAAGAGCGCGATAGCGAATTCGTCGACAAGCTGGTCGCGATCAACCGCGTCGCCAAGGTTGTAAAGGGTGGCCGCCGTTTCGGTTTCGCCGCTCTCGTCGTCGTCGGTGACCAGAAGGGCCGCGTAGGCTTTGGTCATGGCAAGGCACGCGAAGTGCCGGAAGCGATCCGCAAGGCAACCGAAAGCGCCAAGCGCGACATGATCTTCGTACCGCTGCGTGACGGCCGTACGCTGCATCACGACGTTCATGGCCGCCATGGCGCCGGCAAGGTTCTGCTGCGCTCGGCCAAGGTCGGTACCGGTATCATCGCCGGCGGCCCGATGCGCGCCGTTTTCGAAACGCTCGGCGTTCACGACGTCGTTGCCAAGTCGACCGGTTCGTCGAACCCGTACAACATGGTTCGCGCCACGTTCGACGCCCTGAAGCACCAGGTTCACCCGAAGGACATCGCAGCTCAGCGCGGCATCAAGTATGCCACTCTGCAGGCTCGCCGCGCGTCCTCGGGCAACGCCTCCGAAGAATAAGGGAGTTTGACCTATGGCCAAGACGACCAAGAAGGCTGAAGCCAAGGCGACCGTTACGGTCGAGCAGATTGGCAGCCCGATCCGCCGTCCGGATGTTCAGCAGAAGACGCTGATCGGTCTCGGACTGAACAAGATGCACCGTCGCCGCACGCTGGAAGACACTCCGGCTGTTCGTGGCATGATCCGTGCTGTCCAGCATCTCGTTCGCGTTGTCGACGAGAAGTGAGCCGGAGGTATTCGCTATGAAACTGAATGAGATCAAGGATAACGAAGGCTCGACCCATAGCCGCAAGCGCCTCGGCCGCGGCATCGGCTCCGGCTCCGGCAAGACCGGCGGCCGTGGTGTGAAGGGTCAGAAGTCCCGTTCGGGCGTTGCCATCAACGGCTTCGAAGGCGGTCAGATGCCCATCTACCGTCGCCTGCCGAAGCGCGGCTTCACCAACATCTTCGCTGCCGACTACGTCGTTGTGTCGCTGGCTCGCATCCAGGCTGCCGTCGATGCCGGCAAGCTCGATGCCAAGGCAACCGTCGACGCAGCAGCCCTGAAGGCTGCGGGCGTGATTCGCCGCGTCAAGGACGGCGTTCGTGTTCTCTCGGACGGCGAACTGAAGGCGAAGCTTTCGCTGGAAGTTGCAGGCGCCTCCAAGCCGGCGGTCGAAAAGATCGAAAAGGCTGGCGGTTCCATCAAGCTGCTCGCTTCTGTCGCAGAATAATCTTATCAATAAATCGCCCGGGGTGCTTCACACCGGGCGATTTTGCTCCCATATGTGAGCCTCACGAACCTGAGCGATGCAGCAGTGTCTTTTCAGGGAATAACGGGAATCAAGGGTGAGGCATCCGATTGCAGTGCAATCCGTCCAAAACCCGGCTTTTGAACAATTAAAGACTGATTCCGGACCCGGCCGATTATGCCGGAATTGGTAATGCGGAGATTTGCATGGCTTCTGCAGCGGAACAATTGGCATCCAATCTCAATTTTTCGACCTTTGCCAAAGCCGAGGATCTCAAGAAGCGACTGTGGTTCACGCTCGGCGCTCTCCTCGTCTACCGTCTGGGTACCCACATCCCGCTTCCGGGCCTCAATCCGGCGGCCTATGCCCAGGCCTTTCAGAATCAGTCCGGCGGCATCCTCGGCCTTTTCAATATGTTTTCCGGCGGCGCCGTGCAGCGCATGGCGATTTTCGCGCTCGGCATCATGCCCTATATTTCCGCTTCGATCATCGTGCAGCTCATGACCTCGGTCGTGCCGGCGCTCGAAAACCTGAAGAAGGAAGGCGAGCAGGGGCGCAAGATCATCAACCAGTACACCCGTTACGGCACGGTGTTGCTCGGCGCCTTGCAGGCCTATGGCATTGCGATCGGCCTTGAGCACGGTAATGGCGTGGTTCTCGACCCAGGCTGGTTTTTCCGCCTTTCGACGGTCGTCACGCTGCTCGGCGGCACGATGTTCCTGATGTGGCTTGGTGAACAGGTTACCTCGCGCGGCATCGGCAACGGTATTTCGCTGATCATCTTCGCAGGCATCGCAGCCGGTCTGCCGACCGCGCTTGCCGGTACGCTGGAACTCGGCCGCACGGGCGCTCTGTCGACCGGCCTCATTCTGGCTGTGCTTGTCGTTGCTGTCCTGGTCATCGGGCTTATCGTCTTCGTTGAGCGCGCCCAGCGCCGCCTCTTGATCCAGTATCCGAAGCGCCAGGTTGGCACCCGCATGTTCCAGGGCGATACCTCGCACCTGCCGCTGAAGCTCAACACATCAGGCGTTATTCCGGCGATCTTCGCATCTTCGCTGCTGCTGCTGCCTGCGACCGTCGCCGGTCTCGGCAACAACACGGCCCTGCCGACCTGGGTTACCTCCATCGTCGCGGCCCTTGGCCATGGTCAGCCGATCTACATGGTGCTCTACGGTGCCTTGATCGCCTTCTTCGCTTTCTTCTACACGGCGCTGGTCTTCAATCCGAAAGATACGGCCGACAATCTGAAGAAGCATGGCGGCTTCATTCCGGGCATCCGCCCGGGTGAGCGCACTGCCGAATATATCGATTATGTGCTGACCCGAATCACGGTGATTGGCGCGATCTATCTTGTCTTCGTCTGCATTCTGCCCGAAATTCTCGTGTCCCAGACCGGTATTCCGCTGTCTCTGGGTGGCACTTCGCTTCTGATCGTGGTTAGCGTAACGCTGGATACGGTGGCGCAGATTCAGGGTCACCTGATTGCACAGCAATATGAAGGCCTGATCAAGAAATCGAAGCTGCGTGGAGGAAAGAGGGGGCGATGAGATTAATACTTTTGGGGCCGCCGGGCGCAGGTAAGGGGACCCAGGCCCAGCGTATCGTGGAAAAGTACGGCATTCCGCAGCTTTCCACGGGCGATATGCTGAGGGCTGCGGTGGCGGCCGGGACTGAAGTGGGCAAGCGCGCCAAGGCCGTCATGGATGCCGGCAAGCTTGTTTCAGACGAAATCGTCAATGCCATCGTGTCCGAGCGCATCGATCAACCGGATTGCGCCAAGGGCTTCATTCTTGACGGTTATCCGCGCACGCTCATTCAGGCCGACGCGACCGAGGAAATGTTGAAGGCGAAAGGCCTCAACTTGTCCGTCGTGATCGAGATCAAGGTTGATGACGCCGTGCTCGCCGATCGTATTTCGGGCCGTTATACCTGCGCCAACTGCGGCGCCGGCTATCACGACGAAAACCTGAAGCCGAAGGTGGAAGGCGTATGTGACCGTTGCGGTTCCACGCACTTCAAGCGCCGTGCCGACGACAACAGGGAAACGGTGGTCGAGCGCCTGCAGGTCTACTACAAGGAAACCTCGCCGCTCATCGGTTACTACTACGCCAAGGGCAAGCTTCAGTCGGTCGACGGAATGGCCGATATCGAGCATGTGACCACCGATATCGATGCCATCCTGTCCAAGCTTTGGATGGCCTAAAATAAACTTGCCGGGGCGGTTGCTTTTTTGCGCTGATTCCGCTAAACACCGCGCCAACTCGCGACATGCCATGCGATCGGCGCGGATTTCCGTAGGGAGGTCCGGGTACGGTCGTTTTGACGTGTTACGGACCCAAGTTTGAACAAGCAGCTCCAGGGCTGCATAACAAAACCTTTTGCTCAGGCAGAGGGAATGCAAGGAGAACAGGCGTGGCTCGTATCGCTGGCGTCAACATCCCGACTGCAAAGCGCGTTGTAATTGCGCTTCGCTACATTCACGGGATCGGACCTAAGTTTGCACAGGAAATCTGCGAGAAGGTCGGTATCCCGGCCGAGCGTCGCGTCAACCAGTTGACGGATGCTGAAGTTCTGCAGATCCGCGAAACCATCGACCGCGACTATCAGGTCGAAGGCGACCTTCGTCGCGAAACCGCGATGAACATCAAGCGTCTGATGGACCTTGGCAGCTACCGCGGCCTGCGTCATCGTCGCGGCCTCCCGGTTCGCGGCCAGCGCACCCATACCAATGCCCGCACCCGCAAGGGTCCGGCAAAGGCTATTGCTGGTAAGAAGAAGTAATTTCCGGGAAACCGGATTTGGGAGGCTGGCGGTCTGCGCCGGCCTCTTTTGAGTTTGGAGCGGGACCATGTAGGTGCCGTTCCGGTGTAGCCGCTGGCATTACGGCGGTGAAGAGATCCAAGAAAGGACTACCATGGCCAAGGAAGCCGTCCGCGTTCGCCGTCGCGAGCGCAAGAATATCACGTCGGGCGTTGCGCACGTCAATTCGACCTTCAACAACACGATGATCACCATCACCGATGCACAGGGCAACGCGATTGCCTGGTCGTCCGCTGGTGCCAAGGGCTTCAAGGGTTCGCGCAAGTCGACCCCGTTCGCTGCTCAGATCGCTGCTGAAGACTGCGCCAAGAAGGCCCAGGAACATGGCATGAAGTCGCTGGAAGTCGAAGTTTGCGGCCCGGGCTCCGGCCGTGAATCCGCTCTGCGCGCGCTCCAGGCTGCCGGTTTCATGATCACGTCCATTCGCGACGTGACCCCGATCCCGCACAATGGTTGCCGCCCGCGCAAGAAGCGCCGCGTCTGATCATCGCCACTCACGACACCGGCCGGCGCATATGCGTCCGGCTTGGTGCTTCTCAAGCTCGGTTGTCACGATTGGATGGTGGCAACGAACGGAAGGCAAGAACATGATTCAGAAAAACTGGCAGGAACTGATCAAGCCAAACAAGGTCGAGTTTTCCTCGAGCGGCCGCACCAAGGCTACGCTCGTGGCAGAACCGCTGGAGCGTGGCTTCGGTCTCACCCTCGGCAACGCGCTGCGCCGCGTTCTGCTGTCCTCTCTGCGCGGCGCCGCTGTGACGGCCGTGCAGATCGACGGCGTGCTGCATGAGTTCTCCTCTATCCCGGGTGTTCGGGAAGACGTGACGGACATCGTGCTGAACATCAAGGAAATCGCCATCAAGATGGATGGCGATGACAGCAAGCGCATGGTCGTCCGCAAGCAGGGCCCAGGCGTAGTAACGGCTGGCGACATCCAGACGGTCGGCGACATCGAAATCCTCAATCCCGAGCATGTCATCTGCACGCTCGACGAGGGCGCCGAAATCCGCATGGAATTCACCGTCAACAACGGCAAGGGCTACGTCCCGGCCGAGCGCAATCGTGCGGAAGATGCTCCGATCGGCCTCATCCCGGTCGACAGCCTTTATTCGCCGGTCAAGAAGGTGTCCTACAAGGTTGAAAACACCCGCGAAGGACAGGTTCTCGACTACGACAAGCTGAGCATGTCGATCGAAACCGATGGCTCGATCACCGGCGAAGATGCCGTCGCTTTCGCGGCTCGTATCCTCCAGGATCAGCTTGGCGTCTTCGTCAACTTCGACGAGCCGCAGAAGGAAGCCGAAGAAGAAGCAGTCACCGAACTTGCTTTCAACCCGGCGCTCCTCAAGAAGGTGGACGAACTGGAACTGTCTGTTCGCTCGGCAAACTGCCTGAAGAACGACAACATCGTCTATATCGGCGACCTCATTCAGAAGACCGAAGCAGAAATGCTCCGCACGCCGAATTTTGGTCGCAAGTCGCTGAACGAAATCAAGGAAGTTCTCGCTTCCATGGGCCTGCACCTCGGCATGGAAGTGCCGGCATGGCCGCCCGAGAACATCGAAGATCTCGCTAAGCGTTACGAAGACCAATACTAACCAACAAACTGCAGGCGAGCGATGCCTGCAAGTGAAGGAGAATAGCCATGCGCCACGGTAAAGCCGGCCGCAAGCTGAATAGAACCGCTAGCCACCGTAAGGCGATGTTCGCCAACATGGCGGCTTCGCTCATCACCCATGAGCAGATCGTCACCACGCTCCCGAAGGCGAAGGAAATTCGTCCGATCGTCGAGAAGCTGGTTACCCTCGGCAAGCGCGGCGACCTGCACGCTCGTCGTCAGGCCATCTCGCAGATCCGCGACGCCGCTGTCGTCTCGAAGCTCTTCGATGCGATTGCAACGCGTTACGCCACCCGCAACGGCGGCTACCTGCGCATCATGAAGGCAGGCTTCCGCCAAGGCGACAATGCCGCCCTCGCAGTTGTCGAATTCGTTGATCGCGATATCAATGCCAAGGGCGCAGCCGACAAGGCTCGCGTTGCTGCTGAAGAAGAAGCTGCCGCCGCTTAAGGCCAGCTTCGCATACAAGATTAAAAGGCCGGATGAGCGATCATCCGGCCTTTTGTCGTTTACGACTTTGAAATGCCAGCTTTGATGCGCGCCCTTACTCCGGAATATGGACGTGCTGTTTGATGTGCTTCAGATTGGCGACAATGGTGAAGGTCATGATGACGAGAAGGCACCATGAACTCCACTTGCCGATGTGTACCATCGACCAAGCACCGAGCTGATTTGGATATTTCCATATGCCGAGAAAGGTGCTGATATTTTCCGCCAGCCAAATGAAGAAGCCGATCAGGACGAATGACAGTAAGAGCGGCATCCGCCGGTCACGATCATAAGGGCGGAATATCACCGTCGAGCGCGCATAAAGGCCCATGAGGCAAGCGGCAATATACCAGCGATAGTCACCAATATAGTGATGCGTGAAGAAATTGGCGTAGATCACCAAGGCTGATGCACCGGCCATCCAATAGGGCGGGTGATGTTTGATGCGAAGATCGAAAAGCCGCCAAGCCTGAATGATGTAGCTGCCAACCGCGGCGTACATGAAGCCCGAGAACAACGGAACACCAAGCAGCTTCGTGTAGGCATGATCCGGATAGGCCCAGGATTGTATGTTGCCGGAGGTTTTGAAGACTTCGAGTGCAAAGCCAACGACATGAAAGAGACAAACGGCTTTTAGCTCATCAAAGCTTTCAAGCTTTGCCCAAACCATCCAAATCTGGATGGCCAGCGCAATGATCAGCAACACATCGTAGCGCGGAATATGAAGAAGCCCGGCGCGGGGAACTGTGAAGACCGCCAGAAAGAACAATCCCGCGAAGAGACAGGCGCGGGCCTCTTTCAGCCCGAAGAAAAGGAATTCGATTGCAAAACGATGAAGGCCTGTCAGGTCGGAAGGGCGCGGATTTGGATCAAGGCAGCTATCGCCGTCCGGCGTGCGATTTTCCCATGAAACGACTTTGGCCATCAAATGCTCCCCCGCGGCGCCGGTGAATCGCCGGACTGATTGCTGACACGAGGAGCATGGCAAAATTACAGCTTAACCTTGTATTGGCGCGATCTATCTCTTCCGTTGAAAATCGGCGAAGGGCATTGCTTTTCCCGGCTGCCGCGGCAAACGTGCCCTGAAACTCATGTCCGTTTTCGCGGGATGGAGCCGCATTGAAAGCTTTGACACCATATAGAGGGAAAAGGATCCTGCTGTGCTCAGCCTTGTTGCTGACATTAGCCAGCGGCCTCGCGCTCCGGCGCTATGGTTATGCGATGCATCTGCCTTTCGTCGCAGTCAAATATGGTGGCTCATTATTGTGGGGAGCGATGGTCTACTGGCTTTTGGCTACCCTTTTCGTTGCGACAGGGCGTTTCAGGATCGCCGCAGCGGCGCTGATCGTTGCTGTCCTTGTCGAGCTTTTCAGGCTTTGGCACACGCCGACGCTGGATGCATTTCGGCTGACCACCGCCGGAGCCCTGTTGCTGGGACGAGTCTTTTCGCTCTGGAATATCCTGGCCTATGCCGCCGGTATCGCGGCGGCACTGGTGCTTGATTACGCGCTGTCGAGGCCAGCTTCGGTTTGAATCCTAGCGTCTTATTCGGCGGCTGCGGCTATCCGCGCGACTACCAGCGAATGATTCATCAAGCGCATAGAGACATGGCGTTCGTTGCCATGCTCGGCAGGGTCGAGGTGGCCGATGCTATCGAGCAGTTCCTCATTCGCCCAGGCCTGATAGCGGAAAAGAGTCTGCAGTAATGACGATTCGCTCATAATGACGTTGCCCTTTTCGTCGGCGGAAAAATGCGAGTAGAATGTTCACATTTTATGGAGTGGGGAGCGCGTGTCTACTCGCATTCAAAAGTCGCGTTTACCGATGCGCAAAGAGCCGAGCCAGGCGCGTTCGCGGGCAACGGTCGATGCGATTATCGAGTCGGGTGCTCGCATTTTGGGTGATCGCGGATGGGTCGGGTTCACGACGAATACCGTCGCGGCCGTTGCCGGCATCAGCATCGGTTCGCTCTATCAGTATTTTCCGGACAAGCTCTCTTTGGTCGAAGCCATAAGGCGCCGCCATTTCGACGAGGTCCTGGCCTTCCTGCGCCAGGCGGTCGCCAGCGATTTGCCGCTGCGGCAGAGTGTCGAAGCTCTTGTCCAGGGGATGATCGCTGCGCATAGCGTCAATCCCGACCTTCATAGGGTGTTGCTGGATGAGGTGCCGGGGCTTGAGGGGTCGAGGTCGGCCCATGATGCCTTCCTGGCAGATTATCAAAATCATTACAGGGCTTTTGTTGCAGCACATCGAAGTGCCGATGCCGGGCCTTCCAACGATGTCCTTGCACAGCTTCTATCCGGCGTCGTCGAAGGCGTGATCCATAATGGAGCCAGAAAGGGCACATTGGATTCGCCGGAGTTGAAGCAGGAACTAATCAAGATGATCTGCACTTATCTTGGCGGCGTCGATCGATAGGAAGTGATTCGAGCGACGAGGCGGCCCCGCTACCTAGCGGGAATACAGTCTCTCCTCGCTATTCGCATGGCTGCATTTCGCATTTCAAATACCACTTCGGATCATAATAATTTGAATTCTAATTAGTTTAGTGCTAATGGAATTTCATGAAATCGCTAAACGCTCTGCAACGCATATTCACCGCCAATCTGCTGACGACCGGCCGCCAATGGCGCCGGGTCGTCGATCTTGCGCTGAGCTCCTATGGCATATCGGAGGCCGCGGCCGCGCCGCTGCTTTGGATCGGCCGTCTGGGGGGAGGCGTGCGGCAGGTGGCTCTCGCCACCTATGTCGGCATCGAAGGCCCGTCTCTCGTCCGGTTGCTCGATCAGCTCGAAAGCATGGATCTCGTCATCCGCAAGGATGATCCGACAGATCGGCGTGCTAAAAGTCTGTGGCTGACGCCGGAGGGCGAAAAGCTGGCTTCCCGTATGGAAGATGCGCTCGACGAGCTGCGCGGCAACATTCTGGCCAATGTGGACCCGGCCGATATCGAAGCTGCCATTCGCGTCCTGAAGGCTTTTGAGGAATTCGAGCCGCCGAAGGCGGCTGACGCCGAGCAGGAACGGGAGAAGGTCTTATGAGCATTCCCTCCTGGCGTGACTGGCTGTTTTCGGTCAAAGCCTTCATTGCGGCAATCATGGCGCTGTTCATAGCGCTGTCGCTGGATTTGCCGCGCCCCTATTGGGCGATGGCCGCCGTTTATGTCGTCGCCAATCCCCTTGCCGGGGCAACCAGCTCCAAGGGGCTCTATCGTGCCTTGGGTACGCTCCTCGGCGCCACCGCGTCGGTGATCCTTGTCCCGCTCTTCGTCAATGCGCCGGAATTGCTGTCCGTCGTCGTCGCGCTCTGGACCGGCACCTTGCTGTTCATCTCCATGCTCGATCGCACCTCGCGCAGCTATGTCTTCATGCTGGCCGGCTATTCGCTGCCGCTGATCGCGCTGCCGACCGTCGGCGCGCCCGAAACCGTCTTCGATGTGGCGCTTGCCCGCTCCGAGGAGATCATCATTGGCATCGTCTGCGCGAGCGTTGTCAGCGCTATCGTCTTTCCGAGCAGTGTCGGTCCGGCACTTGGCCAGCGCATCAGCTCCTGGTTGGATGATGCCGGCATCTGGGCGGACGAGATTCTGCGCGGCGAAGGGGCTTCTCCCGCAACGCCCCTGAAGCGGCAGAAGCTCGCCGCTGACGTCTCCGGCCTTGATCTCGTCATCAGCCAGTTGCGCTATGATGCAGGCAGCCGCGATATCGTCAGGCATTCGCGCGAGCTGCGCGGCCGTCTGTTGATGCTGTTGCCGCTCTTCTCGTCTCTTGCCGATCGCCTGCATGCGCTGAAAGCCGGTGGAAAGCCGCTGCCGCAGGAACTGGTCACGGTGCTCAATGAAGTGGCCGATTGGCTAGGGCAGGGCGGTCGCGGCAAGGCCGACGATACCGCCGATAGCTTGCTCAAAAAGATTGGCGACTTGCAACAGGATGATCTGAATCTCAGTTGGGACGATCTCGTCCGGTCGAGTGCGCTCGATCGCCTCAAAGAAATCGTCGATCTCTGGCAGGATTGCCTGACGCTGCGCGACCAGATCGTGTCCGGCCGGCAGGTGGGCACATGGCGGCCCGCCTTTCGTCACCGCAATGTCGTTGGGCGCAGCCGGCACTATGACTATGCCTTGCTTGCTTTCTCGGCCGGTGCAGTCGTCGTCGGTATCGCCGTCGCCTGCTTCTTCTGGATCTATTCCGGATGGCAAGACGGCGCCGGCTTCGTCACCATGGCGGCCGTCGCCTGTTCGTTTTTCGCCTCGCTTGATCGGCCTGCACCCTTCATCACCTCGATGTTCATCTGGTGCGCCATGAGCCTGCTCATCGCCTGCGTCTATATCTTCGGCATCTTGCCGTCGATCTCCGGTTTCGAAATGTTGGTACTGGTCTTCGCGCCGCCTTTCCTGGTGATGGGCCTGTTGATCCCGCGCCCGCAAACCAACATGCTCGCCATGCTGCTGGCGGTGAATGGCGCGACCTTCATAGCGCTGCAGGACCGCTATACGGCCGATTTCGCCAGCTTCGCCAACAGCGCGATCGCGGCTCTGGCGGGTGTCGGCTTTGCCCTGGTCTGGACCTTGCTCACCCGTCCCTTCGGCGCAGAACTTGCCGCCTGGCGGTTGGTTAGAGCCGGCTGGACCGATCTCGCCGAAACCGCGGCTGGCATCCGCCGCGCGGATCACGAGCGACTTTCCGGCCGCATTCTGGATCGCCTCGGGCAACTTGTGCCGCGCCTTGCAGGCATCGAAGATCGCGAATTGAAGAAGGTCGACGGTTACGCCGATGTCCGCCTCGGCTTCAACGTGCTGATGCTGCAGAAGGAGCGTGGGCAACTGAGCGCTGCTGCCGCCGCATCCGTCAGTGAAGTCCTGATCGGCGTTTCGGATTTCTATCGCTCGAGGCTAAAGGCCAAGCGTGCGGTGGATCCCTCCAACGAATTGCGCGTGTCGATCGACCATAGTCTCGAAGCGGTCGCGCAGGAAAAGCGGCATTCCGGCCGGGCGAGCCTCGATGCGCTCGTCGGCCTTCGCAGGGCGCTTTTCCCCCATGCCGAGCCGCCGGCGAGCTGGCGGCCGCCCCTATCGGATACAACTCAACCTCTTCCCATTGCCGCCGAGTAATATCATGCCCGCAGAATTCGATCTCTATGGCGTCTACATCCCACGCCTTCTCGTTCTCATGCTCGTGACGCTGTTTGCCGTCATCATTCTTCGACGCCTGCTCGCATGGATCGGAGCCTACACTCTGGTCTGGCATCGCGGTCTTTTCGATCTCGCGCTTTACGTCTTGCTGCTCGGCGCCGTCTCCTCTGTCTCTCGTTGGTATTTTACATGAACGCGTTCAAACTCATCGGCCGTGTGGCCGTCACTCTCATCTTCGTCGTTGCCGCCGTCTATGTCGGCCGCCAGCTCTGGGGCCATTACATGGACGAACCCTGGACGCGCGATGCGCGCCTGAGGGCTGATGTCGTCGGTATTGCGCCCGATGTTTCCGGCTTGGTGAGCGATGTGCTCGTCAAGGACAACCAGTCCGTCAAGAAGGGCGATGTCCTTTTCCGTGTCGATCGCGATCGTTTCGCTATCGCTCTCGAGCAGGCGGATGCTGCGCTCGCCAGCAGCAAAGCGGCTCTCGATCAGGCCCGCCGCGAAAGCCAGCGCCAGGAACGCCTCGGCGATGCCGCTTCCCTGCAGCAGAAGGAGCAGGCGCAGACCACCGAGCAGCAGGCCGAAGCCTCTCTCCGGCAGGCAACCGCAAATCGCGAACTCGCTCAGTTAAACCTCGACCGTTCCGAGGTCCGCGCTACTGTCAATGGTACGATCTCGAACCTCACCCTGCGCCCAGGTGACTATGTCTCTGCCGGCACCGCCAAGGTAGCGTTGATCGACACCGATTCCCTGCGCGTCGAAGGCTATTTCGAAGAAACCAAGCTGCCGCGCATCCATGTCGGCGACGAAGTTTCCATTCATCTGATGGGGCAGGTCGAGAAGCTGACAGGCCATGTCGACAGCATCGCCTATGGAATCGAGGATCGCGAACGCACCTCGGGCAGCTTGCTCGCCAATATTACCCCGACCTTTAGTTGGGTCCGCTTGGCACAGCGCGTACCCGTGCGCATCGCTCTCGACAAGGTGCCTGACGGCACGAAGCTGATCGCTGGCCTGACGGCGACGGTGGAGGTTTCGCAGCAGCAAAGCAAGGTCGCCCTCGGGTCGGCCATCGAATAACGAATGGATGCCCCGGATGGCTGCCGCTCACCATCCGGCTTCAACTCCAATCTTAAGCTGCTTTGGAGCGGGAAAGCGCGGCCGGTGTCCGCGCCGCTCTGCGCTTCTCCATCATGATCGGGCGATACGACCGATAGAGGATCATCGCCATCAGCAGGCCGATATAGATATATTGCTCCAGCGAGAGCACCTTGGTCGACAGCGCGAAATGCAGCGCGCCGCAGGCGGCGATGATATAGACCAGCCGATGCAGCCAGATCCATTTCTTGCCCAAACGCTTGATGGAAAAATTGTTGGAGGTCACGGCCAGTGCCAGCAGCATCACCAGCCCGGCCATGCCGAACATGATGAAAGGCCGCTTCAGCACGTCGTTGATGACAGCCTGCACGTCGAGCGCCTGGTCGAGGACCATGTAGACCGCCAGATGCATCAGCACGTAGTAGAAACAGAGCAGGCCGAGCGCCCGGCGGTAGCGCAGGTAGTTCCAGCCGAACAGATCGCGCGCCGGGGTGACGGCGAGTGTCAAGAGCAGGAAGCGGATTGCCCAGAGTCCAAGGAAGAGCTCGAAAGTCTTGACCGCGTCGGCGCCGAGCTGGTCCGTGGCGCCGAGATAGAATTCCCATGCGGCCGGTATCAGGCCGACGACGTAAAGCGCCCAGACGGAAGCAGGTTGCCAGCGTTTGGGCAAGGCGAGGGAAAGAGCCATCAGAAATTCGCCCTCAAGTCCATGCCGGCATAAAGGCTTGCGACCTGATCGGCATAGCCGTTGAAGGGCAGGGTGGGGTGGCGGTTGGCGCCGAAGAAGCCGCCTTCGCCGATGCGGCGTTCGGTCGCCTGGCTCCAGCGCGGATGATCGACCGCCGGATTGACGTTGGCATAGAAGCCATATTCCTGGCTGTTGGTCGCCTGCCAGGTGTTCAGCGGCTGCTTGTCGGTGAGCGTGATGCGCACAATCGACTTGATGCCCTTGAAGCCGTATTTCCATGGCACGACCAAACGGATCGGAGCGCCGTTCTGGTTCGGCAGTGTCTCGCCATAGAGACCTACGGCGAGCAGCGTCAGCGGATTACGCGCTTCATCGAGCCGCAGGCCTTCGACATAGGGCCAGTTGAGGGACTGGAAAACGCCTGACTGCCCCGGCATCTCTTCCGGCCGCACAACCGTCTCGAAGGCGACGAATTTGGCGCTGCCGAGCGGCTCGACTTTGTCGAGCAGTGCGGAAAGAGGAAAGCCGTCCCAGGGAATGACCATCGACCAGGCCTCGACGCAGCGCATGCGGTAGACGCGTTCTTCCGGCGGAAATTCCTTGATCAGCGCGTCGATATCGAATGTGCCGGGCTTGCCGACCATGCCATCGACCTTGACGGTCCAGGGCCGTGGCTTGAACTTGCTGGAGAGGTTGGCCGGGTCGGACTTGTCGAGACCGAATTCGTAGAAATTATTGTAGGTGGTGACATCCTTGATTGGCGTCAGCTTCTCGTCGACCGTATAGTTGCTTTTGGTCGCTGTCAGCGCCTCGGCCATTGCGGTCTTGCTGCCGATGGCCGCCATGCCGATACCGGCGGCCGCTGCCGTCAGGAATTCGCGGCGCTTGAGATACACCGAGCGCGGCGTGATCTCGGAAGAGGCGATCTTCGGCGGGCGATAGGAAGGCATTACGATATTCCTTTCTACGATCGTAGAGATGATACGATCTCTACGCGGGAGAAGCACGGTTTGTTACCGTCTTACGACGTTATTTCTTTTGAACGGAAACCAACTTTTTGTGTTGGTTCGTGATGGAATAAACGGCCTTCTGCGTTGTCCGTATCATCTGGCTGATGATTGAGCTCGAGGCTATGTTCGCCCCTACGGCGTACCGGATTCGATCGAGTTGATAGTGACAGTCCAGTGCGATTGGATTAGGACAATTTCAAAAAGCAGGAATGTCGGCGCTCCCTTCGGCGCAAAGCCCAGGCCGGCCGACGCCTCACATTTCCAAGACGACGAGGAAGACACCATGCCAGCTTATCGTTCCAGAACCACGACCCATGGCCGCAATATGGCGGGTGCGCGCGGCCTTTGGCGCGCGACGGGTATGAAGGACAGCGATTTCGGCAAGCCCATCATTGCGGTGGTGAACTCCTTCACCCAGTTCGTGCCAGGCCACGTCCACCTCAAGGATCTCGGCCAGCTCGTCGCGCGCGAAATCGAAGCTGCCGGCGGTGTCGCCAAGGAATTCAACACGATCGCCGTCGATGACGGTATCGCCATGGGCCATGACGGCATGCTCTATTCGCTGCCTTCGCGCGAGCTGATCGCCGACAGCGTCGAATATATGGTCAATGCTCATTGCGCCGACGCCATGGTCTGCATCTCCAATTGCGACAAGATCACCCCCGGCATGCTGATGGCCTCGCTGCGCCTCAACATCCCGACTGTTTTCGTCTCCGGCGGCCCGATGGAAGCCGGCAAGGTGGTCCTGCACGGCAAGAAGCATGCGCTCGATCTGGTCGACGCCATGGTTGCCGCTGCCGATGACAAGATCAGCGACGAAGATGTGCAGGTTATCGAACGCTCGGCCTGTCCGACCTGCGGCTCCTGCTCGGGCATGTTTACCGCCAATTCGATGAACTGCCTGACGGAAGCGCTTGGTTTGTCGCTGCCCGGCAACGGCTCGACGCTCGCCACCCATGCCGACCGCAAGCGTCTCTTCGTCGAGGCCGGCCATCTGATCGTCGATCTCGCCCGGCGCTATTACGAGCAGGAGGATGCTTCCGTCCTGCCGCGCACCGTCGCTTCGAAGCAGGCCTTCGAGAACGCCATGGCGCTCGATATTGCCATGGGCGGCTCCACCAACACGGTTCTGCATATTCTCGCGGCCGCGCATGAAGGCGAAGTCGATTTCACCATGGCTGACATCGATGCGTTGTCGCGCCGCGTGCCTTGTCTGTCGAAGGTTGCACCGGCCAAGAGCGACGTTCACATGGAAGATGTGCACCGTGCCGGCGGCATCATGTCGATCCTCGGCGAACTCGACAAGGGCGGCCTCATCAACCGCGATTGCCCGACCGTTCACGCCGAAACTCTCGGGGACGCCATCGACCGCTGGGACATCACCCGCACCAACAGCGAAAGCGTGCGTGAATTCTTCCGCGCCGCACCGGGCGGCATTCCGACCCAGGTTGCCTTCAGCCAAAACGCCCGTTGGGAAGAACTCGACACCGATCGTCAGAACGGTGTTATCCGCTCCGTTGAGCATCCCTTCTCCAAGGATGGCGGTCTCGCCGTTCTCAAGGGCAATCTGGCGCTGGACGGCTGCATCGTGAAGACGGCCGGCGTCGATGAATCGATCTTGAAATTCTCCGGTCCGGCCAGGGTCTTCGAAAGCCAGGACGCATCCGTCAAGGCCATCCTCAGCAACGAGATCAAGGCCGGCGACGTTGTCGTCATCCGCTATGAAGGCCCGAAGGGCGGCCCCGGCATGCAGGAAATGCTCTATCCGACGAGCTATCTGAAGTCGAAGGGCCTGGGCAAAGCCTGCGCGTTGATCACCGACGGCCGCTTCTCCGGCGGCACCTCTGGCCTCTCCATCGGCCACGTTTCGCCTGAAGCGGCAAACGGCGGCATGATCGGCCTGGTGCGCGAAGGCGACATGATCGATATCGACATCCCGAGCCGTACCATCAGCCTGCGCGTCGACGACAAGGAACTTGCCGCTCGCCGCGAAGCTCAGAACGCCAGCGGTTGGCATCCGGTCGAAGCACGCAAGCGCAATGTCACCACGGCGCTGAAGGCCTATGCTGCTTTCGCGACCAGCGCTGACCGGGGTGCTGTTAGAGATCTCGGCGGGAAGTAATCAAACCCCTTCGCCCCGTCATGAGCTTGTCGAAGGGATGGGGAGAAGGTGGCATATGCTTTATAGCGGCCGATTGATCCGCTTATACGTCTCCTCCAGCGCTTTCAGCCGCTCGTCATAAGCGCCCTTGATGCAGGCGGCATCCGCGCCACAGGCCTGCCGCTTCTTCAGCCAGGCTGTCTGCTCGTCCTGCAATGTGCCGCGCGAGCCCATGGCCAGCAGGCCGGAGAGCAGGTCGAAGGTCGTCACCATCTTCACGTCGGCATCGTTGAGCGCCCTGTTATCGCAGATCGTCTTCTCGTCCGGCTGAAGGTTCGGCGACTCGCAATTGAAGCTCGCGGCCTGGGATGTGTTGGCCGCGGTGAGAGAGGTAACGAGAAAGATTGCCGCAAGGCTGGTTGATCGCATGCTTTTGCTCCATCTGCCGGTTTCCGAAACGAAATGCGCGATCACGCGTTTTTGTTCACAACGCCTGTTCTTCATGCGCGCAAGCGACCAATTATACTTCATGCTTCCGCCCTCTTTCCTTTCTAGCGTCGGACGCTACAACGTTGTTTCAAGAGCATTAAAGAAGGAAAATTCCATGCAGGTCCTGCTGAAGCGCACCGCCGTTTCGATGATCGCCCTCATCATGACGATGCCGCTTTCCGCCGAGGCGCAGACTGCGAAGTCTGTGCCGCAGAGCCAGATGCAAATGCAGCTTTCGTTTGCGCCGCTTGTCAAGCAGACGGCCGGCGCCGTGGTCAATGTCTATGCCGAGCGGATGGTGCAGCGGCAGTCGCCCTTTGCTGGCGATCCCTTCTTCGAACAGTTCTTCGGCCAGCGCATGCCGAATCGCACCGAGAAGCAGTCTTCGCTAGGGTCCGGCGTGATCGTCGAGGCGAATGGCACGGTCATCACCAACAATCACGTCGTCGACGGCGCTGACGATATCAAGATCGCGCTGTCGGACGGCCGCGAATTTCCCTGCGACGTCGTGCTGAAGGATGATCGGGTCGATCTCGCCGTTCTGAAGATCAAATCCAAGAACCAGAACTTCCCCGTCCTGCCGATCGGCAATTCCGATGCCGTCGAAGTGGGCGATCTCGTGCTGGCGATCGGCAATCCCTTCGGCGTCGGCCAGACGGTGACGAGCGGCATCGTGTCGGCGCTTGCCCGCAACCAAGTGAAGAACCAAGTCGGTTTCTTCATCCAGACTGACGCTTCGATCAATCCTGGCAATTCCGGCGGCGCTTTGACGAACATGACGGGCGAGCTGATCGGCCTCAACACCGCAATCTTTTCCCAGGGCGGGGGCTCGAATGGCATCGGCTTTGCCATCCCCGCCAATCTGGTCAAGGTTTTCCTCGCAGCCGCCGATCGTGGCGACAAGACCTTCGATCGCCCCTATATCGGCGCTTCCTTCGAACCGGTGACATCAGACGTTGCCGAAGCGCTCGGGCTGGACAAGGTGCGCGGTGCGCTGGTGACCAAGGTGGTCGATGGTGGGCCTGCAGCGAAGGCTGGCCTGAAGGCCGGCGAGGTCGTCACGGCCATCAACAATATCCCGGTCGAGCATCCGGACGCGCTTGGCTATCGCCTGACGACGGCCGGCCTCGGCGCCACCGTTGCTTTGACCGTTCTCGACAATGGCAAAGAGCATCAGGAGAGCATGACGCTTGCCGCGGCACCGGAATCCACGCCGCGGAACGAGAAGCTGATCCAGGGCAACAATCCCTTCTCGGGTGCGACCGTCGCCAACCTCTCGCCGCGCGTCGCCGATGAACTGCACCTGCCGGCGGATACGAACGGTGTCGTCGTCGAGAACCTGAAGGCGGATTCGCCGGCCGAGCGCCTTGGCTTTGCGCCGAAGGATATCGTCGTTTCCGTCAATGGCGTCGCGATCACCTCGACGGACGTGCTGCAGCAGGCCGTTACTGGCAGTCCGAGCTTCTGGCGCGTCGAAATCGAGCGTGACGGCCAACGCATCCGGCAGTTCTTCCGATGAGTGACGATCTGTTTGCACCAAGGATACCGGAGGAGGTCGCCAAGAGGCGGCCTCTTGCCGATCGTCTGCGGCCGCAAACCTTGGCCGATGTCACCGGCCAGCCACATCTGACGGGCGAGGACGGCGCGCTGCGGCGGATGATCGACTCCGGCTCGCTCGGCTCGATGATCTTCTGGGGGCCGCCCGGCACCGGCAAGACGACGGTGGCGCGGCTGCTATCGGGCGAGGCGGGCCTTGCCTTCGAGCAGATATCGGCAATCTTCTCCGGCGTTGCCGATCTGAAGAAGGTGTTCGAAACCGCGCGTCTGCGCCGCATGGATGGCCGCCAGACGCTGCTCTTCGTCGACGAGATCCATCGCTTCAACCGCGCCCAGCAGGATAGCTTCCTGCCCGTCATGGAGGACGGTACCGTCATTCTGGTCGGCGCGACCACCGAGAACCCGTCTTTCGAGCTGAATGCCGCTCTCCTGTCCCGCGCGCGCGTCCTGACATTTCGCCCGCATGACGAGGAAAGCCTGGAGGAGTTGCTGCGCCGCGCCGAGACGGCGGAGGGCCGGCCGCTGCCCTTGACCGAGGATGCTCGCGCCAGCCTCATCCGCATGGCCGATGGCGATGGCCGCTCCGTGCTGACGCTCGCCGAAGAAGTCTGGCGCGCCGCGCGCAAGGACGAGCTCTTCGATCCCGATGCGCTGGTCAAAATCGTGCAGCGCCGTGCGCCGGTCTACGACAAGGCGCAGGACGGCCACTACAATCTGATTTCGGCTCTGCATAAGTCGGTGCGCGGCTCTGACCCCGACGCGGCGCTCTACTATCTCGCTCGCATGTTCGATGCCGGCGAAGACCCGCTATATCTTGGAAGGCGGCTGGTGCGCATGGCGGTGGAGGATATCGGCCTTGCCGATCCGCAGGCGCTGGTCATCTGCAACGCTGCCAAGGACGCCTATGACTATCTGGGGTCGCCGGAAGGTGAATTGGCGCTGGCGGAAGCCTGCGTCTATCTCGCCACCGCCCCGAAGTCGAACGCCGTCTATACCGCCTTCAAGGCTGCCACACAGGCTGCCAAGCAGAACGGCTCGCTGCTGCCGCCCAAGCATATCCTCAATGCGCCGACGAAGCTGATGCGCACGGAGGGTTACGGCGACGGTTATCGCTATGATCACGACGAGCCCGATGCTTTTTCAGGCCAGAATTATTTTCCGGAGAAAATGGGCCGTCAGACCTTCTATGATCCGCCCGAGCGTGGTTTCGAGCGCGAAATCCGCAAGCGGCTGGATTGGTGGGCAAAGCTGCGCAAGGAGCGTGGTGAAGAGTAGATCCGATATCACCGAGCGGTGATGTTTTCCGAGGCGGCCTTCTGTATGCGCGGCGCGGGGGCCTTGTCGATCATCTTGACGCTCGATTCCGCCATGCCGTTATGGCCTTCCATATCGACCACCAGATGCCAATGGCCCGACTCGGGAATGGACAGCCGGATGGGCGATTTCTTGGCGACGCCGCCAAGGAACTGGTGCTTCAGAGTTTCCGTAAAGCGCTCGAAATTCGAGCTGTTCATCAACCGGACATTGGCGATGGCCGACAGCGTGATTTCGATCACGGTTCCGGCGCGCTGCTCGTTGAGATCATAGTGGCTGTAACGGAAGGCAGGCTTCGACATTGCTCTTTTACTCTGGTGACACCCGGCCGATATTCTACCCAAGCGTGGGTTAAGGAAGCGTTGGGCCGGGTGCATCTGGGACGGTCGAAGGCTGTTCGAATTGCTACGCCTTAATGCAGGTTTGGAAATGGCGTTGCGAAGCCGTCGAGATCGAGCACCGAGCCTTCGGGTGCGAGGCAGATATCGGCGGGATTATGATTGCACTCTTCGGCGGCAAAGTGCACTGCGGCCGCTTCGTTGGTGAAGAGCCCGCCGACGAGACCTTGCCGGTCCTGGACGATCAGGCGCCGCGCCGGTCGCGGCCGACTGTGAAGCGGGCGGGGGCCGGCGAGGCTGCGATGTGAGCCGAGCGGCGTTGAATATGCTGTGTGTCTGCCATGTGTTTTCCCTCGTAGATGGCTTCGTGTGCTCAATTGCCGGCCCAGTGCACCAGCATCTGGATGATGGCAGCGGCGAAGAAGACGAACGCCAGGCGCGGCGCGATGGCGCGCAGGCCGTTTAGCAGCGCATGCGAAGGGGTCGGACGCTTGGCGCCTCCGAGGGCAGCGGTACGAGGGCGTTGGAGCGGGTCGGCAGCAGTGCCGTATTGCATGTAGCGTGACATCATAGTTCCTTTCCAAGTGTCACTGGCGCTACGGTCGATTTTGAACGACGCAAGCGCCATGCAAATAAACTATGAGTGATCGGGTATGATTTCCATTTGGCAGGAAAGGCTAAAATATAAAAATCTCATAGGGATAGAGCGTTTTTATAATCCCAGGCGGAAAGTCAGCGGCGAGGGCGCGTGTCTATGGCAGCCAGCTTGAAGTAACGCCATCGTCGCCTGGATCACCGTATCCGTCTCGGTCTCGACGCCGGTTAGCGGCAGGCGCACGTCCGGGCTCATGTGCCGCATCAGAGAAAGGGCATGCTTTACCGTCGCCGGTTCGGGTTCGCGCGCAAGCGCCTTGAACAACAACCGAAGCCGATCGTCGATCAGCCGTGCCGCCGCCATATGGTCGCATCCGGCCGATAGCTGCATGGAATGGAAAAGCCGCGGCGCGATGTTGGCGGCGCTTGAAAACGAACCGCGTCCGCCGGCCATGGTGAAGGCGAGGGCGCTCGCATCATGGGCCGAATAGAGCGCGATCCTTTCCGGCAGCAAAGCACGCCATGCGCCGACGCGGGCGACGTCGCCGCTGCCGTCGGCAATGCCGATGATGGTCGGGATTTCCGCCAGCCGCGCGATTGTCGCCGGCATCAGGTCGATGGCGGTATGGGCAGGCAGGTTATGGATGATCAGCGGCAGATCGGTGCTGCCCGCCAACTGCTCGAAGTGATGGACTACGCCCTTCTGGCTTGGCTTGGAATAATAGGGAAGAGTGACGAAAGCGGCGTCGGCGCCGAGTTTCTGGGCTTGCCGCGTCTCCTTGATCGTCGCCGCCGTGTCATTGGTACCGGTGGCGACGATGACGGGGACCTTGCCCTCCGCCAGCTCGACGCAGATCTCGATGATCCGCACCCGCTCTGCTTCGGTTAGCGCAGGTCCTTCACCGGTCAAAGAGCAGGCAAGCAAACCGTCGATGCCGCTTAGCAATTGCCATTCCACATGCGCCATCAGGCCGACGGTATCGATCGCACCGCCGCGAAATGGCGTGACGAGTGCCGTGATCGCGCCGCCGATGCGCCTTTGCAAGGCCGGTCTCATCATCTCTTTGGCCGCTCAGAGAGCATGCAGCACGATGAAAAGCTCGAGGCCGCTTAGCAATAGCCCGAAGGCGAACATCGCATAGAAAGTGCGCCTTTCGCGAACCTGCCGGTTGCGAAGCCGCCGCTTCGGTTGGGCTTTGCCGACGGGGGCAGAAGCAGTGATGGGATGGCGTCTTTCGCGGCTGTCGCGCACAAGAGAACGGATGGCCTCGGTGAGATTGGGGGAATGTGTATCGAGCATAGCGTCTACCTCTGCATTCGATCCCGAGGGTAGCGCCGAGCAGCATAGGAAATCCATTCGAGGCAGAAGGCGAAGATATAGGCGAGATATAAAGACGCTGACGTGGTGCGAACCGCGCCACCGTTCTAAATGGCGGGAGCAATGCACCGAACCGCGCGGAGGGAGTGGCAGGCTTATCCCGCCGCCCGCAAGTTCTGCCGCTCCAACTCCGTCACCAGCGCCAGGATTGTCGCCGAGGTCGGCGTCGCGACACCGGTGAGCTTGCCAAGCGAGACGACCATGCCGACCAGCGGCGTGATTTCCAGCGCCTTGCCGGCCAGTAGATCCTGCAACATAGACGTGCGTACCGGGCCGATCTGGCGGGAGCGTTCGAGACGTTCTTCGACGGAAATCGCCAGACGCGCACCCAGGGCTTCCGCAACCGCCTGCACCTCGTTCATCACCTGGCCGACCATGACCGACAGAGCCGGATTGCCCATGATGTCGGACATCAGCGCCCGTGTCAGGGCGCTGATCGGATTGAAGGCGGCATTGCCCATCAGCTTGCTCCAGATCTCGTCGCGAATGCGCGGCGAGACCGAGGCATTGATCCCGCCTTGCTTCAAGAGAGCTGCGATCGCTTCGATGTCGCCAGTCGCCTCGCCAGAGGGCTCTCCGAGAACGAAATGGCCGTTGTTGCTGAGCTTGATCTCGCCGGGATTGATGACCTCGGCGCCTTGATAGGCGACGCAGCCGATAACGCGCTCAGGCCCGATCAACCGCCAGAGATCGCCATTCGGATCGAGCTCCTCCATCTGCCGCTCGGCATGACCGCTTAGCCGATCCCGATGAAAATACCACCAGGGTATGCCGTTCAGGACCATTACGACGCGCGTCCCGGCATGCAGGAGCCTGGCAAGTCCAGGGGCTGCCGCGCCGAGCTGGTGGCCCTTCAGCCCCGTTATCACCAGGTCCTGTGGCGGCAGTTCCGCCGGATCGTCGGTTGCGGTCACCTGTGCCACGAGCGGGCTCTCTGCCTGGGCCTCCCAGACCCGCAAGCCATCCGCACGAATGCCTTCCAAATGCCCGCCGCGCGCCACGACAGAAACAGTTGCCTGCCCCCTCAATCCCAAAGCCAGTTTCGCCGCAATTGCACCGCCGAGCGCACCTGCGCCATAGACGCAGATAGTTTTGAGGGAAGGGGATGCCATGGCCTTGATCTCCGGGGCTATACCGATCGGAGCAAGTTAGGTCACCGCCATGATTTGGCGAGCTGTTTATTGAGGTAATCGCAATTCTGCGGCCTTGAACCGCAGCTCAGCCGGCAAAGAGCCAACCTGGATCAGCCCAATACCATATCCTGATGAAACCAATATCGTCTTCAAGCCCGGCATTGTCTGTTCGGGCTATTCTTTACCACAATCGCATTTTAACGTCGGCGGGAATGCTGGACCAGAAACAACCAGTGCGGTATCGGTTTGTCGGTGGTCCTTTTAAAGTTGATCATGTCGCCGAGGAAGATCATTGCGTTTCGAAGCCTTAAACCGCATCTGGGAGACTGCTCGGGAGACCAGCCATGATTTTCGGGCCTCTACCGATGTGTTTCCCGTTGTCGATGTCGAGAAGCTGGGCACGACGCTTAGCCTGAAGGAGCAGGGCGCGGCCAACGGCAGTCTCAACCGGCCGGGGCAAAGCGCTCAGTCCCTCGATGAAACCGAGCAGCGTATCATCGCTTGGGTCGAGGCGGAGAAGAAAAGCTCTTATCAGGTCCTCGAAGATCAGTTCCAGACCTTCGACAGCCGCTTGCGCAATCTCGATTTCGAAGGCCAATTCGGACTGATCCGGCAGGCGAATGCGTCCAGCGTTTCAGATTTCAAGGCGGAGGTCGCAAGCGGCGTCGACGAGCTGCATGGCCTGCGCCGCAATTTGAAGACTGCCGAGGACGAGATGGTGGACTTCAAGTCCCGGCACAGGCTGCAGCGCGCGGCGAAGGTCTCCAGCAAGGCGGCCTGGGGCTTCAAGGTCGCGCTGATCGTCTTCCTCGTCCTCATCGAGATGGTGATGAACGGCAGCTTCCTCGCCAAGGGAAGCGAGCAGGGGATTGTCGGCGGCGTCACGGAAGCGGCGGCCTTCGCCTTTGTGAACATCGGCTCGGCACTGATGTTTTCCTTCTTCTGCGTTCGCTTCCTCGTGCATCGTTCGTTTTTCCTGAAGCTGCTCGGTCTGTTTGGCCTAGTCGCCTATGTCGCCGTAGCGCTCGCGATCAACATCGCACTGGCGCATTACCGCGAAGTGTCGGCAACCATTCTGACCGGTGCCGGAGCCGAGGTAATGCAACGGCTGAAGGCCGCGCCGCTGGGTCTGCAGGAGCTGAATTCCTGGATGCTGTTTGCCGTCGGCCTGATGTTCTCGCTCTTCGCCTTCATAGACGGCTGTTACCTGACAGATCCCTATCCAGGCTTTGCCGGCGTGCAGAAACGCCTCGATGCGGCGAGAAGTAACTACATCGACCGCAAGCTCGATCTGATCGACGATCTTCGGGATATCCGCGATGAACACAATGGCAAGATCGAAGAGATCATCCGCGATCTCAGCATGCGCCGGCAGGAGACCGCCGCCATCATCGCCCATCGCGCCCGAACGGCCGGCCTCTTCATCGAACATCAAAATCATCTCGAGCGCACCGCCAACACGCTTCTGACCGTCTATCGCGAGGCCAACCGAGGCACGCGCACGGAGCCGGAGCCGGCCTATTTCTCATCCGGCTATCAGCTTGAGCGCCTGATGCCCGTTCTGCAGACCGGAGAGGAATGGGACGACAAAGTGCTTGGCGAGCGCATTCAGAGCGCGCAGGCCGAGCTGACCCAGCAGATCAAGCGAATCGGCGACGAATTCGAAAGCGCCATCGAGAAATACCACAAGCTCGATAATCTTTTCCCGGAGAGCATCATTGGCACGACGCAAGCGGCGTAGCCGAGGTGGCAGCTCGGCCGGTCTTATCATGGCGACGGTTTGCCTCGCCGTTCTGTCCCTCGGTATTGTCGGCGCCTATGGCTGGCTGCGCTACAAGGCGAGCGGCAATGTCGCGGTCGACCAGGCTTCGCTCTGCCCGGTGGATGGACCGAAGGCGGAAACGGCGATCCTGCTCGACGTCACCGATCCGATCTCGGACACGACGGCGCTCGACCTGCGCAATCAGTTCCAGAAGATCGTGGCCGATGTGCCCGTCGGCGGCGCAATCGACATTTATGCGCTGACGGAGAAGGAGGGCGAGCTTATCCAGACCTTCCATGGCTGCAACCCTGGAAGCGGCGCCAATGTCGACGAGTGGACCAGCAATCCGCGCCTGGCGCAGGCGCGTTGGGAAAAAGGCTTCGCAAAGCCGCTTGCCGATATCGCCGGCAAGCTGAGCGTCGGCGAGGCCGGCAAGCAATCGCCGATCATGGCCGGCATCCAGAAGATCAATCTGGAGGTCTTTGCGAGCGCTGCCGGCGGCATTCCGAAACATCTCTACATCGCCTCCGACATGATCGAGCATACCGACGCCTTCTCGAACTATCGCGACGGCGCCTCCTACCAGAAATTCCAGCAGAGCCCCGCGCGGAATAAATTCCGGACGTCACTGGATGGTGTCATGATCAAGATCCTCGCCTTTCAAAGGCCGAACATGAAGTTCAGTATGGAGGATCTGGCAAATTTCTGGGCGCAGTGGATCAAGGGCAATAATGGCGATTTCGACGGCTTCATCCGATTGGAGGGGATACGCTGATGGCCGATGTTGAGGCGAGGCTAGCCATGCGCGACTACGGGCCGATGGTCCTCTTCGCGCTGGTCACCGTCGGCGGCATGATCTTCATCTGGACGTCCAAGCTTCTGGGCTGGCCGCTGCCGATCGTCACCGGCGTGCCGCTGCTGTTGATGGCGGTCTATTTCGTGGTCTCGCTGGCTTTCGCCGGATTTCGCCTGCACAACGAGCAGGCGGGCGACAATCTCTACTACATGGGATTTCTGTTCACCCTGTCGAGCCTCGGCGTATCGCTCTACCTCTTTGCCGGCGAGACCTCGATCGAGACGATCGTCCGCAATTTCGGTATCGCCGTCACCTCGACCATCGCCGGCGTGACGCTGCGTATTCTCTTCAACCAAATGCGGCGCGATCCGATCGACATAGAGCGCAGCGTCCGCCACGAACTGGCCGAAATGACGCGGCGCGTGCGCACGGAGCTGGATTCGTCGTCACGTGAATTTTCTCACTACCGGCGCGTCAGCAATCAGATGCTGTCGGAAGGTTTCGAGGAGATCGCGCGCCAGGCGGAACGCAACGGCGAGGAAATTCAGAAGATCCTGGAGGTCTTGGCGAAGCAGGCGGTCAAACCCATCAACGAGGCGGCCGCGCAACTGACGGAAACGACGTCGCAACTCGCCGAGATCATCGACAAATTCGGCACGGCGGTCGAAACCGTCGGCAAGAAACTTGAGGAGATTCATTCGCCTGAGGATGTCGTCCGCGCCCAGTTGGCGCCGGCGATCGCTGCCATCAAGGAGATGGCTGAGGCGCAATTGCAGCCACTGAAAAATATCGAACAGACACTGAGCCGTATGGCCGATATGCCGGGCCGATCGCTGCCGCCTGAGCCCAAACCGCTCGATCTGCAGGCGGAAAAACCGTCAGATCATCCGGTTGCATCCGTGGACGATGAAGTGCTCTCCGAGCCTGTCACGGTCCTCTCGGCCAATGAAAACGAACCGCCGGCCGATAAGGTGCGACGCAAACGCCGGTGGTATCTATGGTGATGCGCGTCTCGGACACCACGCCGAAGCTGGAACACAAGGGCTATAATCGTGGCCTCATCCTCGGCCTGACCATGGCCGAATCCATGCTGCTGCTGGTCTTCTGCCTGCTTCTGGTGGCAGCGGCGATGATTTCGGCGGAGAGGAATCATCGCTACGAGACCGAGCGGAAACTGAAAGACGCCGAGCAACGGCTCGTGCTCCTGGAAAAGAGGCAGTCCGAACAGGCGGCGCGCATCGTGCAATTGCAATCGAAGCTGATTTCCGGCGATCTCTCGGCGGCGGACCGCGCAACGCTGGAAAAGGAATGGCGTGAATTGGTGGTCGCGCGCGACACGCTGGACAGCATGGGCGCTGATGGCACGAAGCCGGAGGATCTGCAGGAGCTTGCCAAACTCGCGGAAGTGCTGAAGCAGCATGGCGTCGATCTTTCCAAGGCGCCCGACACGGTAGCCAAGCTTTTGGCAGGCGAGCGTTCTGGAAAGGGGGCCCATGATTGGCCGCCGATCATCAATCTCGACGACGCCAAGAAGAACTATTTCCAGTCGGGCAGCGCCGAATTGACCAAGACTTTTGAACGGATGCTCGACACCACGATCTCGAATGAGATTGCCAGCAACTTGAGCCTCTATGACGCTGACATTGTCGAGGTGATCGGCCACACGGACGAACAGCGGGTATCGCGGGGAAGCTCGAATCTCGACGATACGCTGATCGGGGCGATGGATGGCAAATTGCCGATATCGGCAGTCGAGCCGGCTGATAATGCCGGGCTGGGACTTGCGCGCGCCATCGCTGTGGCCAATGTCCTCAAGGCCAATCCGAAGCTGAAGAACGTCACCATCTTGCCGATGTCGGCCGCGCAACTGATCCTGCCCGGCGATACGATCACGGCAGGGCAGGCGGGTTCCGTGGAATCCCGCCGGCGCATCGAAATCCGGGTACGCGGCAGGACCACGCCCGTTGCCGTGATCAATGATGCAACGGCGGTTCCCATCAGCATACGCTAGCTACGTGTCCCAGCCAGACGCGGCTTAACTCCGCAGGCCCGGAGCCTCATGGCCCGTGCGCGCCACATATTCGGTGTAGCCGCCGCCATATTGGTGAATGCCCTCGGGCGTCAATTCCAGCACGCGGTTGGACAAAGCGGCCAGGAAATGCCGGTCGTGCGAGACGAACAGCATGGTGCCTTCATATTGCGACAGGGCCTGGATCAGCATTTCCTTCGTATCGAGGTCCAGATGGTTCGTGGGCTCGTCCAGCACGAGGAAATTCGGCGGGTCGAAGAGCATCATTGCCATGACAAGCCGCGCCTTTTCGCCGCCCGACAGCACCCGGCACTTCTTCTCGACATCATCGCCGGAGAAACCGAAGCATCCCGCCAGCGCGCGCAAGGAGCCCTGTCCCGCCTGCGGGAACTCGTGTTCGAGCTGCTGGAAGACGGTGCGTTCGCCGTCCAGCAAGTCCATGGCGTGCTGGGCAAAATATCCCATCTTCACACTGGCGCCCAAAGCGACGCTGCCTTCGTCCGGCTGCGTCGAGCCCGCGACCAGCTTCAGCAGGGTGGACTTGCCGGCGCCGTTGATGCCCATGATGCACCAGCGCTCCCTGCGCCGCACCATGAAGTCCAGTCCTTCATAGATGACGCGACTGCCGTACTTCTTGTGAACGCTCTTCAGGTTGACCACGTCTTCGCCAGAGCGCGGTGCCGGCTGGAATTCGAAGGCGACGGTCTGACGCCGTTTCGGCGGCTCGACACGATCGATCTTCTCCAGCTTCTTGACGCGGCTCTGCACCTGCGAGGCATGCGAGGCGCGTGCCTTGAAGCGTTCGATGAATTTGATTTCCTTGGCCAGCATCGCCTGCTGGCGCTCGAACTGGGCCTGCTGCTGCTTTTCGTTCTGCGCCCGCTGCTGTTCGTAGAATGCGTAGTCGCCCGAATAGCTGCTCAATGAGCCGGCGTCGATCTCGATGATCTTGGTGACGATGCGGTTCATGAACTCGCGATCGTGCGACGTCATCAGTAGCGCGCCCTCATAACCCTTCAGGAATTCTTCCAGCCAGATGAGGCTTTCCAGATCCAGATGGTTGCTCGGCTCGTCGAGAAGCATGACATCGGGGCGCATCAGGAGAATGCGGGCGAGCGCCACGCGCATCTTCCAGCCGCCCGACAGCGCGCCGACGTCGCCGTCCATCATCTCCTGGCTGAAGCTGAGGCCCGCCAGGACTTCGCGAGCGCGTCCTTCGAGCGCATAGCCGTCCAGCTCCTCGTAGCGTGCCTGCACTTCGCCATAGCGCTCGATGATCTCGTCCATCTTGTCGGCCTGGTCCGGATCGACCATGGCGGCTTCCAGCTCGCGCAGCTCGGCGGCAACCGCACTGACGGGGCCTGCGCCTTCCATCACTTCGGAGACGGCACTGCGGCCCGCCATTTCGCCAACGTCCTGATTGAAGTAGCCGATGGTGACGCCCTTATCGACGGAAACCTGCCCCTCATCGGGCAGCTCCTGTCCCGTGATCATCCGGAAAAGCGTCGTCTTGCCGGCCCCGTTGGGACCGACGAGCCCGACGCTTTCACCCCTGTTGAGCGCCGCGGACGCCTCGATGAAGAGGATGCGATGGCTGTTCTGCTTGCTGATGTTTTCGATACGAATCATGTCTACGCGAGGCCCGAAGAAAGTTTTGGCGCCTTATGCCACGGGTCGTGCGCTCTGTCGCAGCTTTTTGGGAAGGAGAATGATATCCGTTGCAGATCGGTGTTCATGGCTGGCGATTTCTGAGGTCCGGAGCAGCCATTCACAGGTGCTTGATTGAAGGGCCGGCCGTCTTCAGGCCGACGAAAAGTCGAGATAGTCGATCGTGCACTTTCCTCAGCCGAGTTTTTGCAAATGGACATTCTGGGAAGCATCCGGACCAGGGCCTGTATCCTACTGTCAATGGCAGCATTGTTTGCAACCGGCATATCGAGTGAGGCATGGCCTGCCAACGCAGCCTCTCAACATGCGCGGCTCCATGAACCGGTCAAGCAGGTCGCGGATCAACGCCTGCTGATCGATACAGCGGAGGGGAAAGGGGAAATGCCCCTCTACGCGGATCATGCGATTGATGCGGCAGCACCCGACGTGACGAAAGTGCTGATCGTGATCCACGGCACGCTTCGAAACGCCGATGCCTACTATGCCGCCGGCCAGAGGCTGCTCGCAAAAGCAGGTGATTTGGCGAAGGGAACCATGGTTGTCGCACCTCAGTTCCTGATAAGATCCGATGCCAAAGCTTTCTCGCTGTCCGCCCAGACCCTGGCCTGGACGCAGAGCGGCTGGAAGAGCGGTGAGCCGGCACGCCAAGCCGCGCCGATTAGCTCCTTTTCTGCGCTTGATGCCTTGCTTCAGCATTTCGCGGATCGCCGCTTGTATCCTTCGCTGAAGTCTGTCGTCGTAATGGGTCATTCGGCGGGCGCTCAACTGGTGCAGCGCTATGCGGTGGTCGGACGGGAGGCGGAAACCTTGGCGAGCGACGGCGTCTCCGTTCGCTACCTGGTCGCCAATCCATCGAGCTATTTGTATTTCGACAACGAGCGGCCGGCCGCACCGGATCAATCCGGCGGTTTGGCTTCATGCCCGAAGGCGACGCAATGGCGATACGGGCTGACGTCCGCACCGCAATATGTGTCCTCGCAAAATCCCAGGGATATGGAGGCCGCATATGCCGCGCGGAACGTTATCTACCTGCTGGGTGAGGCCGACACCAACCCGTACACCCATTTCATCGACCGCTCCTGCGCCGCGATGGCGCAAGGCCCTTACCGGCTTGCACGCGGGCTGACCTATTTCGACTATATGGAAAAGCGGCATCCGTCCGACCTCAACCAGAAGGTCGTAGAGGTGCCCGGCGTCGGACATGACGAGGAAGCGATGTTCACATCGGATTGCGGCATCGCGGTATTGTTTGATCGACCGATGCCGCCATCTTGCCCGGTCATCGACGGGACGGCAAAAGGATCGGGAGCGTTACCGTAACTCCTCTTCTTGGATTATCGATTTCCCCTCGGAATGGATCTAATTCAGTCGAATTAAAAGCCCCGAAAGCGAGAGCTTCGGGGCTTTCCAATGTCTACAGTTTCAATCTGTCGCGTCCAAATCTACTTTTCCCTGGGCGGCTGCTTTTGAAAGCCAGTCCCACCATCTTTTCCAAAATTGTTCTCCTTCATCCAAAATACTTTTCCTGAAGATGCCAAAAAAAACCGGCTGACGGCCGGGTTGGTTTGAAAATGAAACGGGCGTCAACTAAGGCAATTCAGCGCGACGGTAAAACGTACTGCCAACGCTCTCTTTGGTTATCACTGGCAGGATACCAGCGGCGGTCAGATCTCTCTTCATGCCCGCGAAATGACGTTGCCGCTCTTTGGCGTAGGCAATCAGTGTCACGTACTCAGCGGCAAACCTGTCAGCGACTTCCGGCCGGACGATGCGTTGGAGGCATCTGTTGACCGGGTTGATCGCATGCTCAGCCTCTATGAAGCCTTGGTCGATCAGCGCCGCCAATACAGGTCGCGCCAACCTTAATCTTTTCTCCGCATCCGAAAGACTGAGGCCGCCATGATCTGGCAGCATTGTGAGACGACGGATTTCCTCAACATCAAATCGAAAGGCGTCAAGGCCCATTTTGCCAGGGTTAGTTGACACGTTTTTCAAACTGCCGCCTAGCATGAGATCGAGGATTTCCTCGAAGCGACAGTTCGCCGCCTTAACCGCTTCTGCAAATGTGAGGTATCCGGCCTCCTGATTGAACTCTCTTGTCACGCATTTGGTAGCTCGATCTAGAAAACCATCCAGATCCCTTTTGAAATAGAATGGGGTCAAGCTGACGTCTGGTCCGCTTGCTAGTGCCAGCTCAACATAGTTCCCTCTGGCCAAGGTTCGCCAGAGTGTTCGCCCCGTGGAAAGATACTCTCGCGCTGCAGCTGGCTTCATGCTCGATGTAAAATCCTCCATCAATTCGTCCACCCGCGCTGCAGCAAAAACGGTGCGACTGTCCGTCGCAATAGATTGGTTCGCGTCCAATAATCCCGCTTTGACAAGGAGCTTTCTGACGGTCGCCGCGTGGATGCCATATTGGCGTGAGGCGGAGTGGATCGAATGTAATCGGCGCACCGTTACGGGGCCGAAAAGCTCGGCTCCAATTGCAAAGGGGACTGACGACAAAGCGACATCCCGCATAATATCGCGGATGCCGTCGTAGGCGGCGTCGTCGATTTCAAATGCCAGTCGTTCGTACAGTCTGCCGTAGAGCAGACGGCCGCCAAAGCTACTCTCTTGTTTCCAAAAATCGATATGGAGGGACCGCAAAAAATCGCGGAATGAATCTTCACCCGGAGAGAGGATCTCGAACCCGGTCTGCGCGCACTTGATCCAATCAATTTCACTGATTTCTTCGGCAAAGTAGCTCTTGCCGAATAGCTTAGTCGCCCCGACCATTTCGCACAGTTTCCCGGCCACAAACAATGGTAGCCGATCGAGCCAAGACTTCCGCTCCGATCGGCCCCATAACCGGTCTTCAATGTAGGCCTCGAAGGGACTGAACTGCTGTGGTTCGTTCTGAAAGGTGGCAGAAGGCCTAGCGGCAATCATCGCCGCAATATTGTGAGAACCAGCTAGAGCTGAGATGTCCGTTTGAAGGAGTGGTACATGGTGCTTTGAGCAGGTGCGGACGTGGATGACACACCAATGAAGGCGACCATAGGTCCTGCACAGAGGATCGCCCGTGCGCGTTTTGATATCGTCTTCGATACAGTGGGGACAGTATCGAAGACGATATCGATGAAAGGAGGCTCTGGAGAGAGCTTCGCCATTGATTTGCACGTGCCTGTCGATGCGCTCGACGTGTCTGCTGCCGATTTCGATCGACGTATGCCCTGCCAGATCTAGGACCCTTCGAATTTCTGACAGCTCGCCGTCGATGATCCGACGATAGCTGAGCCCCATATGACGGCAGAATTCCCAAACGTCCTCTACGAAATTCGCGATCGCGAGCCGCGAGACGAAACTGGTGATGGTTTCGTCTTCATAAAAGGGTACCGTCAGCATCAACCTTCTCACCGGGGCCGATCTCCCGCCTTCCTTGCCTTTCCGGCGACGTTTTGGAGATCTTTCTTAGGATTCTTGGTTTTGGCGGCACCGCTCGGCAAGTTTTTCCAATTGCTCTGTTCAAAGATGTTTGTGTCGATCGAGCAGCCGGTCGCGTTGTGATAAGCCTGCGCGAAATCGATCGTTGTAACGGTTTTGCGGTCGCCCAATGACATAACAAGCTCGACCGATGACATAATCAGCTTGAATATTGCTCCGGTATTTCCTTCGCTAGCGTGAATGAGACGCTTGCTGACGTCGTCGACCGGAAGATTTCGCAATTCTAATCCTGCGTGTTCGGAGATGATGGTCTTGATCCAGGTGCTGACAATTGGATATTTTGTAGCTGGAATTGGCATCAGTTTTTGGATCTTAGAGCGGTTTTGGATCTGCTCCTCGGCCTCTCGTAATTTCTCCAGGATGGGCATGCCAGCCAGAATAAGTCTGACGGGCCAGTGCTCGTTGTCCACAAGGTTGATCAACGTATCCCAGACCTTACTCTGTTCGTACCAATCGTCGAGCTTCATGACACGCTGAGCTTCCTCGATCACGACGAACATGACTCCGCGCCGCGCGAGTTGCCCTGGAACCAATGGCCACACATACGTTTCTTTCGCATCGCTCCTGATTGGATAGCCAACAGCCTCCAGCAGCAATATGCCAATGTTGCGGAGCGAACATGGATTGGGGGCGCGAATTCTCACGATCGGGTTGACTGGCCTGCCGTACTCGTCGTGACGCAGTGCAAACGCTGGATCGGTAGCGATCGCGTGTTTGATCATTTTGGATTTTCCCGCATCGCTGCCTCCCACGACGAAGAGAATCTTTCTCTCCTTGTCGTCATCCGCTTGCGGCGACAACAAGCTCATTTTTTGCGCGTGCACGAGGTCGGCAAAAATTGCATCACGGGGCTCGATTGCGCAGTGTTGGGCTCGGAGATTGGCCATGAAGTCACTGAGGTCCAAGTCTTTGGGTGCCATAGTGCTACGAAGATGTTCGATTGATGCGCGTCGCAGGTTTAGCAGAGAGGGTTCCATCACTCGTTTCTCCTGTTAAAAATCGTCGCGATAGATCGCGGTTTTGCTGGCAGGCAGAGAGAGCTGTTCAGTGGACCGGGGATTTTCAATTGCCTTTGCCTTTTGGTCCGCGCTGGGTTTACCTCTCGTTGGAGCGCCGTATTTTTCCTCTTGCGCCTTTTTGGATTGGCTGGAGGGCACGTCCAAATCATCCTCTTCCAACTCGTCTCCGAGACCCCAAGCTTCCTCAAGAAATGGCGTCAGCCGCCAATCCTGGTCGCGTACGGCGCGGGTGTAGTCAGACTCAGGGACGATGTGGAGCGCGCGGCGGATGCGACGCTCAAGCCGGTCGCACATCTCGGAGGTTGGTACCGGGCTTGCCAAATTATGCATGGCTCGCGAAATTTCCGCGATGCCGTCGATGTATTCGAAAGCTTCATCGACGGTGTCCTGCGTGCGATCCGTGTACTCGGTATCAACAAGGTTTATTTCTTCGAGCAACGCTGTCACCTTCCAGAAGGAAACGCCCTTAAGGAAGCCGAACTGCGAGCCTACACGATAGGAAAACTTCCCGTCGAACACAGTGATTTCGCCGATGTCCCAAAAATCGACGCGGATGTCGACTTCGGTGCCTGTGTTCTCACGGAACATGCGTTGGATCTCGTCACTCTGGTAATAGAAGCCGAGAAAGCGGATTCCCTCGCGTCCAATTACGCGCTTAAGATTCACGCCGTAGATGGTACGCAAGAGATAGTCTTTTTGTGGGTTGGGTGGGAGTTTAGCTTCGCACCCTAACAGCCAAGCTTGCCTGCTCGACATGCCTCCAAGCTTGCCGCCGTGCCTAATGTTGTGCCAAACGTCGACAATGGCTCGCACAAAGACGTCATGAAGCCTATCGACGTTCACCGAAGCACCCTTGCGTGGGTCTTGATCGCCGCGATGGCCGACGATCCCAAAGATGCGTTCGATCGTACCTCTGAGTGTGCTGATTTTTGCGGGAGGGTGGATCTTCGTAGCGCCTGCATCCAGGAGCGTGGCTGTGACAGATGCATTCGTGTACCACTTTGCGCAATCGACGCGGATCAGCCGCAGACCGCCACGCATTGGCCATGACGACTTGCAACCCGCTGCCTTGGCAATCGTAGTTTTGTCTCGCTCAACCAATTGGAACGTAGCCAATGCCGTCTCGGTGCAGGGATTGCGGACATGGATACGAAAGGACAAAAATGAGTTTGTGGCATAGTCGATGACGGCTGAGAACCAAAGTCTACGCGAAGCCTCACGATAGGCTTTCTGCACCTCCTCCGATAACTCATCCCAAACCTTGCTGTTTTTCAGGATCGTGACGAGGTTAAGGCGACATTCGTCGGCCTCGATCAAATCCATTGGATAGCCACGCTCCTTGGCCACCACGATAGTATATCTTTGGGCGGTTTTGATCTCGCCCCACTTTCGGTTGTACTTCAAATAGTCAGGAAGCGCATCGATCCGATTATAGAACGTCGATCTGCTGCCAAGGTTGATCCAATCTTCCTTGTTTCTCGGCTTGTTAATCCGGCGCTCCATCGCCTTCATCAAGCGGAAGAGGTAGGGGGCTTTGGTGCGCGTCGTGGACAGGTAACGCCATACAAACCGACCCTGGATATTCAGCTCAAGGGAAGAAAATTTGCTTTCCCGACGTTCGCTAGTACGATTGTCAATAAGGACGCGCCAGTCATTGCCCGAGTCTTCATATTTTTTACACCAGCCCCGGACGGACCTTGCCGTAACATTTACGAGTTGAGGTTTCGAATCTTTTCCTGAAACGTCAAGCTTATAGTGCTTTCCACCCTTGTAGTCGGCGTTTGCCTCGGCGATTTCCAGATCGGTTTCGTATTCTTTGCGGATGTCAAACATGATCGAAACCATGAGGGCATCACTGGAGACCCGGCCTAACTCGGCTTTTTTATCATTGAACCGGGTGATCCACTCCAGCTTGAAGGCAACAACCATTTGCTGCCGCTTCGACAGATTACGCAGCCAAGGCCATTTCTCTGCCAATGCAATGCGACGAGGATCGTAATAACGTTTCTCGATGGTGAGCGATCCGTCGCCGAGCCAGCTCGCAATTTCAGCGTTCGATACCGGAATGGGTGCGCCGCTACCGTCGATAGCGGCGAAGACCTTCCCGTGTGGACTCTCCTGGACGACGTGAAGTTCCTTCCCGTCTAATTTGGCACGGTCGAAGGCGGAGATCGGCAGTGGAGGCACACCGGGACGAATGGCCATAGCCGACTCCTTCACTGGACCCAGCGGGCTTGAACGAGGCAATTGTCGTGGAAGCGCTCGCCTGGTCGCGAGATATTGATCAGCCGGTCGTAATGGAGGCAGAGTAGGGCGTTCCAGACCGTACCCGGATCGCCCATCCGGAGTTGCAGACGCCACATCTCAATTGGCCGTCCGATGCCACGAACGACATCCAGAACTCTATCGCAATCTTCCTGCCGCCGCTCCTTCCTTGCGTTGTTGATATCGATTGCGTTCAGGGCCTTACCTCGCGTGATTTGTCTCTCGGTCACAGCGATGATATCAAGCGCGAAAGTTGGGACGTGAATCGCTTTTAGCGCGTTGAGCTTTTCCAAGGTCCGGTCGGGCTTTAGCATCTCAGACGGTTTGACTTGATATGCCACTCGGCGGTTCGAATGGTCGGTCGATCGATAGTCGAGGGTATGCCATGCGCGCTGACCATCCAGCTCGTATTCGAGTTCGCCCGGCTGATCTTCGACCTTCACGATTTGCTTCTGTGCCAATAGGACATTGGTGAAAAAATATTCGAGGATGCTCTCGAAAATCAGGACTTGGTTTTGCCTGATGTCGACCATGTGGCCACGCACAGACGCCATGCTTTTCAGGGAAATGTTTCTGCTGGCGAGCGATTTGCTAGGCGGAATCCAAGCGACATCCATACGGCTTTCTGCCTCCGCAAACGTAAGGCCGGGATCATCGTCGTGGGTTACCCCGGGAATAACGAAGCGCCCGGCGACAGGCCGGTCCGGATCTGCGAATTTGAAGGTTTCAGGGATTTCAAAGCGAAGGCCACGTTGTTCGCATTTGAGCATTTGGTGGACACGAGCTTCCAGCATGATGTTCGACTTTCATGACGCGACTGATCGATCCCCGATTTCGTCGAGGGAGAGCGGCCATATCGATTTTGGATTGGTCACTGGAGCGGGGCGGGAGGCCTCCGCTCAATTGGTATGTGGTATCACATGTTAGAGGCGCGGTATTCGCTTGCTGAACCCGAACCTCCGGTCCAATGAATTGCGGTCGCGTTCCGATGTGAAACCAAGGGGCTCCTGGCGATAGCGGTGGTCGCGAGCACCGCGCTCATTTCGGTCGATCAATGTATCGAAGGCGTCGCCATCGGCCATAAATTGAAATGCATCTTTCAAAATGGTCATTGCTGTGTCCTGATTTGCGTCTGAAGATTCAAGAAGTCGAGGAAACGGAAGGCACGTGGGTGAAGGCATGGCTTCGCCGGTCGCGGGTTTTGCCCGCGTTCAACTGCGTGTTCCTGCATAGGGTTTGTTTGTATTAGGGCGGCGGAGGCCCTACGCCCGAGCCTTTCGGCTGCGGACACGCTTGACGCCCGACAGCATTCGGCCCGCTACGTTCAACGATCGTGTCGAACGCGCGCGGGCCGATACCGAACCTGCTTATGGGGAGAGCTGCCTGACGGAACGTCCGGCAAATGAGCAAGCTAGCTCCGGAAACATCGGAGGTTTCGAAACGCTCGGATTGAAAGTCGAATTTGCCAACTGCTGACATGACGTTGCGCTCCAATTTCTTGTTAAGCTGGAAATAGCTCAACGAAATCAATCGCGAAAGTGTCGGAGGCAGCCTATAAACGTATGGAAAATTCGTAGATTTTGCAGAACAGGGCGACGCCGGACAGGAGACAGGCGAAGGGTGCCATCAAGGACCGAGCATTGGGGTGGATGGAACTAACGGAGGTCATGCGCTACTTGCTCCGAAGGTTGTGGAGGAAGTCCGTGCAGAGTAAAAGCGCTTGAAAAATCACGGAAAAACGAAAATTGACCAGCATCAATCGAGATCAGTCAGCGCCAAACCAGAGCGTTTTACATATCTCTTCGGCCAGCATGGTGGCTCCCTTAGTTTGTGTTATCCCAACGTGCCATGGCTCCGTTTTGATGTCGATAATCCCTATTAGCTAAAATTGTACCGAATTCGCACGAGAAAGTGGGGGCGGCCTCGGCGGCCTCCGTGGAAGGACTAGTATGCTCGGCAGCGATGCACCCCGACAGCAGGAGGTTCGCGATAGCCTATCTCGAACCGCTTGAATTTCGGGGGCGGCGGAAACCTCGGCGCTTCCGTTTTAGGTCGCTTGGGCGCGGGATCATTTTCTCCTAGCTGATCTGGAAAAGGGTCGGGCATAATCACGAGGTCTCGTATTTCTTCGGCAAGAGCAATCTCTGGATCTGGGTGGCGTTTGGGCATAACGGCGGCCAAATTCAAACCTGGGCCTTTGGCCAGAGCGACGATACCGATTGCCTCAGCCGGAATTGGTGGCGCACGCAGTCCGTCGGCAATGCGAATCTTCTTGCCGGTAATCGCAGCGTAAAGGCAAAACCCGATCGCTGTCGAAATGGGCGGCGGGAGGCACAGAGCAATGGCTTTCGAGGCCGTTGCCCTCCTCATTCCCTCAGTTTTCCAGGTGAGGGGGAATCCTTGGAGAGCCTTATAGGCGTGAACGCTGAGTCCAATGCAACCCTCAAAGTCGCCAGTAGCTATGGTCGTCTCAACGGATTGTGACATCGCGCTAAACTTAAATCCTGCTGCCTTCCAATCCTTTTTCCGTTTGTCGCCGGGGTTCTTCGTCCAAGGGGTCAGCATCGGAACCTTATTCGTCCCATACGTGGCGCACCAACGCGCTCGTGCCTCTTCTCGCGCTTCCTCTCGGGCTCGATTTTCGAACTTTCGATCGCCGCGCGTTATCCGATAGTGCCCAATCTTAACGTCCGATTTAATCAGCGCTTCCATATAGTCGGAGAGGTTGGAGTCGAGCCGCGCATATCGCTCTAACATTGATGCGCGGGTTTCTCCGGATATTGGATCAAGATAATCCTGGGGTAGGAGGCTGCCATCAACTTCGACCGGACGCATTTGGGGGAGTATAAAGTTTTTTGCGTACTCAGGCTTCAGGCCGACGATCACCTCGCATTTGCCGTTCTGCGCCAGACCGAAGTCTGATAAGGACAATCTAAACGGCTCAATTTCATAGCCGCTTTCAACTAGCCCGATAAGATTTTCGTTGATCGTGTTTCTCATGTTTCGCGAGATGCGAGGCGGCAGGCCGAAGAAAAACGCCTTTGGGTCGGCGAGGCGAATGAGATCGATCGTGTCCTTGTTGCGCTGAACGTTGTAGGCACTCAGAAGACCACCGCATACAACGGCCAGGTCCTTTCGCAATTTGGCGATCTCTGTCCGAATATTGTTGGTGCCTAGTCTTGCATCGCTGACGGGCCAGTGGGCCATGCTTTTTTTGATCACGGAACGATACTCGTCCACATCCTCAAACAACGCAGCCGGATAAAAGTTTGCGCCTCGCAAGCCAATGGCTTCGCCGCCGATTCCGGCGTTCAAAATGATCGACTTCAATTTTTTGAGCGGCCGACGTCGATCTCGCTGACCAGCAGCCACGAAGGTCCCGGCTAAATAAGCCAGAGAACTGAACATGAAATCGACGCCACAATGCACTCCGCCGTATGTTTGGCCAACACCAAATTCACCCTGGCACATTTTTCGAAGAACAAAAGCGACGCGTGCTATCGATGCGGTGTCTGGATCGTGGATGGCAATAAAAGCCCATTGCACCTCATCAGCGTGATCATCGCCAAAAAGCTTGACGAATGTTGGATGCAGACGCTTCGCCTGTTCCCGCATCGCCGCCTCATGGCCTAGAAGCACGCTCTCGGGAACATCTTGCGGCTTTGTTGTATCATCATCGTCTACGTGTGAGCCAAAGATCTCTTTATACTCGCCATACATAGCCAAAAGTTGCCGCGCTGAACGTTGCAGTTCGTCTATCGCCCTCTGACCGTGTTCTTTGATTTTCTGGCGCATGATCTTTTGCCATTGTTTCAAAAGAAGTTCGGCAGACGACGTTGCAGCTTCCTTTTCCTCTTTGTCGATTTGCCCGATGATCGAGCCAGTGAGGTGCTCGTCGTCTTCTATCCTGCGGAAGGTTTCTTCTCGTGTCGCATCACTCGCGACCAATATTGCCGAGATCACAGAGAGCGACAAGCCGCTTGATATGAGCCTTTCCCGATCTTCGCCCGTGGCCTTCTTGATGAGGCGCACAGCGTCCAATTCCTCGATTGAAATTCCGCACTCGAACGACAGCCGGTTAGCAACGTCGTCCGAGATGTCATCCTCGGTGCCGGTCAATTCCAGAACGGCCTGAACGAGTTTCAAAGCGGACGCGGCGCTCAGACGGCGAGATGTCTTGATCTGAGCACGCGCAAGCCGCCAGCGTTCGGCAGGAGTACGCTGTGCTTCGGCCTTTTGGGTCTTGGGCATTTGGGTCTGTCCCCGATTGAACGCCCGAGATGTATCATTCCGGGAATTTCGACTAGGGAAACAGGTTAGGTAAAATACGCGACAATCAGAGGTTTATTTTTTCGTTCAGCGGTAAACTTCGCCCCTGATTTTGGCCATCAGCCCAAGCGGGTATTTAGCAAGGCTGCTTCCTTTTGCGAGCAGGTCGCCGACTTTCAGTCCTTCTGGCATCACCTCGAAATTGGTGGCTTCGATATTGAGAGTCCATCTTACCTTGAGATGGTCAGGCAATCGTGGAAAATGGGTGCCCCGTAGGTCGAGCGACTGATTGACCGTAAGATGATCAGGAAGATCGACAAGGGAGCAGCCCTTAACCCTGAGGTCGCCGGTTACCGTGAGGTGTTCTGGCAGCGACTTAAGGGTGGAGTCTACCATGTCTAGATCGCCAAGCGTGACTGTGCCTGGTTGCAAATTGGAGCCATCGAGCCATACCCCATCCTTGTTCATGATCCGGTTTAGGTGCGCTAGCGGCGCGACGCACTTCAAGTTCCTTTCGTCGATGTATCGAATGGCAGCGTCCAGGCATCTTCCCTCAATCGGTCGGCGATGTGCGCCGAGCACCTGCGCGACTTTCCGACCCACGAATTCGATAGTGGCGTGACGTCTGCCACTGGCGTCTCGAAGCGATAGATAGGAGAGGGCGACATCGTTCGGTGTCTTCTCCATTCTATGCTGCATGGTGGCGCACTCGCGAATGAGTGCATCTTCGTTGTGCAGACGAACGAAAAAGAGATTTGTTTTCTCATCCTTGTAGAAAAGGCTCTCATTTCGACCCACGAGCTTCGCTCTCCAGATCCTTTGGATAAGGTTGGCTTTTGTTGCCTCGGTGACTAGATCAGACAATGTCGGAATCGCACGCATGCGGTTTGCGGAAGTCAATAAATCTCGGGTCCACTCCTCGTCGTTGGCGATTGCGGTTCGAATCCAAGCCAGGACATTTCGTTGTTCCTGCTGCGATATGATCTTTCGCCAGTCTCGCCCAGCTTGGGCGTCCGCGATGATGAGGCGGACGAGACTTTGGTCGACCAAATAGAACATGCGGCTGCCATCGGTCGTGGCCAATATCTCACGCGACGCGGTGGCCGCTTCTTCGAGTAACTTTGGGTCGAACATCGCAAATCCTCGTTATGTTAAATCGAGGATTGCTGTCGGCGGCGCTTACCACCAATCTTGCCTCTCGCAGGCCGAGGGTCGGCACGGCGCAAATATTCCATGCTGGTCAAGTATCGACTTCGGGTCTGGATGCTCTTTGAGCATCAGTTCAGCCGTTCCGACGTAGCTTCCGAAGCTTGTCGGTCCGCAGAGATCCGGGGATCGATATTAGGGGATTCGCGTAGACGACCCGGGCTTCGTTATTTTCTGTCATTAGAAAATTGCACCCAATGTGAGATCGAGTGCAATTTGGCATGATGTAAGCTGAAATTGCAGTGCGTTCTCGGTTTGAGCCATATGGGGCAAAAGCAGCCAATCAGCATTTAGCCACTTCGGTGAGCCGAACCCGCTTCGGTTTAAAATCCGCTACCGACATCGGCTGAACGTGCCAGATGTCGCTTCGTGGATCGTAAAGGCCTGGGATCGGAAAGACGCTGTGAATTCTCAAGAAGTCTTTCGGGTTTAGACTCGCGATGGGCAGCCGGTGAATGAGAGCGGCGGCCGCTATATGTAGATCTTGTCCACCTTTGATGCGTTCCGATCCTGCAGTCGGGGTACGCATCCGAGTTGGGCCGCATTGTGCAGTGAGTGAGAGTGTGGATGCTCTGTCTATATAGACGGCAATATAGACGGTGCTTCACACATGGACTTGAGGAATGATCTCACCGGGCATTTCAGCCGGATGGAGATTGTCGATAGCGGGCGTCGCCGGCGTTTCACGGATGAAGCGAAGCTGGCGATCGTGGCTGAGAGTTATAACGGCCCGCGACAGGTGACGGCCACGGCGCAGCGTCATGGGATCACGCGCTGGCAGTTGAATGCCTGGCGCAGGGCCGCGCGGGAAGGACGGCTTGTCCCCCGCTCGGCGAACGGATTTGTTCCAGCGATCGTTGTTACCGAGCCTAATGTTGCGAATACGCCACCTGCGGCGACTGTCGCTGTGCCGCCTTCTGTCACCGCGCCCGGTCGCATGGAGGTGGTGAGTGCGAACGGCCGGCGTGTGATCGTCGGTCGGGATGTCGACGTGGACGTCCTGCTGCGGCTCATTTGTGGTCTGGAGACGTTGCGATGAACCCGTTTCCGATGGGAACGGGGGTCAAGGTGTGGCTGGCGACGGGACATACAGACATGCGGTGCGGCTTTCCTTCGCTGGCCCTTCGGGTGCAGGAGGTGTTGAAACATGACCCTCTGGGCGGTCATCTGTTCTGCTTCAGGGGTCGACGAGGTGATCTGGTAAAATTAATTTGGCATGACGGCCAAGGCGCCTGCCTGTTCACGAAAAAATTGGAGCGCGGGCGGTTTATCTGGCCCAATGTTGAAGGCGGCGCCGTCGCGATCTCGGCCGCACAGCTTTCTTATTTGCTGTCGGGAATTGACTGGCGGGCGCCGCAGGAAACCTGGCGTCCGACACGGGTTTGAGCGCCTTCTTCATTGAATTTGTTCAGGAAATATGCTCTAAAATTTGCATGTCATTGCCACCGCTTTCCCTTCCGGACGATCTTGCCAGCGCCCACGCCGCGCTGCTGGCGGAACGCGAGGCGCGGTTGCAGGCGGAGGCCGAAGCGACCAAAGCCAAGGCAGAGCTTTCCAGCATCGAGGCGCTCAACGCCCATCTGCAATTGCTGATCGCCAAGTTGGAACGCGACAAACACGGTCCGAGCCGGGAGCGCACCCAGCGGCTGATCGACCAGATGGAATTGCAGCTCGAAGAGCTGGTCGCCGACGCGACCGAGGACGAGCTTGCGTCCGAAGCGGCCTCTGCCAAAAGCCAGACCGTTCGGGCCTTCACTCGCAAGCGGCCGGTGCGCAAACCCTGGCCGGACAATATCGAGCGGGAACGTGTCGTCATCGAAGCTCCTGGCGCCTGCATCCATTGCGGTAGCGAACGGCTGTCGAAGCTGGGCGAGGATACTACCGAGACGCTGGAGGAGATCCCACGCCGCTTCAAGGTGGTCGAGACCGTCCGGGATAAGTTTACTTGCCGGGAGTGCGGCTGCATCAGCCAGGCGCCGGCGCCGTTCCATGCCACACCGCGCGGCTTTCTCGGCCCCAACCTTCTCGCCACTATAGTCTTCGACAAATTCTCCGAGCATCAGCCGCTCAACCGCCAGAGCCGGCGTTTCCGCAGCGAGGGAATTGATCTGTCCACCCAGACGCTTGCCGACCAGGTTGGCTACGTCAGCGCCGCCGTCAAGCCGCTCTTCGATCTCATCGAGACGCACGTGTTTGCGGCCGAGCGATTGCATGGCGACGACACCACTATCCCGATTCTCGCCAAAGGGCAGTGCATCACCGGCCGGATCTGGACCTACGTTTGCGACGATAGGCCCTTTGGGGGACAGTCGCCACCGGCCGCCGTCTTCTACGCCTCCAGCGACCGGCGTGGCGAACATCCACAACGACATCTGGCCGAGTTCAAAGGCATTCTGCAAGCTGACTGCTATAATGGCTTCAATCCGCTCTTTGATCGTACGAAGAAACAAATACCGGTGACGCCGGCTTTCTGTTTTGCCCACGCGCGCCGGAAGTTCTTCGAGCTGGCCGACGTCTCTCGCAGTGCGCGCCGCGGTAAAGGCGCACGGCCTGTCTCGGCGACGGCGTTGGAAGCGGTTAAACGCATCGACGCGTTGTTTGCCATCGAGCGCGATATCAACGGCACAAGCGCCGAGGAGCGGCTTGCCGTGCGCCAGGAAAAGAGCAAGCCGCTGCTCATCGAGTTGGAGGCCTGGTTGCGCCAGGAACAGGAGGGCCTCTCACGCTCCTCACCGGTCATCGAACCGATCAACTACATGCTGTCGCGCTGGGTCGATTTTGCCAGATACGCCGATGACGGCAGGATTTGCATGACGAATAACGCGGCGGAAAGAGCCCTGCGCGGCGTGGCTTGCGGCAGAAAAAATTGGAGCTTCGCCGGTTCCGATCGCGGCGCCGACCGGGCCGCCATCATGCTGACCCTGATTACGACGGCTCGCCTCAACGACATCGATCCAAAGGTCTGGCTTGCCGACGTGCTGGCCCGCATCGCCGAGCTTCCCGTCTCCCGCCTGCATGAGCTCTTGCCTTGGGAGTGGAAGGTGATCAAGGCGATGGAAATCCCGGCTGCCGCGTAAACAGTTTCCGAAACAGCTCTTCCGACCGGCGCAGACCCTCGTCCGTCAGCACCAGTGACTTCGACTTGTTCACCGGATCGCCGATCAGGCCTTTCTGATACAAGCGATCAGTCGTCGCCCACTCAAACCCCTTCCAGGCGCAACGCTCGTTGTGAAGCGTCAGCCATAGCAACGCCAGCACCGTGTCGTCAATTTTGTCCTCGTCGATCTCCATTCCGCAAGCTTACCACGCGCGACCCCAAAGATCCCTGCGGCCTACCTCGGATGGATACCAGTCGGGAACATTAAGCTCCAAAGATCGCGTGCGCTGAGGAGCGTTCCCCATGTTTCAGCGATGCGTGTATCGGTATTGATGATCTTGAGGCCGCTATTGAGCAGGCGTTGATACCACTCGCTCAGTTTGACGGCTTGCGCCCACATATGAGCGAGATGCCAAGGTTTATCTCCATTATGACCCCGGCCGGGATGTTTAGATCATCGGCCTCTTCGAGAAATCGCACGACGTTGGCGTCTGGCCGGGATTTGCTGGTTTCAGACAGGACTGATGTGTCGAGTATGAATGCCATGCCCATTGGAGAGCCTCCTCTGATCACAATCTCCGAATGTTTCGCGCTCCTGCTGCTTCCGTATTCGTTGAAGTTGGCGACGATGAACGCCCACAATCCTGTGGTCAATCGCCTGACCGATAGCCCTATTGGGCGAGGGTGTTAGTAGGGCTTAACTGAATCAATTCGTGAAGCTCGGCATAACAGGTGTACGGCCATCGGATGCTCCCGGGTTTCGATCGAGGCGAGGTACATCCTGGAATATACGCCAAAGGAATTCTCGACAACGGCGAGCGAGTGAGCGACAGTCATCTATACGCTGACAATACCGGATCGCACCCCCTGGCAAAGCGGCAAGAAATTCTTGTTCTTACTGGAAAGGAATCACTCGCGGATTTCCTTGAGGTTCTTCGCGCGCGCGGCACCGTGGTGATCGAGCAAGGAACGGAACAATTCGTCGTTACGATTGCGCACGCTCACATTTCGAACGATGCTCGTCGTTTGCTCATTAAAGGGGGACCTGTTGATGATGGCGGGCTGGAAATGTAATAACTTGCTGCATATCCCGCCCAGGAGCCAATCATAGACACACCTGTAGGCTGAGCTTTAAACCGGAAAATTCGAGCTCCCGCTGACTCAAAATCAGCGCACTTCATAGTGACTTCGGCGAGCTCTGCTGAGGCGTGTGAGCGACTTGGGAGAATGGTTGTAATATTTGCGTGCTTTTAGCTAGGAAATAAGCAATTTGATTGAATTTTATATTTAGCTAAAATTGGATATTTGCACTCGTTTCGCGATCGTCGCAAGATTGTTAGCTGCATAAATAGTTGTGCAGAACAGTTGGTCATCGGGAGGGCGATTCGATGGCGAGCGCTTCAATCAGTAATTCGGTCATAGACATTTCACATCATAACGGCACTCGGCTCCGTTTCGACCGAGCAAAGGAGGGCGGTGTTCTGGGCGTAATTCACAAGGCCACCCAAGGTGAGCTGTACGTCGATCCAACGCTAGTCGCCAATCGCCAACGAATTCTTGATACGGGCTTATTGTTTGGCGCGTACCACTTCGGGACGGGCGCTAATGGAGTTTCACAGGCTGCACACTTTTTAGATGTGGTTCAACCGACTGAGAAAACGCTTCTGGTCCTCGACTTCGAGGATAACCCTACCGGCGGGAGTATGTCGCTTGAAGAAGCACGTGCATTTGTGACGCACGTTAAGGCCGCGACGGGTCGATGGCCCGGTTTTTACAGCGGGCATACGATCAAACGTGCCCTCGGTGTTGCTTCTGATCCCGTGTTGGCTAACTGCTGGTTTTGGCTCGCACAATACGGCCCGACACCCGTAGTCCCACCTTGTTGGACTACCTGGACCTTGTGGCAGTATACAGATGGCGCTGTCGGTGAAGCTCCGCATGAAGTTGATGGAATCGGAAGATGCGATCGCAACAATTTTCAAGGAACTGAAGAGGCTTTGTCCACCTGGTGGGGACGCTAACTCAAGAAGGCACGTCTAGGGGCCTAAGGCCTTTTGCTGCTGACATCCCTTGGCCTTGACGCTTTCCATCTTCTGGGAGAGAGATGATGTCTAAAGTATTGAAGTGGTTCGTAATTCTCAGTTGTTTGGCGACCACATCATTGGCTATCAATCCGCTTTTTGGTTCTGAGACGCACGCGCAGGCCTGTCCGAACGGCAGATGTCCTCCTCGGTGACGCTATGTCGGATCTATTGACTTCCACGCAGTTTTGGCTTGGCGCTGTACTTCTTCTTTGCTTTCAAATTGGGAAATATAGCGAACTCAACGATCAAGACGAGGACTTGAAACGCTGGTTTGGCGCGGTACCGAACCTGCGAGCCAGGGACTTTCTTAGACTCCGGTCTTATATGGGTACGCTACTATTATTCTTGTTGGTTACTTTTGTAGGATATTTGTTCGCTTGCCTTATTTCCCCATCGGTAATCTCCGGCTGGCTTCGTGTGACCACGCAAGATGGGGATGTCGAAAAATTTCAAGAGCTAATCAAATCTGTTCCATATCCGCTGTTTATATCAGCGGCGTTCATGGGCTTAACTCACGAGGCAATCCCGGGCTTCTCGAAGATTGCAAACCTGCAACGAGACATATTTCATGACCTCGTTGGAGTTCCAAGGATTGTCGCGAATACTGCGACAGACTTCTCTACTGAACTATGGGACAAGCTCGAGACTAATCAGCAACGGGCCGCTGAATTGAGCAATTGGACGAAGCTTAATTGGCGCAACAAGATTAGGCCATATGCAGATATTACGTTTTATGAGGCTGAAATTTCTCGACGAGCCGATGCCCTTGAGAACTTATCCACAAGCTCCGAAAAGGATTTGAAAAGTCTACTTGAACAACTTGTATACGTTGCTTCCATCGCCACTGTGCGTAAGGGAGGAGGAATAGCGCTTAGAAGGCTTGCGCGTGACCTAGGCGTGCATGAGCCGCCTTCCATGAACCTTCCCATCAGGGGACTCGTTGCCGGCGCCCTGCTGTCACTCGTGGCGCTGACGATACTCTGGTTCGCCATTCCCCTATTAGGGCCGGTTGTGGACTGGTTGAATGGACCGCCGCCGCTGGAGTATTGGCCTCATGGCGAGGACGAGCTCACAATATCCGGTCTCTATTTGCTTGCTCAAGCGATACCTGTTCTTTTGGCCGTAACTATACTGGTAATTTCGCTTTCCCCGTCGGCCGGGACAGAGATGGAAAATATAACCTTCAGAGGAATATTTGAGAAACATGCAGTATTGCTACTTTCCATAACTATAGTTGTTTTTTTGTTTGATTATATACAAATGATGTCTGATTATGGAATGTACAATAACGTCATAACTACTTCATTTTGGATTTTTATAGCTAGGTGGATACCGTATAATGTTCTTCACGCAATTATATCAATGTCTGTGTGTATTGTTATTCTAAATTATGTAATTAGAGGACAAACTAAAACAGCTGGTGTTTCAATAAAATACATAATTGCGATGATAGTTTCGGTTGCAGCTCTGTCATGTTTTTACGCAATTGTACGATTGCGTTTCGATTTTCACCAATCAATTGCAATTGACTATATTCTTATTATAAGTTTCCTGAATATTTCTGCTTCAGTTATAGCATTGTATCTGTGCCAATGCATCTGCCACCGTCGTTTGAAGAAGTCAGCACAATCTGCAGAGAGGCGGCAACTTTCTGCAGCGACGCAATGAAGTCGGGCTCGAGTAGACCTGACCTGCAAAGCCTGACTTCGGTTGCCGTTCTATAGCTTGAAGCCAGCGCCCCAGCTTTCCAGCGGCCAATGTTGGTCGGCCCCGGGTCCAGCGGTGAAATGGAAGTCTTTCATAAGCTTTTCCCTAAACAGCCAAGCAGTCTCGGTGAATTGCTGCCGTGTAACCTCGAAACTGATATTGAGAGTAGGGGAGTTCTCAGATTTAAACATGAAACCGGCTTCAATTCCGTCCGGCGTTAACGGGGTCCGCACCCAGAACGAGACTACCGCAGGCCAACGAAATTTGGAAATTGGTGAAACGACTGCCGCGCCGACAATTAGATAGGTAAATTCTACTACCATACAGGGAGGGCCTGGCTGTACATGTTGCCCAATGGCGCCGGACGGTCCTCCAGCGAACTCACCTAGCCAGGCACCGACTTCAATTTCTGGCCATGAGAGCCTTGGACGCCGCTTTTGTTTTCCTTTTGGCATGAGAACCTCGCGACTGGGCTGGATCGCCATCGGCGCTATCGAGGAGTATTGATGCTCCGGTACTGGCAGATCGACTCCGGACGAATCGGCAAGTTTACAGGCAGGAGCGCTGCTATCGGTTTAAAATACGGAGAGGTCCCATCCATGATGCCTTGTCCAGGATTGGATCTGGTCGGTGAAGCATACATAGCCACGGGCGTTGTCGACTGCGTATAACATGCCGCAGAGCGCGTTTCCTGTCGCCGTGTCCGTGGTTACCCAGGCACCCGAATCGCCAAGGCTTGGCGTTGGTATATATTGGCCGAATAACTGGAACCACGTCGTCGAGGGTATGCCGGAGATCTCGAACACGTCGGAGAAACAATAGTAATGGCCCTGGTAGGGCGTCCGGTACGTTACGACATAGCCAGTAATCGTGTAGTCTTCTGCACCCGATTGAGCGCCGCTCATCCGTACCTGATGACCCGAACCCAACTGGCTCAAGCCGTAGATGTCGGTTATTTGGCCAATCCCCCTAACGGTATTTTGTGGAACTACACCGCTTGCCACGTTTACGATCGCGATATCAAGGTCGTGATTCCCTGGGTGGGGCTGGCAGAGGGTATTGCCGCCAATAGGATTAAGCGGCCAATTCGTCTCACCAACCTTCCCTAGCGTCTTTAGTACGTTGCTAGCATCATCAGCACTGACGACGTCACCCTTAGTGCGCGCAACGTGACCGCAGGTGAGGCCGTGGAAGCGGCCATTTTGGTCGCGGAGGAAGCCTCCTATGGTCCCATTCTGGCCTCCGGTGACTAGCTGCCTGCCGCCCTCGTGAGATGCTAGCCGCGCGGGGGCACGGTCCTCGACGATGGCGAAGAAGTTGCGCTCCGCTTGGCAAACGGCTTCCAAACGTCTGCGCAGCCCCAACGAGGCTTTTTCAGTAGGCGCAAAGCATACCTTCACCAGAAACGACTGCTTCTCAGAAAAATTAGCCCACTTCGACGTAAGATAGTCATCGTTGTTGTCCGAGGTATAGTACATCGGAGGGCGCAACATATCAGAATCGACCCAATATGGTCCTAGAGGAGGAGGCCAATAATTAGGGTACAGGAGGTCGAACCCTCCCGCTCGAATTTGCTTTAGGCTATTCCAGTATGGATGGCGCGTGACGACGAATCCGAGGAAGAATTTATTCTCGCCGGGGTCGATTTGCTGGTGGACCCGATCAACGAAAGCGCGGAATTCGTCGGTTCGGGAAAAACTCTGGAGTTCCTGCATCTAGCCCCCCAATTTTGGTGGTTTCACCCTGTCGACGATTATGAGGAAGAGACCAATGAGCAAAAGCGAAAAGAATTCTTTGTAATAGTCGCTGAAGACCGGAGACTTGATTGCGTAGGCCCAGATGACAAACCCGCAGGAACTCGCAAATATATGTCGTGCCTTCAGCAGCCTTTTAATTTCGACGCCCTTGTACTCTTTGTCGTACATTCGGCTTAGCAGCAGGATATTCCCGAGAAAGCAAGCAAGGAGCACAACGAGCGACCAACTCCAGTAGTTGAGGCCAAGAAACAGCTTGCCACTGGTTTCCGGCCCCAGATTGTCCGAAAGCGTCGCATTGCAAATCGTAAATAGGGTCCCGGTCTCGCTGGGAATGAACTTAGCCAATCTGGAAAGAAAACCATCGCCGCGAGTTTTACCAGCGAGGCCCGGTTCTATGGGCTCGAGAAGGCGCGTCAATTTTACCTCCCGGCGACCATCCCGTTCGCAATCCTAATTATCCTGCGGCCGCGCTCGAAATATTTAAGCTAACTTGCGCATATTTACAATCGTGCGTTTAGAGTAGCTCGCTTGTAGTATTTCCTGCGTTGTGCCCGGACTAGAAGTCGCCACGGTCGCATTGGAGGCACACGATGCCGTTGCTACGCCACATGTCTACCACCTTCTGCCGGTCATCAACGGCGAAAAGGACATCGCCATGATGCCTCCTAATATCGGCGAGGAACTCGCTCTTGAGGGCATGGTCAGCACGATTGTCGCCGTCGGGTCGCATGTAGATCTTGCCGAAGGGGATGTTATTCCAGAAAAGCCAGTTCTCGGTAAATTGTCGATGCCGCTCGTTGCGCCCTGATGTAAGGATGACGTTAAACTGGTCGCTTTGCCAGAGGACCTTGTAGAGCTCTACGATCGCGTGATTGGGAACATCAGACCACATTTCGCCGTTGAAACTGGTCCAGTCCGGTCTGTCGCCCTCGAGATGGATACGCCTTGCGCTGATGTCGGCCAAAGTGCCGTCTAAGTCGAAGACGACCACCGGCTTCAATTGTAGGCCTCTAGTATCTGCCGGATGTTGTCGATTTGCTCGCGGGTGCTGCGCCGGATCAAGGTGCATAGCTCGTGGCTATGGTCGGCAGCAAGCGCCTCGGCAGTACGGTGTGCGTAGTTGTTTCGAATGCTGTTTAGCCCCTTGGCTTCAATAAATCTTTGCAGGACCGAGCAGTAGTCAGCCATGCCGGGGCTAGCGCCCGCAGTGAACCTCGCGACAGCGACGGGGATGGCTTTGAGGAAACCATAACGATCGGACGCGAGGAAGCGGGCTTGATCGTTGCTGGCGATCCCTTCCCCTACTATGAACTTGTCCGGGCTCGGCTAGGCGACTGGGGAATGCTGCCCTTCATTGGTGGCATGCCACCTTCTGGCGAGGAGCCTACTTCCGGGGATGGCAATCCTCCCGGACCACGAGATGGAACGACCGCAACGGCCGGGCTCCCAGCCGAGCAAGTTGGGGGATCGGCTGGGGCAGGCGGCAGTACGCCGGGCGATGCCGGAACGGGAGTTGTCTTGTCGATTGGGAGCACGATCGATGGCTTCCGGACGCGGCAGCTGCAACTCAACCTCTCCGATACGAAGCTCAACCAGTTGAATATCGGCGTTGTCGGTGACCTTGGGACCGGCAAGACGCAGTTGCTCAAGTCGCTCATTATGCAAATCTCGGCTTCGGCACGGTACAACCGTGGCATCAAGCCGCGTTTCCTTATCTTCGACTACAAGAAGGACTATGGCAGCGACGATTTCGTGGCTGCGACCGGAGCGAAGGTTATCAAGCCGCACCGTATTCCCTTAAACCTTTTCGATACAAGGCAAATGCCGGAGACCGTGGCGCCTTGGCTCGATCGCTTTCGCTTCTTCGCGGACGTGCTGTCCAAGATCTATTCCAACATAGGCGCCGTCCAGAGGGATAACCTGAAAAGGGCCGTGAAAAGCGCCTACGAAGGCGTTAGACCTGGCCGCCAACCTACGCTCAACGATGTGCATCGGGCATACTCCGGGATTGTCGAGGGCAAGGTCGATTCCCCACTGTCCATCATTGGCGACCTAGTCGACATGGAGATATTCGCAAGCAGGGACCAAGAAGCCATTCCCTTCAACGAGTTCTTCGATGGGGTCGTGGTAATCTCGCTCGATGCGCTCGGGACTGACGACTACAGCAAGAACATGCTGGTCGCGGTGATGTTGAACATGTTCTATGAGAACATGTTGCAAACGCCAAAACGCCCATTTATCGGGAGTGAGCCGCAACTGCGCGCCATCGATTCCTACCTCTTGGTCGATGAAGCAGACAACATCATGAAGTACGAGCTCGACGTGCTAAAGAGGCTTCTCCTGCAGGGGCGAGAGTTTGGCGCCGGCGTGATCCTCGCGTCACAATATCTCCGCCATTTCAAGGTAAACGCGACGGACTACAGGGAGCCCTTGTTGACATGGTTCGTACACAAGGTGCCCAACATTACGGCTGCGGAGCTTTCGAAACTAGGCTTGTCAATGGCGGCCTCTGAAGTTGCAGAGCGGATAGAGGGCCTTGCCAATCACCAGTGCCTCTACAATACACACGATACACCCGGAGAAATGATCCGTGGCCTGCCTTTTTTCGAGCTCATGAGAGGTCGGCACGATCAAGATAGCTGAAGATGGTAGACTTCCTAACGCCCGAGGAACGATCGAAGCGCATGTCACGTATCAAGTCCCGGGATACCGTTCCCGAGGTCGCGTTGCGGAAGGCGCTCCATGCACTCGGGTTTCGCTTCAGGCTTGGATCGAGGCGATTGCCGGGTAAACCCGACATCGTGCTTCCGAAATACAAATCAGTGGTGTTTGTGCACGGATGCTTCTGGCATCGCCATGAGGATTGCAAAGTTGCTACGACGCCAAAATCGAACACCGAGTTTTGGCTCGACAAGTTCGAGCGGAATGTACAGCGGGATTTACGTGTTGCGGATGAACTATCCCGCCTCGGCTGGCAAGTGAACATAGTATGGGAATGCGAGCTATCGTCGATGAAGGCTATCGGCGAGGCCGCCGCTAGCATAGCGCGAGCAGTGAAGGGAGCAACTGATGGGGAGCAGAGCAAGGCTAAGAGCGTGGCGTCGGGAGAGCCGTTTGGTTAGAAGCAACGACTCCCGAATAGCAATGGACCAGCTATACTACTGGCAGTGGGCACTTGTGCGACGCGATAAGCCATATCGCTAATTGAGCGCCGGGCGTGTTAGAACGAGGGCTAGAACTCAATCTGGCGCTGCTTGATTGTGTCGATAGCGTGCCTGAAAAGGTCGATTTTATTCTCGACTGCCTTCTGAGTTCCGCATTGTGGGAGATAGTTAGCCCATCGGGGCGTGCCGAACGGCAGATGGGGATTGTATTCGTAGGGCGCGGATTTGTTTTGGACGTGATATTTCGCCGTGATGCAGATCGGGAAGAATACGGCGGACAGCTCGTTTCTTGCCACCCTTCTGGCATTTAGCAGACCATCGTTTCCGTTAGGGAGCGAGACGTGGGTAAACTCCCATGTCGGTCCACCGGCGAACGAACTAGTTGTCGTGAAATCAACAGTTGTATCGATCTCGCCGGAATACTTTGAATCGAGCGCTGTCTTGGACGCGGCTGGGTAGTCTGCGTTTCCGGGCCAAACCGAAATATCATTTTCATCGCCAAGCATAATCCCGTTCGCAAGGGTCCCAAAGAGGCGTAGCTTTCCTTCCAATTCATTCCCACCCCCGCAGCCTGGAACAGCGCTCGTCCTTTGCGCTTGATCATCGACGATGCGAGGATAGAAATGCGCCTTCGAAGGATTATCTCCCACGAGGCGTGAGAAATCCGCGCTAAAATAATAATGGTTCTGAAGATGGCTTGCCTCACTGATTGAAGCGTCGAGGTTCAGGCTGAGGGGATATTTCGCTGCTCCCCATTTCGAGAAATCGGCCTTGGCACTGCTTCCGACTGTGTTGGTAGCATCCATCGTCACTGAGACACCGCCGATATATTCGATCGCCGAGAAAATGTTCTTAAGTGTGAATTCCTGCTCCTCGTTTTTGGTTTGAAGTGGCCGAAGTTGGCTTTCGCCCGAATACTTTGGGGTATTATAGTACAGTGGAAGTGATCTCGAACTGTTAGTGGCCTGAAAAAGCTCGCACTTGAAGTTCGCTATAATGGAGGCAAGTCTAGATCGAGTCGCCGCTTCGTTTGTTTCGTCTGTTCCTACCATGTCAAAAGATGGTGTCACGCCGCATCCACTGAGTAGGAGCAAAGATAGTAAAGTAAGGTTAGTATATCGCATGACTTCTCACCCCTATTATTTGGGAGTGAGCCTACTATGATTTTCAAATCAAGGAAGCGGATTCTGTATCTCAGGTTGATTTTGTAACGGGCGTTCGCGCGTGGCACGGGCCAACAAAAGCGGTACCGGCATTTGCTGTTGCATTAAGGGCGAGACAGTTCGCGGATTTGCCGCAACATGAGTTCCCAAAACCATTGATGTCCTCATCAAGGCAAATTCGGGGGTGTTGAACCATAATCCGGATCGCTACATTGGCCGATTGACGCAAAAGCGAGTCCGCACGCCTTAGTTTTTGGCACTCGAGCTCAGCGACTAGTCTTCGGCGGCGTTATTTCACCGAACTGCGCGACGCGGTGCTGGCCTTGACCAGCGAGGCCGCTCAAAACCAATTATCTCGTTCGGCTCTGAGCAAAATTACATCCGGCATACCATGGATGACGAGGACCGACAGACAAATGTCGTCATGGCGCCCGAATACATTTCATCAAGTCGATCCTCCAGGATCGAGGTTTGCCAAATAAACTTGTTGATGATTTAGCAGAAGCTCGCGCAGGTGTTGTATTTTGATGGCGTGCCAGAGGAAGAGTAAATTCTGTATGACGCTCTTGAGTTGGAGTAATATCTGACATTGGTTCCAAATGTCTTGTAATTCGAAGTGATGAGGCGACAGGCGTCCGAGATACACGCTAACGGTTTTCACGGCCGGTCGGAATAACTGCCAGAGCTATGCTAAGACGCCAGTTGGCTCGATCAGTCGATTTATAAGATCGTGGTCCAGGCTCGGATCGCTCAGCAGCTCCTGAACCCTTGCGGTGCAGGCAACCAATTCGGCTCGATGTTCTGCGGATCTCGATGTTATCCAAGCGGACCGCGCGAAGAGATAATCGATTGCTACCGGCTTGAGTCTGGCGAATGTAGAGGCCATCGCACGCGTCAGCGCAAGATACTTCGACCCTAAATTCAAAAAAGAGTCCAGTTCGACCTGTGCTGCCGCGAGTTGAGCTTCCATTTCCTCATCGTCGGGGTGTCTGCGTCGATTTCGCTCAGCCGACAATACTTTTTGCATCTCGGATTGCATTCGCTTGGACCAGGAATGCCGCTCGCCGACGAGCGCTTCACGGACTAATCCGTAGACGTCGATCGTCGTCTGACCTTTAGGTGCAATCGCTTCCTGCGGGCTTTGGATCGGCTCGACAAAGCCGTTGGATAGAAAGCGAAGGTGATCAGTAGGCTGATCAGTGCAAGGGTTTAAGAGCAACGGGCATTCGTTGACTAGCTCGGCCTGGCAAGTTGCTCGGGGCGTGCCCGGACTAATCGGAAAGCGGTTCGCCTTGCCAGATTTGCGCAAAACGCGCTCGCCATTCTTCAGTCGATGAAACTGCTTCCGCTCACGATTGCAATCTACACATGATGGCAAAAGGTTATCGTAAGTTGCGGCTAACCAGTAGTAACCTGGGGCACAACGTCGACCATCGTCATCGATGTAGCCGCCCTTCGGGCGGAAATGCTCGACTTCCATCGAGTTGGTGTGCGCGTATGGGCTCTCACAATATGCGCATCTCGTTCCGAAAAGTGCCTCCAGAGCTTCTTTAACCGCTTCAGATTTGTAGACGGAGAATTTTGGTGCTTTGGTTGGTGCTGGCGGAAGTCCCGGTCTCACCGGCTCGATTCCCCCAAAGAACCAAAGCGCATGTTCGCTTTCCGTGAGACCATTTCGGCCAAGCCTCTGCAGAGCCGCTTCGGCATCCGCCGCCGGTCCCCGTTCTATTCTGATCATGTTTGGGGTCCACTGCGGCGAGCGGCTTCCTGCCAAATGGCCGCCAATTCTGCGTTCAGATCTTCCTCGCTCTGCGTCTGCTCTGTCTCGTTTTCGATATCAGACCGTAGCGCCAAAAAGCGATCTATCGCAGTCAGAAGCCGTCGCTCACGTTCGGTGTTTCCCAATTGTTGTACGCGATTGATTTCATCGCGCAGGCGCAGAATTTCTGCCTTTTCCCGCTCAGTTGGCGTCGTTTTTCTTAGCAAGAAATTGTATCGATCGAACTGAGCCTGCAGTGCTGGATCGAGAGTGCTAGCAAGACCGAAGTGTTCGGAAGTGAGGATTTGGTCAACGCGCATGCCTTCAATCGAGGGTAAATCCGAGACGAGTTTCACGCCTCCACGGGGACCTTTGTGCAGAACCGCGATTTCTCCGTGGCGTAGGCCTCGAAGACAGAGGGGCTCATGCGTCGTTGCTATAATTTGCATTCCGGGCAAAACGGAACGCATGCTCTCGACGAACCGCAGCTTCCACGAGGGGTGCAGATGGTTTCCTACCTCGTCGATCAGCACCAGGCCCTGAGCAAGCTCCGGTGTCTTCCATGTCGGCAGAACGAGTGAGAGGATATCGACGACAAGTGCGATAACCGTTTGATATCCGTCACACAGCCGACCTAGCGGTATGAACTTGCCGAACTCGAACAGTCCCACGTCACCGTCACGACGGACAAGTTCGCGGTCTAGGTCGATGGCGAGAGCATTTTTGATTGCGATCGCGGCATAGTCGAATTCCTCGGGAGTTGCATCGAGCAGCCAATTTCTTGCGTCAATCAAAGGAACGAACGGATCGAAAAGATTTTCTATCCGAGCATAGCGCGCACCGGTAGGAATTTGCTCTGGCCGTCGCGGCAAAAGCCTTGTCGAGCCGTAAGCGGCGAGAATTAGTTGGGCAGCACGGCCACCGGTCGAAACACTACCATCGCGATAGATTTTCAAAATTCGAGGATCGCGAGCGCCGCTGAGGTTGAGGTGTATTTCGGCGCATTCTGCTCCAGCCTTGACCATACCACCCAAATCGAGATTCAGCGCACCGGTCAGACTGTTGCGGTATTGCTCTCCGAGCAACGCCAGCGCGATCGCTTGTAGTATGGTGCTCTTTCCGGCGGCGTTTTCGCCTAACAACATTAGCCAAGGGGCTCGCTCTGAACCGTCAGCAATCTTCAGATCCAGCCGGGAAATAGCTCGGAAATTTTGGATGGAAATAGACTCGATGAAGCGACTACCAATCTGGCGATAGGCGTTCGTTGAATCTGCGCTGTCTTCTTCGAGCGAGTAACTTTCACGCTGAACCTCAAAGTCAATTAGCGCCCTTTGAGCAAGCCGTTCTTGCCTTCGATTTGCCTCAACAACACCCGGTCGTGCCAATTCCATAATCTCAGGAAATTCTGCAAACCCTTCTCCTGGCAGTTCGGAGATTGCTCGACCGATGAGTTGTCTGCACATTCCGGCATAGGCGGCAGACGGCCTCATCATACTTTTTAACTGTTCGATCATACTCCCGACTAGATCGTAGTTGTTAAATTCGACTGCGCGAACCATGTTGTTCATCAGATCGGAAGCCTTAACCGCTGTTCTCCGCCTTTCTTCAACGAGACCTGTTCGATTCAGGCCCAGTAGAGTGATCGTGGTAAGGCCCCTTCGATCGGCGCTTGAGACCGTGCCATCGAAAGAAAAGACCAGAATCGATTCTACGTCGTCACTGCACGGATCGAGAAGGAGAGGGCGCTCCGCCGCCAGTTGCTCGACGCTCGAAAGCACTTCTCCGCGCAGGCTTTCGTCTTCCAATGGAAACTGCGAACCCTTTCCTGAGCGCGATCGCGATCCCGATCCCGACGATGAACGATAGGAGATGCGGTTGCACTCCATGCAGCTCAAGTAGAGATTTGACCATTCGTTGGTGAGCCACCAATAATGTAGCGGAAAATGCTGCCCATCGTCTGAAATCAAGCCCGATTTGGGCCGGAACTGATCGATATCGCCGGGACCGGTCGCTGCAATCACCGATTCACAATAGGCGCACTTGTTATGGAATAACCTTTGAAGCGCCTCTTTGACCGAAGGGTCCCGAAAAATCCTAAACTCGAAAGCGCCGCGCTGACGATTTCCTGCAAAGTTCTCGTAAAATCTACTTGCCGCTTGAAATTCCCTATCTGCTTTCGACCCCGGAGATCGGTGGAGAATGTCAGGCGCCGATACACTATCTCGATCAATCCTGATCATCGAGCTCGAATCCATCTCTCAACTGCGTTTAAATGTTCGACTACCTCAGGTTTATTGCTTCGTAAAGACGCTCGTTTCGCCGTGTCCTAGTGCGGACGGCAAGAAGCAATCCTCCGACCACTGCGTCATGCTCGTCCCCCAGTGCGGCCAGACGGACGCACTGACGAAGGCCATCAACTACGGTCAGAATGAAAAGGTCGGCTGTCCGATATAGACGGTCTTCTGGAGTGCATGTTTCACGATGTCACAAAGCAGCAGTCCCACACAATGAATTGTCAGTTCGCTTCGGGCCGCCAAAAAATGATACCCAGGAACACGGAGCCCGCAATTTTCAACATCATTCACCGCTCCCGGCAACCTTCGGCCGATCGGGCGCCTCAATGTGCGACGAACATTCCGTCCTTCTCAACGATCTGGCCTGCAGCAACAGCGCCATCGATAGCTAATACTAAAACCGACCTCAGTTGAGAGCTGGTCGATAGGAAGCCGAACACTCTAGCGACCGCAAGGACTAGTTGATCCTTGGATGCCCCGAAATTTTCCTTCAGAACGGCAACGGCTGCCGCCGCGATCTCAGAAGGAGGGAGCGCTTCCGGTCGACGCACGCTTAGGGAAGCATCTGAACGGTCTCGGATCACGATTTCCTTGTTCGCCACTGTGTAGAAGCCATCGTTCCCAACGATTGAGCCGGATCGCACTGCTGCGGACAGACCGGCTTCAACTGCGTCTCGGATACGATTTCCGGCTCGTGCCAGGCCCCATGCAGAACGGATCCGGACGACGACTTCGCTGTTATGGATTGGACATTCCGCCGCGACCACGGAGGTAACATAGCGGGCCATTTCACCGACACTTACCTCGTGAGGCTCGCAGTCCCTTCGAACGCCGATCTTGGCTTCTTCGTAAGGTATAGAGATTTGTTTCCGTTCGGGCGCGGCATGTGCCGTTACCACGTCGACCTCTTCCCGCTCTTCGACGGTGAAGTGGAGGGGAACTGCTTGCTTCGGTCGGGCAAGATCTTCATCGCGGGCACGCCATTCGCCCTTCGCCGCCTCGATCGCGGCGACGACTTTGTTGAGCTCGTCTTGCGGACGCAGATACCAATCTGTCGACCAGATCCTATGAATGATCCATCCATGGCTTTCGAGAACATTCTGCCTCAACCGATCGCGATCTCTTGCGGATCGCGACGAATGGTATTGATAGCCATCGCACTCTATGCCGAGCACGAACCGGCCTGGCTTTTCAGGGTCGGAAATCGCGAGGTCCACAAAAAAGCCCGCTGATCCGATCTGGTTTTTGACATCGTAGCCCAGACTCCGGAGCCGATCGCCAACCTGCTCTTCGAATATAGAGTCCGCGTCATTGCCCGTCGCTTCGGCGATCCCAAACTTTCCGGTTTGAGCGAAGGTCAGGAAGAGTTTGAACGCTACGACGCCCCGGCTCCTTACGCGCTCAAGGTCGATGTCATCGCCGGTAATAGAAGAGAATACCTCACAGCGCAGCTTGGCACGAGAGATCAAAACGTTAAGACGTCGCTCACCACCGTCGCTATTCAGCGGACCAAAGCTCATGGAGATGTAGCCTTGCTGGGTCCGGCCATAGCCAACCGAGATGAAAATCACGTCGCGCTCGTCCCCCTGAATGTTCTCCAGGTTCTTCACAAAGAACGGTTCAGTCGAGACTTTGTTGAAGAAATCTTCGACGTCAGGATTCTGTCGTCGCAAGAGTTCAAGCTCTTTCAAAACGGCTTGCCGCTGAGCAACGCTGAACGTTGCAACGCCAAGCGATTGGCCCGGATTCGATCTAGCGTGGGCAATGACTGCTTCGGCAACCGTCCGTGCCTCGATCGGGTTCGTCCGAGTGTTACCCCGGTCGTAATGGGCATTCGGCAGATAGTTGAACCGCAGGCCCATGCCTGCGATCGCATCGTAGGGGCTAGGGACAATAAACAGGCGGTTGTCGTAGAATTCTCGGTTGGAAACCGCGATGAGGGATTGGTGCTTGCTTCGATAGTGCCACCGCAACATTCGGTCGGGCATGCCCTTGGCGAGGCAGAGATCGAGAATGGATTCCGCGTCGCGAGCTCGTAGCGTGACATCCTCCGCGTCCTCATCAGCCTCATTAATGTCGGTGGTCAGTTTGGCGAAGAAGCGGGTAGGGGGAAGCTGACGCTCGTCGCCAACGATCACGACCTGCTTGGCACGTGCGATGGCGCCCAGTGCGTCGACGGGCTCAACCTGTGAAGCCTCGTCGATCACCAGAAGATCGAAAGCCACCGCGCCTGGCTTCAGGAACTGAGCCACCGAAAGTGGGCTCATCATGAAAATCGGTTTGATCTGCTGGATCGCCGGTCCTGCGCGTTCCAAAAGCATACGGATGGGCAGATGATTTTTCTTCTTCGCCAGTTCCGCGTTCAGCACTCCCAATGGCCCGATTCCGGCGTTCCCACGTGGCAATTCTTCAGCATGTCTGGTCACGATCTTTTCGCGTGTCAGGCTAACTCGTGCGGCCTCCAGCTCTCGAAACTTTCCGACCGTACGACTGTGCAGATCGCCGTCGAACCGCTTGAGTTCGGGCATCTTTTCGAAAAAGGCGTTGCGAATTGCCTGGTAGTAGGCACGTTCCATGGATGGCCTAAGCGACGCAGCATCAAGGCGGCCCGCCGTCGTTGCAACGACTATTTCCTGCAGACCCAGGGACGAGGCGTGGTGGCATCTATCGACGAAGGAAATCCACTTCGTAATGCTTTCGACGTTCGCGTGCCAGGCGTCGACCTTTGCACGGATTGTTTCGAGTGGCGCTTTCGCCAGCTCATTGCTCCCAATCGCATGAAGCTCGTTGAGATCGATAAATTGGACCAATTCTCCCCACTGCCGAACCACTTCACGATAGTGAACGTCGAGAGCAAGCAGGCTGTTTTTGAGAGCAGCAATATCGGAAACCTTGGCAATCCTGGTTCTGGCTTCGGCGTCCAGCACCGGGCGGTATTGCATGTCCCACGAAACGATCCGTGAAAGCTTGGACCAATCTGACGCTTCGCCTTTCCAGTCGTTTCCAAAGACTGATTTTCCAAGCTCGCTATGCGCAACGATGGCCTTCCGCCGCTTCTGTCCAGCCATGAGGAGATCAATGGCGTCCAACCGGGCTTTCTGCCCTTTGGGTAGATCGGCCTTCATATACGATCGAAGAACGGAAAGCTGGCTCCGATAGCCTCCGTTCAGGAAGCGGAATAGGGAGGCTCCGTGTGCAGCAATTGCAGATCGCGTCTCCGCGGGGTTCGCGTCCCATGCGGCTTCCGAGAAAGTGGCATCGATCTTGCCAACTATCTCACGCAGTTTTTGCCCCTCGTTGACGAGTTCCGCAACCGCTGCGGGATCATCCCAGTTGGCATCAATCATTTTCGATCTATCGCCAGGGAAGGTGACAGCCGCCTCGCTGATCTTCATCAGCAAACCGATATCATCCAAGGTGCTGGGGGATCTGAGTTCGAGAATTGCACGGGTGGTTTCGCAGGCTTCCATTAGAGCCCCGAGTTCATCGTGCAAAGCCCCAACATCCTTCGACAGTCGGTCGATGTCCTCAGGCATTAGCGCGTCGCGCTGCACGCCGTACCAGGGGTGATCAGGCGGTGCTCCGGTCGTTCTGAGACGATCGGCAAGCTCGTCACAACAATCTACTCGCTTCAGAAAATCAGCGGGCGTCCAGGTATGCGGGTCCTTGAGATTGAAGCCTTCGATCCCATGATCTCGCGTTCGCATAAGGTGGCCGATGAGGGCAAACGGAGTCAGGCCGCTCGGATCCTGCCGAATATGCATCAGGTCGGCGTGGCCGTTCAAAGTCGCCTGGATGTCCTTCAGCCGCTCAATCACGGTGACGTCGGACTTCGGCTGCCGAGTAACTAGTTCCTTAGTTTTTCTCAGCTCTTCCAGTACGCCTTTTTTGTTCGCTTTGTTCGAATGCAGTTCAAAAGTGAGAGCGCCGAGACCGGAGTCGCGAAGACGCCGGTGCACGACCTCAAGAGCGGCCATTTTCTCCGCCACAAACAGTACGCGCTTTCCTTCTGCGGCAGCTGAAGCGATGATATTGGTAATTGTCTGGCTTTTGCCTGTACCTGGAGGTCCTTTAACGACCAGATGATGGCCACGTGTGGCTTCCTCGATGACGATGGATTGGGAAGAATCTGCGTCGACGACATGCGATATGCGCTCGGGTGTAATCTCCTCATCAATACGACCAGTTTCCGGAACAATAGAATCGCGGTAAGGAAAGCCGTCGCGCAACAGACCGGCAACAACCGGATGCTCATCGAGCTTGTCGCCACTCGGCCAATTCTCAGGATCAAGGTCTCGATACATCAGGAACTTCGAGAAGGAAAAGAAACCTAGCACTATCGCGTCGGCCATCACGTTCCAACGTGATTTTGCTGAGACGGCCTCGGAGACAACCTGCAGATACTTCTCGACATTCAGATCATCATCGTCGGGAAGGTCAGGAAGCTTGATGCCAAATTCCCCGTTGAGTTTCTCTTGCAAAGAAAGGTTGGTTGACGGCGCTTCGCCACGCCCCTTGAGCGTAAAGCGCTCAGACGCGGATGTTCGTTCGAGCTTGACTGGCAGCAGAATTAGCGGAGCGTTTCGCTCGACATCCGACTTGTCATCTTCGAACCAACGCAAAAGCCCGATAGCCAAATAGAGAATGTTGACACCCTGTTCCTCTTCCAGCGTGCGGCTATCGTACCAAATGTCGAAGAGCCGCTTCTGCAGCCCCTCTGATGTCAGTCTAGTTTGGAGGCGGCTATCCGTGTGTCGGCGCGCGATGCCCTTTTCGTCGAGGTCTTGGTCATCCGGCTGCGGGATACCTCCAACCATGTCGTCGCCATCGAGGCCAAGTTCTTTCTTTTCTTCTTCTGTAAGCTTGACGCCAGGCAAGAACGTCATGCCGCGCCCTTCGGACAACATCCTGCAAACCTCGACCGATTTTTCGTCGACGATCTCCACGATCCTGTTGTTTTTGGAGCGGAGCGGTAAATGGATCAGTCGGTTTCGCGTGCCGAGATCGAGAAGGTTCTTCCGATCTGCCAAAAGCTGATCGCGAAGCGTGTTTCCAGTCGCCAAAGTATCCATGACAGTCCCTCAACAATAGGAGGGAGAATATCGGCAGGTGGCTATCATGCAACCGATACGTTTTGAAGAGACTTAGAAATCCCCATTTAGGTTGATTGGCGCCGCAGGCCGGGATGGTGGGTCTCCTAGTCGCACAGCGGGCTAGCTGAATTTGGAACGATATCTTTCGTCGGGGGCCAGCCAATTTTCGATGAAATCCAGAGGATCCACGCTTTCCATCATTGCCCGTGCAAGCGTCAGCCGTTCTACCACGCGCTGGCGGCGCTCTTCATCAACGCCTCTCAGTCGCTCCTCGGCATCGGCGAAAAAGCGCTCGATTGTCATTGCCTTGCCCCATTTCTCGATGACCTCGGCAAGCTGCTGTCGACTGTCTGTTTGAGCTTGAGCGACCTTGCGGGCATCCTCGCGTCGTTCGTAACGTTCCCACTCGTCCTCCCTTTCTCTCTTTCGCTTGGCTGCCGCCTGATCTTCGGCTGTCATAAGGCGTTGCAGATTGTTTTTTGACGATTGCAAAGTCTCGATGATTTTTGGGATCATCTTGTTAAGCGACTCCAGCTGCGTCTCCTGCCAGCTAAGGGTCCAGTCGACGCCCTTCTTTGGAGAGTAGGCAATGACCCGAAAGCGGCCGGAGGGTATATCCTGCTCGGTTGTCCAGGAATGCGTCAGCTGCCAGGGCTTGGCTGATTGGACAAGCCTGCTGTCCTCACGGTGGTAATCGCCGTTAAGGTATCGCATCGTAACCCTCTCTGTCATTTCGGTGAGAGCCAGTCCTATCGGCACGGTGTCGATGTAGAATATCGTCGGCCGGTCCGGTCCCCAGATTCTACCTGTATGATAGCGCCCGTATTTTCTATCTTTGTGCTCGACCTCCTGCTCCTTGACGGGAGTGCGATGTAGTTCATCGCTGGGTGGGGCGATGTGCACTCGATATCCCCCTTGGTCCAGTGCTAGGTAAAGATCGTTGGCGATCGAGAGCGCACGAGGTAGGCCAGCTTCCGATGATATCAGGTCGGGCAGGATTCTCTTATATGGCCGCAGAAACTCCCCTTCTTTTATATCCCGGGTCTTCCGCAATTGCTCTTCGACACCAGAGAGCAATGGATGATGTTCCATGCGACGGGCCTTTTTGACGGCCTTGGTCTTACGGGCAGGGCTATCGTCGAGCAACCTCTTTTGCCGTGGCTTCGGGCTCGAAGGTATTATTTCAATGGTTTCGTTGGATGCTTCTGGCAGCACTGGCAGCTCTGCCGCTAGCCCGAGTGATTTACGTGTCCAATAGCCAGATCCGGGGTACGGAATCTGATGCTGTCTGCAGACCGCTGCCAGTGCCGTGCCGGAAATGCCAAATTCCGGCGCGAGCTTACTAAGCGGTAAGCCACAGACCCGCTCGTAAAGCTGAAGACGTGTCAATTTCATGGTGAAGAATCCCGATCTCAACGCCGGTTGATATCACACTGTCCTCATGGCTATTGGGTAAATCTCCTTGTATTTATGGTTGTGGTCCCCGATATTGGCATCGGGTACTATCTAGCGACAGTTGTGAGATAACGTGCAATGCCTCACTGGTTACGTCAAATATCAACGTTCATATGGGGCGAGCCTATCAAAGAACGCGCTGATACCGATCTGGAGAGTGTTTGGGAGGCAGCAGCGGCGGCGGAAGCAATCATTCGCCAACGCGAGCAATATCTGAGAGAAGGCGACGTCAAGAACAACTCAACCGCAGACGTTCTGAAAGGAATTCAACTGAACGTGGCCGATCTTCGCAACGGGTCGGTCGACGATGCGATTCAGAGTATGGCGTTGGCTTACACACAGTTGGAGCCTCTTCTCAGCGATGATGACAAGGATGATCCGTTGCGAGAAGCGTGCAGACTCCTGGATCAGGCAGTAGGCGAGCTGTTCTGAACGTCAAATTATTCAGCGCGGAAATTTAGCGGCTATGAGGGGTATGCTCTGGGCCATTCGCTCAGCACAAATAGAGCACTCGTTCAAGAACAGCAAACCTTGCACACAAGATCCGGTTGCGTAACCGTGCCGCTGAGTTCTAGTGTCCCAATACTTTGGGGAGCTTCGCATGTCGGTTCTGTTTCGCGTTCTTTTCGTTTTAGTTTCGTGTGCCAGCATCGCGTCAAATTGCCTGGCTGACAGCCCAACCTCTTATGGCACTGGCTTTGCGGTCACCAGCGACGGATGGTTGCTCACGAATGCCCACGTCGTTGAAGGATGTGTGCGGGTTGAGGTGAGGGGAAAGGGCGATGCCAGTGACCCGCGTGTCGACGCGAACAACGACCTCGCCCTTATTAAGATTGCTGCTCCGGAGCCGCTGAAGCCCCTCGTTTTTCGACGCGCACCGACAAGGCTTGGTGAGGACCTCATCGCCATCGGCTATCCTCTTGCTACCCTGTTAGCGGACTCCGTGAAGGTAACAACCGGGAACGTCAACGCGCTTGCCGGATTGCGAAACGATACGCGGTACATCCAAATATCCACGCCGATCCAACCGGGCAATTCCGGCGGCCCGGTGGTTGATCGCGATGGTTTCCTGATGGGCATCACCAGCGCAACGCTTTCAAAGGAGACCGCCGATCAAATTGGCATAACGGCGCAGAATGTGCACTTCGCGATACGGGCTTCGGTCGCGGACCTATTCATGCAATCGCAGAGTATCGACAGTCAGTCAGGCGATAGAGCCCCAGATCAGCAGGCGATCTCGACGGCCGATCTCGCCGAAAAACTAACGCCGTCAGTGTTTCAGATACTCTGCTACGGCAAGCCGGACATGCAGGCATCGACTAAACCGCCGGAAGCCTCGACAAGCCTTCCGGCTCAGCCCGTCACTCCATCTCTGATAGACGCCCGTGGTTATGACGCGATTGGCTTCGACTATCGGACATTGAAAGACGTCACCTACGCCGATTGCCACCAGATTTGCGAAGGCGACGACCGTTGCAAGGCGATAACCTACAACACAAAATACGGCGTCTGCTTTCTGAAAGATAACGTTGTTGCATTGATCAGGAATGGCGATGCGCTGGCGGCATACTCTTCAACGAAGGCAGCCAGCGTCATAGTGTCCGATTTCACCAGCTATTCAGGAATGGACACTCCTGGCGGCGATTATAAGCGGTTGCGGAACACCAACTACCTAGAGTGTTTTACGGCCTGTATCGGTGACAATGCGTGCAAAGCGTTCTCCTATATCCCCAAGAAGTCAGAGTGCTGGCTCAAGGATTCGCTGGGTCACCCACGCGCCACGAAGGGGGTTGAGCTAGGCGTGAAGTAGCGTCGGGAGAGCATGCGCTAGAGCCAATGGAGACGACGCGAGCTTGTGCCCGGCTATTCGGAAACGAGGCTCCACAAGCTCACTATCGCGGCTCCGACTATTGGAATAGCAGGAAGGCCGTTATTGCAGTGCCGATGGCCTTGGGCGTCGAAACAACCGTTCTTAGTTCCTCATCTGGAGAAACAATGTTTCCTGCAGTAAGAAGGATGCAACCAGGAGGTCGCATGCCTATTGAAGCCAAGATCGTTGACGGCGCCAAGAACGTGAAGACCGTCACCCTGCCAGATGATCCAAGTGATCGGGAGATGATCGATGCAATAGGCGGTGGGCCTGGAGTGGACATCCATCACCTGAGCCAGTCTGGAGACTACGAAGTCTTACGGCTGACGGGCGGTGTGGATAAGCTGGTCATTGGCAAAGCACCACAGATCTCCGCACCGGTAAAAAAGCGGATTACGTGCACAATATCGGATGCGCACGCCGTCAATTTGGCAGCCAGCTTCTCGTGACGCCGCCGACCAGGACATTTGGCTTACAGACGCCGATGGACCTTCACAAGAAGCTCCTCTTTGACATCGAGCGGCTGCGGTCTGGTGGATCGTCTGCGTCCGTTGCCTATGCTGCAATGGACTGTGCCATCGATGCCACGCATCTGGCAGACTGGGTTCTACGTGCTGTCGACAACGACCATCACATCCGTCTAACGGGCAAACCCATTTCTAAAGACAACGATATTTCGTTAAAGGGGTTCGATCACGTCTGCGGCGACAGGTTGCGAGCGCTCGCATTCTGTCGCGATATTGCCAACCACAGCAAGCACGTCGTTTTGACGCGCCGCAAGCCAATAGATGGCATCGAAACAGGACGATCCATACGGTTCAACCCGAGCTATAACGCTGTAAAGGGTCCTACGAAGGGTCAGACCGTCTTCGCGTACGCGTATATCATCGTCAACGAAGAGCGCTTCTTCGTGATCGAGTTGTTCCAAGACATGGCTGACCAGTGGAAGCAGTTCCTGGCTGATGAGGGACTGTGGGAAGAAGATGAGCGGCCTCTGGAGGATTAGGGGCTACTGGCCGCGTGCTGACCGAATTCAAGGAATAAATCAGAACAATAGAAAGAACAAAGTTCCTTGGGCGCAGCGCTGTCGTTTGGATTGGCGAAGATTTTTTCGGTATATAATCCGCAGATGATTTGAATCGCTGGAGACTACGCCGATTTTCCTGCCGATGCCTGAGCCTGCAGAGCCGACTGCTGAAGAAAAGCCTCGCAAGCAAATCCTCTATTTTTGCGATGAAAGCTCTCAATCCGACGACACCTACATGGCCGTCGCGGGTATCGCGGTGGCGCGTGATGCCATTCCGTATATCCTCGGGAAAATAACGGATATTAGGACGACCTACGGCAAGCAGGGTGAAGTCAAGTGGAAGAACGCGAAGAGCCGTAATGGCTTGGTCCATGAGGCCTACATCAAGCTTCTGTTCAAGCTTGTGGCAGAGGGTAGGCTTCACTTTCACATCCGCTTTTCCCGAATGGACGAATACGACCATAGGAGGTCGGGCCCTCGACGGAAGATTGACACCGTCAGCAAGGCGTTTTTCCAGCTGCTCTTGCATCGCCCGGTCGCGTTTTACGGTGCTGAAGCTGACCTCTATGTTCATCCGGACGATGGCGACTGCACGAAGCAGCTGCCCGATCAGATCAACGCCCTGAACTTCGTCGGCCGCCGAATGTGCGGTGCTCAGAATATCGTCAAGCTGGTGCAGCCACGCAGCTCGGAACGTGAGCCGATGCTGCAGCTTCTCGATTGCACGTTAGGTGCACTGGCGGCTTACAGGAACGGGCGACACGAGAAAGAAGGGATCAGCGACACCAAGAAGCGGTTAGCAACCTTGGCGTTCGAACTGACCGAATGGCCAGATATCCATGGGAATTGCTGGCAGAAGAAGAAGTTGAACAGATGGAATGCTGTCCCAAAGCTCAAGAAGGAGAGCGCGGCCGGAGGGACTAGCCTCGGTTAGAGGCGATCTGGTTTGAAACCCAGGGCTTCGTCCACACCGACATTATAAAGGGTAGTGAGAAGTTGCGAGATTCGCAACCGCTGTTCTCACGACCTTCTCGCTCTCCACCTGAACGACATCGCGGAAGAACTGATGCTCGCGATAGGTGGTTCGAAGCAGGTACAAGTCGAAACAACGCGAGTCGAAGAGTGATCTCGCATATCGAAGGCAGGAAGGCTTTGGCAGAACCACAGACGCTCGACTTCAAAGGTATCGGAGGCCTGGCAGCATTCATCTCGGACGCACTGCAAAAGTTGGATGGATGGCTTAAGCGCCCAGAAGTGCAGCAAGCGTTCGAGATGTTACTCAAATTTCCCTACCAGATAGATCAAAGGGCCAAAAATCGTTTTCGATTTCTTCGACAGGGTCTTCTGCCATCGCTGCCTTTGTGCGAACACGTCGCGGAATCGCAGCCAGTAGAAGCGGGATCCGTCTCGCAGAGATATGCTGCCTCGCTAGAAGCGATGGGACTCTTGGAAGACGCGCGGATCATGGAGGCGATCGGCAAATTCGTGCAGATCGTGCCGCCTGTATATTCCCTGCGGGCCATTTTCCCAGAAGTGGAGGCGGTTGTTCGGCGACACTTTTACGAGCCGGGCGAAGAAGGCAGCCTCGCAAGCGTCTTCGACATGCGCTTGGGTATGGTCAACCTCTATATAGATGCCCCGCTCGGGACAGCTGGAACTGCTATGGCCGCTGAGAGGTTCATTTTCACAAACCTCGGCGCGATCGACTTCGCATATGCCCGATCAAATGAAGACATCAGGCAAAGATATCGTCGTGCTTTTGCGAAAATTCCGAATCGCCACCGCGTTTGCCACGGGGTCCCCGAAGAATATGACGAAAAGCATGTCATCAACGGTCTGACGATACTGTATATCGCCGTCATTGCATGTCATCTCATCCTCTCTCAAAGTGAAGAGAGCCCGCGAGCGGCCGACAAGCCCATTGGCAAGCTATTTGACGAAAAGCGAAAAGAGGTGCGATCGATTGATCGCGAAATTTTCTCCTTTATTCGTGCAGCGGTTAAAAACCAGAGCAAATAACTGTTTGGGCATCGGGCGGCGGTCCCGCCTGAAGTTGTGGGCGGTTCTTCATGCAGATTCGACACAGCATCGCGGGCCGAGAACGCGCGCACCCGATGCATTCCGGGGGGTGGTGTGATAGCTTGCATGTCAATGGTACGGCGGCGGATTGCAGTCGGCTGGAGCGGGATTGGCGGCTAAGGGGATGCGGGGTGACCCATCGACTTGGAGGGAAAGCACGCAGGCCTAGAAAAGGCAGAATTCAACAGGCGTGGATGACTTTCGCAGCATACGCGGCGGGTACAGGTATTGTCGTCGCCCTTCTGACAAATGGTTGGAAGCTGTATGATTGGACGGTCGGTGGACTCGCCTATGCAGCCGAACAATCTGCTACCGCAATTCTGCTCACCAATATTGGAAGCAATTTTATCGCCCGCAGGAAGATTGCCGAGATTTATGAGGGACGGGCTTGCTTTCAAAGTGCTCAGCCCGTTGCGCTGGATGAGGATGGTCGCCAAAACGACTTGATAGCCTGGTTCTTTTTCAGCCCTGACGGCACATGTCAAACCGGAGAATATCCTCCACCCGTGTCTGCAGCCGTATTCGCGTTTCGTAAAAATCACTACGAGTTTGCCGGAGATTTTTCCGGATATGGTTTTATTGGACTGGACGTGGAAAACGATGGGCCGTTCCTCATCGCGACACCCTCCCAAAGCTCCGTTCCCATAATCGAAATCTTTGCACTTGAAGGAAAAAAACTCCGAAAGGTCGCGCGGGTCGACGCTTCGATCGACGACGGGGACGGCGAAAGCGAGGTCAAGTTTGATCACAAAATGGTCGATGGATGCCTCGTCGTCATTGCAGCTGCTGAGAACCAAAGACATATCTGTCCCAACTCGGGGTCTAGTGAGACGAATGACCTTTCCTTTGACAGATTCTTTGGGATAGCGGACGACGGTAAGCTCACTGTCGACGGCAATGACGAGACACCTGACGGTGCGGACCGCAGCGTTTACGGAGTTTACATCGACCCATTCGACAGGCTGTGGTTGCCCGGAAGCTGCGACCCCGTGAAAAACGTCAGTGAAAGCAATGTGTTGGCGTTTTTTGGCTCCTATCATATCAGTGATTTGAGAGCAGCACCTGAATCCGACGGCACAGCCAACGACGTGATTGGTAAGCTGACCTGCGGGAACATCAAAATCAATCTCAAGGCTAGCGGTTGGTGATTAGGGACCGCGTTGGGAAGGCCCGAATGGACCGAAAGCCCGTGCTGTGCACAATTAACAAAGCTATCATCGACAGGACCTCAGAGGTGGAAGCGGTGGTTCATTGGTCACGAACGAGGGGACCCACTCTTTGAACTAGGATGGGAGGCTTTTCGTCCTGCGGAGTGAGACAAAAATCAGCGATCCGCTGGAAACGGCCTCACACGTCCGGGTAACCGCTTACGCTCGCTCTCGATGTAAGATCGGCTTTCCGGCTGGGAATTGTGCTCCAGCCGGAAGAACTCGTTAGGGCCTTGACATCAAGGCCGGTCGTTTGGAGCCGATTCTTTGCGATTATCGCCTGCCCAATCGCCAATTGCCAATGCTCTATGCCCCCGCCGTCAGATGACGCTTAAACTCCGACGTTGCCTGGATTTTGCTATAGAGAAGTTTGGAAAAACTAGATGGCTCATAGGCCTCCGCTCAGACGCTTCCGCTAGAGAGATGTGGACTGCTTAGATGATGTGGCCTTGCCGGTGGCGGATCGGAGGGTGGCCTCAAACTCTTGTGCTGCGAGATGCTTGGCCAATCGCTCTCCATCCACGAGGTTATGTGCCTCTGCCAATTCGCTCGCTTTAATGGCGTCGCCCGACATGATTGCTCCTGCAATCGCCTCGTGCTGTGACACGATAGTTGCTGGCTCGAACAGCAATGAGTCGACTGAACGAATGTACATTCGTATCTGAGACTCTATCGAAGCGTATTGGGCTATCAGGCGTTGGTTCCCAGCCAGCTCGACGATGGTTTTGTGAAACTTAAAATCTGCCTCGGCGATCTTGCTCCACGACCCTCCATCACATTGCTTCTCAAGGTGGCCAAGCGCCTTTTTTAGAACCGAGGTCGATCGTGGATCAATTGACTTGGCCACCAACAGTGCGCTCAAGCGCTCCATCGATGATCGTACCGTGTAAAGCTCCCACACATCAGTAGACGACAGGGAGGCAACAGACCATCCAGCGTATCGCTTAAGGCTCATTAGCCCTTCAGTTGCGAGCTGCTGGAGAGCACTTCGGATTGTTGCCCGCGACAGTTCCAGTTCTTCGGAGAGCTGACCCTCTGTGATGCGGCTCCCCGGCGCGATCGTCCCGTCGATGATCGCGTTTCGGATAACGTCTGCAGCTTTAATCTCCGCAGGAACTTTGACAATTTTCTCCACGCCGAAATTTTGCAAGAACGCGCCCTCATGTGGTCGACCATTTTCATGTGCATACGTTAATGGATAGCAGAAAAATTGTCGACAGACGTTTTGTAGCAGCATGTTTCTATCTAAAAATGGTCGACCATCGACAATTTTCGTCTTCCATTCTGGCAGTTTCCCTGTATTATTCTCCGCGAGATTTGTCGGAAGAGAGCGTCGCAAACTCTCAGGTTTCATAGCGTCGACTGTTGGGCGCGCTGCAATCTGGAGGCTTTGGCGATCGAAGAAAAGCGAACATGGATCAAGCCAATATGGGTTCACAAAGTCAGCTCCAGAATGAGACTGAGCTTCGCATCGACTTAGCCGCCGCGTTCAGGCTCGCTGCCAGCTTTGGTTGGAACGAGTCAGTGAGCAATCACTTCAGCTGCGCAGTAGGCGCGGACGGCGGCAAATTCCTATTGAACCCCAAGTGGAAGCACTTCGCCCGTATTAGGGCAAGCGACCTTCTGTTGCTGGATGTCAGTGATCCGGAGACTATGCGTCGAGCGAACGCGCCGGATGCTACAGCCTGGTCAATTCACGGCGCGGTGCATCGCAAAAACGTTGATGCCCGGGTTGTCCTGCACGCGCACCCCCCTTACTCGACTGCTTTATCCAGTTTGCGTGACCCTGGTCTGAAGCCGATCGATCAAACGACCGCGCGATTTTATGGGCTAGTGAATGTCGATTTGGGTTTCGGCGGACTTGCTGATGGTGACGGAGAGGCGGAAAGGTTGGCTGCCGCCCTGGGAGAGGCACCCATCCTCATGATGGGTAACCATGGCGTGACCGTCTCCGCGAAAACAATTCCCGAGGCCTTTGAGCACCTTTACCTATTTGAACGAGCGGCCAAAAATATGATCTTGGCATACTCGTCAGGACAGCCTCTATCGATCATGTCTCACGACCTCGCCCTCAAGACTGCTGCGGAATGGCTCGCCTACACGAATCAAGCCTATGCCCACTTTGAGCAATTGAAGGACATGCTCGACGAGGACGACCCAAGCTTCAAAGACTAGTAGCCCTGATGGCAGCATCCAAAGACTACAGCGAGAAATCGTGTGCAGGCCTTAATCGGCCGCGTGGGAGTAAAACGAATGACCAGTGATCTTTCGAAATCTTCGCCCCGTGGAGCGATAGCTTTCGTCTTCTACCTCGTGCCCGAATTTTCGATGTACACGCTCTCCTCTGCGTTGGAAGCGCTTCGCTTGGCCAATCGGCTGTTGGGGTATGAAGCTTATAGCTGGCGCATGGTATCGGAAGACGGTGAGCCCGTGCTAGCAAACTGCGGTCTGCTTTTCAGGGTCACAAGTAGTCTAGCCAACGAACGCAGGCTTCTCGAAGCACGCAGGCAGTATATGACGATAGTCTGCGCAGAAGATCGCATTGAGACACACACGAACAAGGCTTTGGAAGCCTGGCTGCGAGATTGTAAGAAGCGCGGGATTGTCTTGGGTGCGCTCGGAACGGGAACCTATGTGCTGGCAAATGCAGGGCTGTTGGCGAATAAGCGATGCACCATCCATTGGGAGATGCAACCCAGTTTCGCTGAAAGATTCAAGACGGTCGACCTCGACGCCTCCATTTACACCTCGGATGGCGACATCTGGACGTGCGCAGGTGGCGCCGCGTCCTACGATATGATGTTAAGTATCGTGGAGCGGGACTTTGGTGTAGCCGCAGCTGCCAGCATTTGTGAATATGCAGTTGTCGAGCACGCGCGTGCGGCAGAATCGCGCCAACGCATACCAATTTCGCGACGGTTAGGGTTGCAAAACCAATCGATAATAAGAGCGATCGAGCAAATGGAACAGAACATTGCTGAGCCAATCTCGATTTCTACAGTTGCTTCGCGTATCTCTCTCTCCAGGCGTCAGATCGAGAGGCTATTCAGACAAGAGCTTAATCGGTCGCCGGTCAATTACTACAGAGAACTCAGGCTGGACCGAGCACGTTTACTACTCATGCAATCCGAAATGCAGGTCATCGACGTCGCTATTGCCTGCGGTTTTGTCTCGACATCACATTTCTCGAAGGTATTTCGTGATGCCTTTGGAATGGCGCCGCGTGATGCTAGAGGCGAAAGAAAAGCGGCGTGGAGGATCGGCGAAACTGGCATGCGACCGGGCGTGGCGTCGACGGATGCAAGATCTCATCGCTTTGCAAAAGCAGCGTAATTCGCCGCCTTGCAATTCGTCTTGATTGTCAGGAAGCTTTGGCTGAGAAAATCCCGTTGGTTGCATTCTGCGCTTCCCAGCGTTCTTGGATCTTGCGACCTTCTTCGATCATCCAATCTCGGAAGCGCTTCGCCATTCCGGTGAGGCGCATTCCCGCTGGGGCCACAAGGTAAAACGAGCGATCAGTGTGGACTTCATAGGTAGCTGGCTTAATCAACGCCCCAGTATCAAGAAGATGGTCGGTCATACCTAGCCAACCAAGGCCAATCCCCTGACCCTCGATTGCAGCAGCCAGCAAGGCTTGCTGGTCAGAAAACGTAATACGCTCATGCGTACTACCGATGGGCGATCCAGCCTTTTCGAAATAGTCACGCCAATCTTCACGAGGACGGAAGCGTTCCTTTAGGTAAAGAAGATTGCTGGATTTAAGTTGGGTTAACGTCACAGGGCCTTCGACTGATTCAAAGTAGCGAGGGGCGCAAAGTGGGAAATAAACTTCATCAAAAAGCCGCCATGCATCGAGGTCCTCCCAATGCCCATGGCCGAGCCGGATTGAAAAATCACCATTCTCGGCAGCGGGATTGATGTCCCGGCTCATTATTTTCAAGCTCAAATCAATATCGGGTGCCGAGGCACGAAGTTCCAGGTAGCGCGGGAGCAAGAAGTGCGCTGCAGCAGAGGATGACGCGCAAAATGTCACCAGATTGCCGTTTGCCTTGTGCGCGATCTCCGCAAGGCCAGTCTGGATATTCCCGAAACCTCGCTCCACCGACTTAAACAGGATTTCACCATCGTCAGTCAGCTCGATATTGCGTCCTTTGCGATCAAACAGACGGGTGCCGAGATGCTTTTCAAGATTTTTTATCTGATAGGAGACCGAAGGCTGAGTAACGTTCATTTCGAGAGCTGCGGCATGGAAGCTTCCGAGCCGTGCCGTTGCCTCGAATACGAAGAGGGCCACAGGAGATGAGATCTGTCTACGCAAACTATCCGACATACGGACCCTTGAGAGATTAGCCATGGCAGCAACCTTAAACATAAGCCTGATTTATCGTTGGCGCAAACGACTTTGTCGTTCCGCTAGCGGGGTCGCGGCTTTGTGAGGGGCCTTACGCAAATTGATGGGTGACTGGTGACAGGGTGTCACATCAACCTAATCAATGTCCCGGCCGGTGGCTTGGGAGGATCACACCGGCAAGGAGCCTTCGTTCATTGTAGCCCCGTCGCGTGGAACCGCGACGGGGAGAGGCTAGGGCGTGATTTACGCCACGCAGTTGAGGCCGCCATCCACGTAGATTTCGGATCCGGTGATGTACGAGGACTCGTCACTGGCGAGAAACAGCGCTGCGTTTGCAATATCCCAAGCCGTGCCAGTCCGCCTTAGCGGGACGCGGGCGGCGCGAGTCTTCGCCAGTTCCTCAAAGTTGATCTCGGATTCCGGTTTGCCACTATTCTGGATGGTGGCGTCCCGAGCCATCGGGGTATCGATGATGCCAGGCAGGATAGAGTTCGCTCGGATGCCGTTCGCAGCGTACGTGGCCGCGAGGTTGCGAGTAAAGGATACCGCAGAGCCCTTCGAGACGTTGTACGCGATGTAAGGAGCACCAAGATTTCTAAAGCCCGAGATTGAAGAAATATTGATGATCGAGCCCTTACCCTGCTTGATCATGTGGGGCAGGGCGTGCTTGCAAGGTAGGAAGAACGCCTTCGTGTTGACGTTCATCACGAGATCCCAATCCTCGACTGTAGTGTCGACTGGACTGCCCGCCTTCAGAATGCCAACGTTATTGTGCAAAACGTCAATGCTTCCAAAAGCATCAACGCACGCGGCCACCATCTGCTTGACCGAAGCTTCGTCGGTAACGTTACCCGCGAAAACTTCTGCCTGGCCGCCATCTTCGCGAATGATCTTTACGGTCTCGGCGGCTGCAGCCTCATTGAGGTCAACTGCGAGAACCTTCGCACCTTCGCGTGCAAACAGCACTGCCGCTGCCTTGCCGTTGCCCCAACCCGGCCCCATCGAGCCAGCGCCGGTTACCAGTATCGACTTTCCATTAAGACGACCCGTCATCTCTATCTCCATTAAACGCTGTGAAGGAAGTGGCTCATTCCGCCGTCGACGTTCAGCAACTGGCCGCTGACATAAGACGACGCACCCGAAAGCAAGAAGACAGTCGGTCCACCAAGTTCAGCCGGATCGCCCCAGCGAGCGGCGGGCGTCCGAACGTTGATCTTATTTGCAAAGGCCTCGTCCTGCAGACGTTCCTTATTAATGTCCGTTACAAAGTAACCTGGCGCGATTGCGTTCACACGAATGCCGAACCGGCCAAGCTCCGCAGAAGCGGCTCGCGTGAAGCCCACAATCGCCCCTTTCGCAGAGGTGTAATTGCAGATGCCCGCCCTCGGGCTCGTAAAGGCGATCGAGGAAACGTTCACGATACGACCACGGTCGTTTGCGTCTGACTTCTTCATTTCTGACGCAGCGGCCTTGGTGAGGATGAACGGAGCGATCATGTGTACAGCCATGATCTTCTCATAGCTCTCTGTCGTCTCGTCCCATATAGAGTCGTGGAGCAGCATACCGGCGTTGTTCACCAGCCCCCAGATGCTGCCATGCCGTTCGACGATCGTGGGCACAGCGGCCGCCACTGCTGCGTGGTCTGCCATATCGAATGCCAGATAGTCGGCCTTCAAACCATCTGCTTCAAGTTCGGCCTTCCGAGCGCGTCCCGCCTCTTCAGTACGGCCGTGCAGCACTACCGTCGCGCCAGCCTCTGCCGCAGCACGTGCCGACGCCCATCCGAGACCTCGGGTTGACCCTGTGATAAATACGACTTTGCCGTCGAGTGAGAAGGGGTTCTTCATTACATCTGTCCTGATTGTAGTACGGTAGGGTGTTGGATTTAGGCCCGCATCCGCGCCGATGTCGGGTCAAAGAACGGCTTCAGGCTTGCCTTCGCGGGTTGTGCCTTGCCATTGACCTGAATTGCAAATTGGCTCTTCGCGAGAAGATCAGCGGTAAGCGGTTCGTCGGCACTCACGTAGCCCATGCCGATGGCCGCCCCCAGATGATGCGCATAGTTGCCGGACGTCAGGTATCCGACTGCCTTGCCGTTCATCAAAATCGGTTCATTGTGGAAGAGAAGCGGATCGGGATCTTCGAGAAGGAATGAGATCATGCGCTTCTTGCTGACGCCACCCGCCTTCTGCTGAAGAAACGCTTCTCGACCAATGAACTCAACGTTCTTCTCCGGCTTGGCAGTGAATGCCAACCCTGCGTCGACGAGATTGTCCTCATAAACGACATCGTGTCCCCAGTGACGGAACGCTTTTTCCATTCGCAGCGCATCAACCGCATGCATGCCCAGCGGCCGCAGGCCGAAGCTCTTACCAGCATCAAGCAGCGCGTCGAGGAAGCGTAGCGCGTTGCCTCTAGGAATGAAGATTTCCCAGCCGAGTTCGCCCACGTAGGAGATACGCTGCGCCCAAAGCTCTACCCCTCCGCATTTTATCCAGCGACCCGTGCCAAATGCGAAAGCTTCATTCGACAGATCCGCATCAGTGAGCGTCTGGAACACTTTACGCGCATTTGGACCCTGCAGGGCGATCACGCCGTAATCATCAGTCACATCTTCGATTTTGACATCGTGGCCTTTTCCAGCGTGCCTATGCAGCCAAGACCAATCCTTCACATGGCTGCCGCACGGCGTGGTAATGAGGAACTCATCATCGCCCATCTTGCTGATGGTAAGGTCGGCTTCGATGCCGCCACGCTCATTCAGCCACTGGGTGTAGACGAGCTTGCCAACCGGGACAGCTACATCTGCGCAGCAAAGACGCTGGAGCAACGTCTCCGCGTCGCTGCCCGTGACTTTGAACTTCGCAAGTGACGTCAGGTCGTAAAAACCGACGTTCTCGCGGACATTCAGATGTTCCTGGGCACTATACTGGAACCAGTTCTGGCGCCCATAGCTGTATTCGTATTCCGGCTTGACGCCTTCAGGTGCGTACCAGTTGGGGCGTTCCCATCCGGCCACCTCTCCATGGACTGCTCCCAGCTGCACGAGCCGGTCGTAGAAAGGCGATTTCCGAATTCCTCGGCTGGAGCGGTATTGGTAATATGGCCAATGCATCGCGTAAGAGCGCTCAAGCGCTTCTGCAACGCGATTTTCGAGATAGGTCTCGTCACCTTGAAAAGGCATCGCTCGACGGCAGTCGCTCTCCCAGACATCGACCGGCGGGTAGCCAAGGTCGATCCACTCGGCCATCACCTTGCCGATCCCGCCAGCACCGCCAATACCACGGCTGTTGAAGCCGCATGCGACGAAGAAATTCTTCAGGAGAGGGGCCTCGCCCATAAGGTGTTGATTGTCCGTCGTGAAGCTTTCCGGACCGTTGAAGAACGTCGGAATCCCAACGTTTTCCAACGCTGGATAGCGGATCATCGCCCGTTCAAGGTATTTCTCGAAGTGGTCAAACTCATACGGAAGTTCGCCAAAGCTGAAATCAGCAGGGACCTTCGACATCGGCAGTGGGTTCGCGTTATCCTCGAAGAAGCCGATCAGCAGCTTGCCCGCATCTTCTTTGAAATATACGCCATGATCGAGGTCACGCATGATTGGCAGGTTCTTGGGCAAACCTGGAATTGCGTCGGTTACCACGTAGTAGTGCTCGCATGCAAAGAGCGGCAAGACCACTCCCACCTGTTTGGCTAGGTCACGCGACCACATGCCGCCTGTAAGCACGACCTTTTTTGCGCGTACCGTGCCCTGGGTTGTTTCAACGCCAGTGACCTTGTCGCCGTCAGTCAAAATTTTTGTGACGGTGACCCCCTCGCGGACGGTTGCACCGTTCATACGTGCCCCCTTGGCAAGAGCCATGGTCACGTCGATGGGGTTAGTCTGACCATCCTTGGGTAGGTGCAAGCCGCCGACGATGTCTCTGGTATCAATGCCGGGATAAAGTTCTCCGAGCGTTTTGGGGCCAACAACATCAACCTCAACACCGAAAACCCGCGCCATCTCTGCAGTACGGGTCAGCTCCTCTAGCCTCGCCGTCGTCTGAGCAAGAGAGATCGAGCCGTTACGCTTGTAGCCGGTGGCCTGGCCGGTCTCGGCTTCAAGCTCCTGATAGAGCCGGTGCGAATAGGCGCCCAGCTGCGTCATATTTTTAGTAGGCCACAGTGTGCCGACCAGTCCAGCGGCATGCCATGTCGTGCCACAAGTAAGCTGGCCACGTTCGAGCAGCAATACATCTGAGACGCCGCGTTTTGCCAGGTGGTAGGCGATCGAAGCGCCTCCGATCCCACCGCCGATAATGACGACCTGAACCTCTTCCGGAAGGGCAGACATAATGAACCTCACTTTACGGTTTCAACGCGACGTGCAGCAGACCGCCCGATTTTTGGACGCTGTATTCCATCGCTGTTTTGATGTTTTCGATACCGAAGCATTCGGCACGGATTTTCGAGAGATCGAGTGCGCCAGAAGCGATTAGGCTCAAGACCTCTGCAGCGACGGCGTGCGGGAACCAAAATGACCCAACCAACGAATTGCTGTTACGCATCAATGCGCTGGTGTCGAACGATGCTCGTCTAGTCAATGCACCTACGAATGTAAGAGCGCCGAAGCGACGCAATCTCTCTGCAAGTGTCTCGGTTTTGGCGACGTCTTCGCCGCCAGAGCAATCGAGCACGAAATCGATTGGGGTCTTGTCACCGGCCTCCTCGACCACGATACGGCGATCCAAACCGGCTAGTTCATGCAGCAGGTTCGTCCGTCGGCCAATCAAGCGAACTTGAGAGGCGCCAATCGCCAGCGCGACCAGCATCGCAGAAGCGCCTAGAAGCCCAGCAGCACCGTTAATCGCCACGGTCATCCCCGGCTTAAAGCCTCCGCGCTGAAAGGCCGCCAGAGCCGTTCCGAACCAACCAATCCGGCACAGAATCTCTGGTGGCGCTGTCACGCCATCCGGGATCGGTGTGAAGCATTGTTCAGGACCCACGAATTCTTCGGCAAAGGTCCCATTAGGCCAGACAGCCAGATGACGCGAAGCCGCAGGTGTAAGGCCGAAGCATCCGATAAAGCCATGATCAGCCTCAGAGCCGGATCCCTGGATATACATATCGCAGTAGACCAACTGCCTCGGCCTGAAAGGGCTGTCGCCTTGAGTTGTCTCAAGAACGGTGCCGATTGCGCATTGACCCGCAGTGAAGGGGCGGGGAGGTGTCCGCCACGATCCCTCGGGCAGATGCTCGAAGTAGGGCGGAAGGAATGCGGCTTCAATTTTGACACGGACGGCGCCGGTCGGCATCGCGGGACGTTCGATCTCTCTGACAACGAACTCCTTGATCTCGTCGACCACTCTAACGGCTTTCATGTTGCGCCTCTTCCTAACTACGAGACGGCGCGTTCAGATTCATCCAAACGGTCTTCACTTCGGTGTACTGTTCGTGTGCCTCAAGCCCGTTGTCTCGGCCTCCGAAGCCAGATTGTTTAAAGCCGCCGAAAGGCGTTGCCATATCTCCTTCGGAGTAGCAGTTCACAGAGACCGTACCCGCATTGATCTGACGAGAAAGCCGGTGTGCCTTGCCAACGTCGGTGGTGTAGAGCGAGGCGGTGAGCCCATATTCGGTATCGTTGGCGAGTTCGATGGCATGGTCATCATTCTGCGCTTCGATGATAGTGAGCACCGGGCCAAAGATTTCTTCGCGGTAGATCGTCATCTCAGGCGTTACCCGGTCGAAGACAGTAGCTTCGATAAAGTACCCGTCGCGGTCCAATCTATTTCCGCCGCATGCTAGACGGGCTCCCTCAGACTTGCCCTTATCGAGATATCGCTCGATGCTTTTGCAGTGGTTCTCGCCAATGACAGGACCCAACTGCGTAGTCGGATCGAGCGGGTCGCCCAGTTTCCAGCCCTTGCAGACAGATACGAGCTTCTCGACCAACTCTTCTTTGACTGCTTTGTGGACGATTAAGCGGCTATTCGAGGCGCAGTTCTGTCCCATGTTAGTGAGGATGGAGAACGCCTGCTGCTCTGCGACGAAGTCCAGATTTGGAGCATCGGCTAGCACGACCGCCGGATTCTTTCCGCCCAACTCCAAAACAATCCGCTTAAGATTGGACAGGCGAGAATAATCTAGGAATTTCTTGCCGACTTCCGTCGAACCCGTGAACGAGATGATGCGCACGTCCGGATGTAGCCCTAGCGCTTCTCCAACTGCGCCGGATCCGGTGACAACGTTGAATACGCCCTCGGGTATCCCGGCCTCAAGTGCCAGCTCGGCCATTGCGAGCGCGGTTAGGGTCGTCATTTGGGATGGTTTGAGTACCACGGAATTGCCAGTCGCGAGTGCCGGACCGACTTTCCACCCAGCCATAAGCATTGGGAAGTTCCAGGGCAGAACCAGGCCTACAACCCCTAAGGGCTCACGAACGATAAGGCCAAGCGTATCCTTGTCAGTTGATGAGACCCGCGAGAACAGCTTGTCTTGCGCCTCTGCGTGCCACGCGATGGAATCGGCGGTCGCTGGCACGTCGACCGTTAGGCAGTCTGTGATTGGCTTGCCCGAGTCCAGACTCTCCATAACTGCCAGCTCAACGAGATTTGCCCGGATGAGGTCGGCAAAGCGCAGAAGCACCGCCTTTCGCTCGGCGGGATGTTTGGCAGACCAAACCCCAGACGTAAATGCAGCTTTCGCTGCTGCTACCGCTGCGTCCACGTCTGAAATTGAGCAAGCTTCAATCTCGGCAAAAGCCTTACCCGTCGCAGGGTTGACACTTTCGAGAAGCTTACCGCCGGTGGTCTTGCGATAGGCGCCGTTGATGAAAGGTCTCGTAGGCAGCCTGAGCGCTGCAGCCACTGCAACCGCGTCATCCCGAGTAAAGTTTGTCATTGATCTTCTTCCGTTCCGAGCGCTTGGTCTTTGCCTGCGCTTTGCCGCAATTGATGTTGGAGTTAAGCTGCCTTTGCCAACGTGAGGGACTTGAGGGCCTCGGCGATTTTGGCTTCCTCTTCCGGCCCGACTTCGCAGACCGGTGCTCGGACCGTGCCGCCGTCAAAGCCCATCTGGCGGGCTGCCGCCTTAACTGCTGGAATGTAGTCGTTCTGCCAGCAGTAAAGGACGATCGGGAACATGGTCTTCCAAAGCTTCAGGCCCTCCTGATGCTTTCCGGCCTCAATCAAATTGAACAGCTTGATCGCTTCGCGCGGGAAGATGTTCGCGCAACCCCAGATGGTTCCCGAAGTTCCGATCATGAATGAGAACGGTGCGATCGGGTCTGCACCATTGAGAATCTGACCGCCGCAGGCGAGGAGTGCCTGCTGCTTGAGCAAATCGCCCGAGCTATCCTTGATGAAGTTGAAATTGTCCAATTCCATAAGGCGGGTGTAGAGGGCAGGGGTCAGCTCAATGCCGGTTGCGGCAGGAATGTTGTAGCCAATGACGTCGATCGAAACTTCCTTACAGACGGCTTCGTAGAACGCGAAAATTCCGTCGTCGTGCTTGGGACCTTCGAAAAAGGGCGGGAGGATCATAAGAGCGTCAGCACCTGCGTCTTGGGCTGCTTTTGACCGGCGGATTACTTCCTGCAAGTTAAGCGCAGAGGTCTGAGCTGTGATGGACGCACGGCCGTTGATGCGCTTTACGCCTGTTGTGAAGAGTTTGTTGCACTCGTCCTCGGTCAGATAGGCGTGCTGACCCGTTCCTGAACTAAGGACGAAGCCATGCATCCCCGTGTCGAGATACTGGTCAAGAAGATGATCCCAACGCTTATATTCGATCGACCCGTCTTGGTTGAAAGGGGTCTGCATTGCGAGGTTGATACCGCGTAGATTCGCCATGTTAGAAACTCCTGAATTGATATGGCTGTTCAGACTTCGAGACCGGCTTTCCATAGCCGGTATCGCGTGGACCATTTTACGCCCAGTGAAGTGATGATCTTCGGGTAAGCTCGGCTTGGCCGTGCCTTGTTCTTAAGAATTCGAATTGCTTTGCTGTCTTGACCGCAGGCAAGTTCGGCAATCGACTTGCCGAATATGGCGCCCTTGGACACGCCCGTGCCATTGCAGAAAGCAGCGCCGAACACGCGGTCACCGAGTTGTCCGAATACTGTTCCGCCGTTCTGAGCTAAGCTTAGGGCGCCGCCCCAGGTGTGTTCGAACCCGATATGCGAAATTTCCGGAAAGCGTCGGTCGAACGACTTCTGGTGGCTCCGTTTGGCTCGTTCCAATTGAGGCTGCGTTGTGTGGAAGCCGTCGGCATAATCATAGATATTTCGGATGAAAAGACGGTTGTCGGCGGTACGGCGGACGGTTGTCCCGAAACTTTCTGCGGGAATAAGACCCCAGGTATTGCGGCCACCGATCTTCGCAATTTCGGCCACCGTCAACGGACGGGTCATGCTCGCGTAAGTGTAAACCGGAATGGCGCTGTGTTCGTAGAATCCGAATTGGCTGATGAAACCATTGTTGGCCAGAATGACGTTTCTAGCGTGGACTTCGCCATTAGCCGTTCGCACAACATGCCATGGGCTCCCGTAACGGATCTCAACTACGGGGGAGTTTTCGTAGACGGTAGCGTTGTTGCCAAGGTTTGCTGCAATACCCCGTAGCATCGCTGCAGGCTGAAGTAAGACCGTACCAGGGGTGTGCAGGCCGAGGGTATAATACTTGCTACCCACCATCTCGCGCATCTGGGCCTGGTTATACCACTCGTACTTCACGCCAATGCGGTCGAGTGCTTGAGCGAATGTTGTCAGGCAAGCTTCGCCGCGATCGGTCACGGCCGCGTGCGTCTTTCCCTCTTCGCTCCAATCGCACTGAATGTTGTATCTCTGAAGTCCATCGCGAAGGTAGTTTATGCCTTCAACGTTGATGTCCCGCTCATCAATATTGCCCTGTTCGTCTTCCGCAAAATTTGCGTTGCGTGGGTTGTGTGCCAGGTCGATGGCGTAGCCTGCGCAACGACCTGCCGCGTTGTTTCCAATTGCACCCGCATCAAGGAGAATTACGCCATCCTGGCCACGCAATTCGGCGATGCGGCGAGCCGCGTTTACCCCAAACCAACCACCACCAATGATCACCCAATCGGCTTCAACGCGCCCCTTGAGAGAGGGTGCTAGGCTGACATTCGGCAATGTGGCGAACCAACCGCTCATACTGATTTCAGATGGAAACTTCTCAATCTTCACGACCCGCTGAGTCGTCGGTGATGGCTCGGTTTTCTTGACGTCGTGAAGCCCCATGATGTGCCGCTTTCGATAAAAAGGATTGGGTTAAGGCTGTGCGGCTAGTTGTTCTGCACCGGCCTTTGATGATGACTACTTTATTATGATTGCTGGGTTTTGATGAGCAAAAACTACCGAAAGACAGCGGCATTTTTTCACGTCTTTGATAGAATGGATTTATGAGTTAAAGAGTAGCTGATGCCGTTCTCGAACCGGCCGTGCGCGATATGCCGAGCCGCATAAACGGTCACTCATTTACAGGGCAGAAAGGGGTAGGGATGAGTGACAGCGTTTGACGATTTCCACAGCCACGCGGGGTTTGCACTTGGATCAGTTGTTTCCGAAGTTGGCGGAACTGATGGTAGGCGTTTGTCACTAGACTGGCCCAAAAATCGCTTGGAGAGCGAAAACAGATAATCTGAAAAGCGTGGTAGTTCTTCAGTGACAGTAGATGGACGCGGAAAGGTTGCAGTCCCCCTCGTATCCTTATGCCGGTTCCGACCAACCGGGTCACCAAAAACCAGAACGCCGTGTGAAGATCACACGGCGCTGAATTTTTCATAAGGATTCTGTTGGAAGTGTTTCTAGCTGCGCTTCGGCGATCGAGTGAGTGCTGCTTGTGATAACCGATCGAGTAGCAAAGCGATTGCAACGATGCAAAGGCCGGATCTGAGACCAAGTCCGAGCTGCATTCTGGTTAGGCCGCGCGTAACCTCACCGCCCAGGCCACCTGCACCAACCAGTCCAGCGAGAACAACCATGGACAGCGAAAGAAGAATGCATTGGTTCAGACCGACAAGAAGCGTGGGCTTTGCCAAAGGCAGCTCAATCTTCCATAGGGTGGTCATTTTGGTCGCACCAACAGCCTTCCCGAGTTCCAGGAAAGGTGTCGGTACCTGTATCAGCGCGAGGGTCGTAAAGCGGAGCATGGGAGGTACACCGTAAATGACGGTGGCAATCAGCGCGGGCGTCCGACCAAGGCTGAAGAAGATAACGGCAGGGATGAGGTATACCCACGGTGGTACAGTCTGCATAATATCGAGAACGGGACGAAGTGCAGCCCTGACACCATAGCTTCTTGCCGCCCAAACCCCCAAAGGAAAGGCGATCATAACTGAGATCACAACGGAAACGATTACCAAAGATAGGCTTTCCATCGACTTTTGCCAGAGCCCCATGGCCAAGCAAAAGCCCAGCGATACAAGTGTAAGTGCTCCAATTCTCCACTTCGCAAACACCGTTGCCAACACAGCTACTATTGCGATTAAAGCGATAGGCGGAAGGGCTGTAAGGGTATCTTGCACTGCGGAAAGCATTGCTTCTACAGCGCTCGTGATGACGCGAAAGATGGTGTGAGCATTTGCGTTGAGCCAACTAATGGCCGGTGCCACGTAGGAGCCCGGGGATATTGTGAAGCTCGGTTCCATCAGATTGCTCCAGCTTTTTCTTTTACAGCTGCCTGGGTGATACGATCGATGATCATTGTCAGAATTACGATCGCAATCGCAGCGTCGATCGAATGCGCGATATCAAGCGTTCGGACCGAGTTGTAGATTGCCGTTCCCAAGCCGCCGGATCCGACGATTCCGGCGATGACCACCATCCCAAACGCCAACATAAGGCACTGGTTTACGCCTGCCATGATGCTTGGCATCGCGTAAGGTAGCCGGAGCTTGAAAAAAGACTCGGTCGGCGTGCAGCCGGAGGCCTGACCCAGTTCCAAATAGCTCGTTGGCGTGAGGCTGATGCCCAATGCGGTCAAGCGGAGCGCTGGCGGAATGGCCACGATAACAGTAGCGGCCAACGCTGTTTGCGGGCCGAAGCCTAACAGAGCGATTGCTGGCAAAAGGTAGATGTATGGCGGCAGAGTCTGCACCATATCGAGAATTGGCGACAGGAAGTTCAGGAACTTCGGTTTGAACCCTGCGATGACACCTACCGGGATCGCGATCGCAAGCGCTATGATGCTCGCGGAAACGACCAGCCCAAGCGTCTGCATGGTTTCTTTCCAGAGGCCCATGTAGAAGCACAGCAGCAGTCCTGCCATAGCCAGCACGGCGAAACGCAAGCTAACTGCAAACCAGCCCAGTACGCCAATGATCAGGATGATCACATAGAATGGTGGGGTAAGCAAACTCCATGACAACGCGCCAAAGAGCGACTCAAGTATAAGACTCAACGTATCGAAAAAACCTTCGCCGTGTGTGCTTAGCCATTCCAAGCCCGCGTCGATGGCGTCGTCGATGTTTGAAGTCCAGTTGACGCTTTCCATCGTCTCTATCCCTGTGACTGTATTAAAGCGCTAGTGCTTCGTCTTGGGCTCTGCCCTTGACGCCTTGCAAAAGGCTCCGAGTGGTGACTACGCCGACGATCTTCCCGTCATCCACCACGGCTATACCGTCCTGCTTCTGCTCCAAGTTGATCTTGATGAGTTGGTCTACGTCCGCGTCCGGAGCTACCTTGGTCAGGCTAGCAAAATCGATGGTCGGATTGGCGCTGCGGTAACTGTCGATCGGGTGCATCATGGAGTGCGCCTTCACGAGGTGGAGTCGCGAGATACCGGCCACAAAGTCCGAAACATAAGAGTCGGCAGGGTTAAGCACGATTTGTTCGGCGGTACCAACCTGGATGATTGCACCGTCTTTCATGATTGCGATGCGGTCTCCAATGCGAATGGCTTCATCCAGGTCGTGCGTGATGAATATCGCCGATTTGCCGAGTGATTTTGACAGATCGCGAAATTCGTCCTGGAGTTGACGCCGGATCAAAGGATCGAGGGCGCTGAATGGTTCGTCCATCAGAATCACTTCAGGATCTGCAGCCAATGCTCGGGAGAGCCCAACGCGTTGCTGCATACCACCGGACAGTTCACTCGGGTAACGGTCACCCCAATCAGCGAGCCCGACCTTTGCAAGGGCGGCCTGCGCGAGCTGCTTGCGTTTATCCTTTTCGATCTTTTGGACTTCAAGTCCAAACGCTACGTTTTCGAGCACAGTGCGGTGTGGGAGCAAGGCTACGCTTTGAAAAACCATGCCGACATTGCGGGCACGGGTCTCACGCAGTTGCTGCGACGACATTGCTCCCAAATCCGTACCGCGATAAAAAACCTGTCCAAGCGTGGGCTCGATCAAGCGGTTGAACATCCGGATCAGAGTTGACTTGCCGCTGCCCGAAAGGCCCATAATGCAGAAGATTTCACCTTTCTGAAGCGAGAGGCTGACATCGCTGACACCAACCACGCAACCGAACTCTTTCAGGATGTCTGCCTTGGTGGCGCCTCGTTCAGTGATCGCCGCTATAGCTTTTGAGGATTTCTCCCCAAAGACCTTCCAAACGCCGTGACACTTGAGCAATGGCTGGTTTTCTAGTGATGTGCTTGCGTACATGATTGTGCTCTTTGATTTACGCCGCCAGTCGAGTGTTGCGGTCGTGCAGTTGGCAGCCGGTAAGCGCTGGTTCATCGGCCAAGGGCGCACGGCGAGCAGTACATTTTGCCAAGCAAGAGCATACTCTGCCGGACATCAATGCGCTATACGTCAACGACTTAGCGCAGCAAACTGCTGCGCTAAGTCCGCTAGTCTGCCGTTATTGAATGGACCACTTCTCAACGACGGAGGTATTCGCCGCCCACCAGTCGTCGGCGGCCTGTTCGGCGGTCTTGCCATCAGCCATTTCGATGCACATCTGGCCGATATCGCCAATGGGCAGGAATACGGTAGAGATGTTCGCCCGCAGCTCCGGATTCTGTGCGGAGAAGCCCTTGTTTGCTATCCAGTAGTAGGACTGGGTCGGGGGGAAAACCTTCTTGGGGTCTTTAAGGAACTTCACGTCGAACTTATGCATCATCCAGGAAGGATCCCAGAGCATCGTAACAATTGGCTCTTTGCGCTCGATAGCCGACTGCAACTGGGCCACCATTGCGGCGGTACTGCCTTCAACGATTTGATAATTGAGCTTGTATTCGTCGACGGCCCTTGCTGCGTCGCGCATGATGCCGGATCCTGGCTCGATACCGATAATCTTGCCCCCGACCTGATCGCTGACCGTATTCAACTGATCGATCGAGTCGATCTTCATGTATGAAGGTACCGCGAGGGTCTGATAGTTGCCGTACGAAACCACAGAGACCTTTTCGAGCTTCTTGCGATTTTTTTGCCAATAATCCGACGTGACGTAGTCTGGCAACGCGACCATCAGATCCACGTCCTTCTTCTCCAATGCGGCAAATGCAATACCCCATTCGGAAAACTCGGTGACGTCGACCTTGTATCCCTGCTTCTCCAGGAACTTTTTGGTCACCAGCGTGATTGTCTTCTCATCTTCCCAGCCCATGGTTCCAATCTTGACAGACTTATCCTGAGCTTGAGCAGGCATCCAAGCCAATGTCGCCATGGCGGCAGCGGCTACAAATTTCAGTATCTTTTTCATGTGATTCCCCTTTTCTTTCGAGGCGTTTGGCTTGTTCGCTGCTGCATTTGAAAGCTTGAAGAAGGCAATATCCTTCAAGCATCGATGAAGTAGCGCTGCTGCATGAACGTCCGGCTTGTGCCGGGGCCTTGGATCATCTCGCGATCTCCCTTTGGCGCCTTAAGCTTAATCCGTTTGCAAAAACGTCATAGACCGAAAAATGCAGCTCTTTGATAAAATGAGCTTATGTATGGTTCAAACTTGACGCGCTGTCTCTGGCCTAAACTCTCTGATAGAATGCAAGAAAATCCAGTAAACCTAACATGTTGGGACGCCCGGGTACCCCTTAATCGATGTGGAGGTAAAATGATGACGCTTGCGGGAAAATCTATATTAGTGACTGGCGCCACCGGCGGCATTGGTCGACCATTAGTTAAGATTCTTGCGGCTCAGGGCGCGAGGCCGATCATACACTACGGTCGCAAGAAGAAGGATGCTGAGGCGCTCCTTGAAGAGATTTCTGGCAACGGCGCGGTCGTACATGCCGACCTCACCATTCCGTCAGAAGCTCGTGAGCTTTGGCAGAGAGCGGAACGCGCAGCGGGTGAGATTTACGCACTTGTAAACAACGCGGGAATACGTTCCGAAGTGACTGTCAATGCCGACCCAGTTACCTGGGCCTCGACCTGGGAGCGCGAGTTTCGTGTAAACTTCTTCGCTGCAGCAGACCTTTGCAAAGAAGCTGTTCAGCATTTCATCCCGCGTAAGGGTGGGCGGATTGTCAGTATTGCAAGCCGGGCAGGGCAGCGTGGCTATGCGGCGGATGCAATGCCGTATGGTGCTTCAAAGGCTGCACTCATTAACTTGAGCCGATCACTTGCTCGCTCGTTTGGCGAACATGGCATCGTCTCGGTAGCTGTCGCGCCCGGATGGGTGCGGACGGAGATGGTCGAAGGTTTGTTGGACCGTGTTGGAGAAGAGGCCGCGACTGCAGACATCCCAATTGGACGGATGGCGGACCCGCAGGAGGTTGCGGAGATCGTGGCATTTGCGCTGCAACCGTCACAAATGTCGATAAACGGCGCTACGATTGATGTTAATGGTGGAAGCTATATCCGATAGTAGCCGAAAAAGAGCTGCGCTTGGGCGCTTGTCTGGACAAGGATTACGGTGCAATCGCTCCAGTGAGCTTCTCCCCTTCGAGAAGGTTATGCCGCTCCGAAAGATCTCCCGCCGCCGTGACGTCTCTGTTGAAGATCGCCTCAAATATCGGCTTGTGTTGAGCAACGATTACCGAAGCATCGTCGATGAGGGCGTCACTTGAGCGGATATAGACCCGAATTTGCTGTTCGATAAGCTCATACTGCTGTCTCAGTCGCGCATGGTCGGCAGCAAGCACAATGGCTTTGTGGAAGCCGAAGTCCGCATCGGCGATTGCCCCTGGTTTGCCAACTTGAGCGCTGTTGGCAATTTGTTTGAACGCATCTTCGATGGCTCTCATAGAGGTTTTGTCGGCTCGCTGTGCGGCGAGTTGCGCTGCGAGACGTTCCACGGCAGCGCGTAAAGTGTACAGCTCCCATACATCCCGACGAGTCAGCTCGACGACAGTCCAACCAGTGTAGGGGACCAGTGTGACGAGGCCTTCCTTGGCGAGCTGATGTAGAGCGGTGCGGATAGTGGCTCGCGAGAGTTCCATTTCCTCTGAGAGCTGAACCTCGGTTAGCCGAGAACCGGCTGGAATGGATCCGTCAACAATCCTACTCCGCAAGACGCCTAAAGCTCGCACATCCGCAGGCATCTTCTCGATTTTCGGCAACGCGATTCTGGTCATTTGTGTCTCGGCCTATGGGTGGGCGATTTCGGGGTTGTACCCGGCTAGCAGACTAATTCATACAAAAAAGTCATTTGGGCTATTGTCGACAATGGCTCATTTTGTTAGAGATTTGCTAAGGCGGCGCCGAACGCTCCGGTTCGTGTCTCCGCCCACACTGTCGCATCGAGAGAGGCCGTATGAGAAAAATACGCAACGCCGAGCAGCTTTGCTCGCACGGCGACGAGAAGTCGCGTCGGCTTGTCGCCGAGATCGCCGATCGGACGCTAGAGCGCTTGGATAGCTACGAGCGCATTAAAAGCATCATGCACATGGACGGTGACCGACTGCATATCGGTACTCGCTCGTGGGATCTGTCAAAGAAGCGCAATGTCTACCTTTTCGGTGCGGGCAAGGCTTGCAACCACATGGCTATGGCGGTCGACCATGTCCTTGGTGATCGGCTGACCCACGGTATCGCCATCGTCAAAATTCATGAGGACACAGACCGTTTCAACAAGACTCAAGTCTTTGTTGGCGGGCACCCGCTGCCGAATGAGGAAGGCCATCGCGCTTCCAAGAAGATTATCGAAACCGTAGACAGGGCAGGATCGGATGACCTCTTTATTGTCGTAGTAAGTGGCGGAAGCTCCGCTCTAATGTCATGCCCCATCGATGGCATAAGCCTGCAAGATGAGATCGACACGACGGATGTCCTTCTCAAGTCCGGTGCCGGTATCTATGAGATCAATGCTGTCCGACGGCACATCTCGGCACTCAACGGCGGCATGCTGGCGAAACGTATCCAAGATGTCGGCGCTGAACTGATCGGTATCGGTATCAGTGACGCTGTTGGATCGCCTGCGACCGGCGATATCGCTGTTCCTTATGCGGCCTACAAGAGCACGCCGATCGGGCCCGATGCCACCACGCTGGATGACGCCCGGGCAACGATTGTCAATTTCAATGTCGCAGATCGCCTTCCGAGGACCGTTGTCGACTTCTTGATGAACGCCGGGCCGGAATTCGAAACGCCAAAGGCCTTTCCGAACAATACGTATTTCCTGCTAAACACCCTACCTGACTCCTGCATCTACGCCCGCGAAGTCTGCGAGGAGATGGGTATCCCCGCGATGATCGTATCGTCCTTTCTTGAGGGCGAAAGTAGGGACGCTGGCACCTTCTTCGCTTCAATGGCAAGGGAGATCCAGACCTACGGCAATCCAATCAAGCCGCCATGCGTGTTGTTGAGTTCTGGCGAGGTTACCACCCAGATTCTCGACAACAGTGTGATCCGAGGGCACGGCGGTCCTGGGCAAGAAATGGCCGTTAGCTTCGCCATCACAGCCTCGAAGACGAAAGGCGCCTGTCTGCTGTCGATCGACAGCGAGGGCACTGACGGAACCGCAAAAGTTGCGGGCGGGATCACGGATTCTTCAAGCCTGAAGATGGCAGCCGAGAAGGGCATCAATCTCTACCAGGCGCTGCGCGAGCACAGCTGCTTCGAGGCTCTCGAAGCAATCGGCTCGACGGTCTTTACCGGAAACACCGGCACCAACCTCTGCGATCTGAACATCGTTTATATCCCCGCACCGGAGAGCGCGAAGTAACATGGAAGACAGGATCACCTCCGTTACGGCTCAGCAGATAATCGATTGCAAATGTCGACCAGCTGTAGAAGTCGAAGTTCGCACTGAGAGCGGTGCAGTTGGGCGGGGCGCCGCGCCAACGGGTACATCGGTAGGGATGTATGAGGCGTTTGTCCTTCGAGATGGCGACCCTTCGAGCTACAAGGGTCTGAGTGTGCATAAGGCAGTAGATGCTGCCCAGAATGTCATCGGCCCCGAACTAATCGGCATGAACGTGTTCGATCAGCGTGCCATCGACGAGAAAATGATCTCGCTAGACGGCACGCCTGACAAAAAGAAACTGGGCGGCAATACCATCTATTCTGTTTCGATTGCAGTGTTTCGGGCTGCGGCCGACGCTCGCCGTATTCCACTCTACGACCACATCGCAGGCGGCAAGATCAGAACAGTTCCGGTCCCTTGCTTCAATATCGTCAACGGCGGGAAGTATGAAGGCTTCACCCAGGCCTTCAATGAGTTTCTGATCGTTCCGTACGATACGGACAGTATTGATTTTGCGATCGAAATGGCGGTCACTGTCTTTCAAAAGCTCTCTGACGTCCTCACGGAGTATCTCGGCCACAAGCCGCAGGTAGCAAGTTCCTATGGATACGCGGCTCCGTCGCACGATCCGGAGATCATCCTTGGCCTGATGCAGAAGGCGATCGACCGATGCGGCTACTCCGGCCGGATTGCTTTCGCGTTAGACTGTGCATCGAGCGAAATGTACGACAAGGATACGGAGACCTATCTGCTCAAGGGGCAGCGAGTGTCCTCCGACCAGCTCATTGCGTATGCCAAGGGTCTTACAGAACGCTTCGACCTCGTATTCATCGAGGACCTGTTGGACGAAAATGATTGGGATGGGTATCGCAAGGCCGTTATCGAACTCGATCGGACGATCGTTCTGGGCGATGATCTCACTGTTACTAACCTGGCGCTGCTGAAAAAGGCTCATGAGACGCGGGCTATTGCTGGGTTTGTCCTCAAGCCAAATCAGGTAGGCACGATCACTGAGGCGTTAGATGCGTACCGCTTTGCCAATGAGAACGGTTTGATTGCCGTGCCATCTGGGCGATCTGGTGGCGTCGTCGACGACGTGGTCATGGATTTCTCCGTCGGCCTTCAGGTGCCCTTCCAGAAGAACGGTGCGCCTCGCTCCGGAGAGCGCATTGAAAAGCTGAACTTCTTGATGCGAGCGAACGCTAGAAGTTCCGACTGCCGTCTCTACGACATCAAGCCACTGCTGAAATTTTAGTTCTGCCGACCACGCGGTCCGGTAAAGGCCCATCCTTTGCTCACGCTCAACCAACCAACACAATGGGAACGGATACCTCAATGTCCACAAAGATCGATTTTCTCTACCTGTCCGAGCCAGACATGATCGCGGCCGGTGTTCTTGACGCCGCACGCTGCGTCGCCATCTGCGAGGAGACTTTCAGCCTCTTAGGTGAAGGAGACTACCTAATGGGCGGCGCGAACCACAACAATCACGGCTTGAACATCGTATTCCCAAAGGAAACTCCCTTTCCGAACATGCCAGTGGCCGGACCGGATCGCCGTTTTGCGGCGATGCCGGGATACCTTGGGGGGCGCTTCGATGTCTGCGGAAACAAGTGGTACGGCTCAAATCATGCAAACACCCAGAAGGGACTTCCCCGATCGATCCTCACCATGATGTTGAACGACAAGGACACAGGCGCCCCCTTGTCCTTGATGTCCGCCAACCTCCTGAGCGCCGCACGAACAGGTGCCGTACCGGGAGTAGCCGCGAAGCACTTGGCGAATAAGGACGCCAAGACGGTTTCGATCGTCGGCTGCGGCCCGATCAATAAATCGTGCTTCACTGCAATCATGACGCAGCTGCCGAACGTTGAGAAAGTTGTCTGCTTCGATGTGTTCCTTGATAAGGCGAACGAACACGCTCGCTGGGTCGAGGAAAATTACAAGGTTTCCGCCGTTGGCGTGGATGACGCCGAGACTGGCTTCACAAATGCCGACGTCATCACCGTCGCTGCCTCACGGCTGAAACCGCTGTTCTTCAAGGACGAGTGGATCAAACCGGGTGCCACGATCCTTGTTTCCGGTCCCGTGAACACCGATGAGGCGTTCCTGACAAGCTGCAAGATCGTCTACGATCACACTGCACTCCAGGAAGCCTATGTCGAGGACGCGATCGCCTCGGGGAACAAAGAAGCCTATTACAGTGGCGTCATAGGCGGACCGTTCTACCGCCTGATTGACGCAGGGAAGCTTCCGGCACTGAAGGATTCGATTGGGCTCGGCGATGTGGTCAATGGCAAGAAGCCCGGCCGCGAGAGTGCTTCTGATCGCATCATTTTTATCGCCTGCGGTATGGCGGTGTTCGATATCAGCTGGGGCTTCGAGGTCTATCAGAACGCCTTGAAGAACGGAATCGGCACGTCGCTCAACCTCTGGGAAAAGCCGAGTCTCGCTTGAAGCGATCGGCTGGTGGTCGGCGTGATTGACGCTGGCCACTCCCAGACTTCGCTGCTGGACCATTCTAGCGACATTGAGAAGCCAAGAGAGTGTAGGATGATATCGTCGCGTATCGGGGAAAAGCCGGGTCCCATAGATCTGTTTCTCAACCCAATCTCAGCTGCAACGGCGCCGCGTCGCTCGTATGGACCCCGAAGGTTGGCGCTACAGCAGATTGTCGGGTCATTCGCTGATTGCCTCCTGAAGCACGATGCGAGCATGATGGCGAAGTTTGTGGGATGCAAAATCATACATCTGTTGTCGAATGTCGGACACGCAAACCCGCCGCGCATGGGGCACAGAAACTTTCCGCTCCGCTCTCATATGGATGCCGTCTGCGAAGCGTCGAAACTGCTTGGCCCCGAACTTACGAGCATCGGGTGCGGACTCATCGCTCTGATGGACGACCTCGATTGGTACCGGGGACAGAGCGGAGCCTATGCCAGCGTAAATTTCGCTGATGGGCACGCTCATGCCATACTTGTCGGCCCTGGGGGCTTGGAAGAGCGCTCAGATGTCCGGATGGGCGTTACTCTACTCGCACCGTACACCCGCTTTCCTGACCATTGGCTTACTTATTCCCGCGTGATCCTGCCGATTTCACAAGGCGAGTTTCGCATCGAGACCGGTGAATGGCAGCGCGTAGAGCCGGGATCTCTTCAATTTCATCCAACCGGTCACCCGATTGCAATCCGATGCACATCGAAGCCTTTTCTCGCCCTTTGGGCACAGAAGCTTTCAGTCTGAAGGCACGCGTTGGCATCTGAGGCAGTTATCTCGCAAGCCCACAACGTTGGGCCCTCGCTACTGGAGCGCACAAGTGAACACCTTACCTACCGTCGCCAAGTCCCGCCTAGAAACATCCTTCCTCACGAGTGTCGATTCTTACATCGACCACGCACTCAGTCATTTGAGCTTATCCGATGGATTGGCAGAGCGGATCAAAGCCTGCAATTCGACCTATACGGTTCGCTTCGGCGTTCGGCTACGCGGACGAATGTATAGTTTCACGGGCTGGCGTTCTGTTCACAGCGAGCATGTCGAACCAGCCAAGGGTGGCATCCGCTACTCTTTGCTGTCGGATCAAGAAGAGGTTGAAGCGCTTGCAGCTCTGATGAGCCTCAAATGTGCCGTGGTTGACGTACCATTCGGAGGTTCGAAAGGCGCACTACGGATCGATCCTTCGGAGTGGGAGCCCCACGAGTTGGAGCGCATCACACGCCGCTTTACCCAGGAACTTGCGAAGCGGAATCTAATTTGTCCCGGCCGCAACGTTCCGGCGCCCGATATGGGCACAGGTGAACGCGAAATGGCTTGGATGGCCGATGAATACAAGCGGACAGGCCCATCCGATGTCGTCAACGCAAACGCCTGTGTAACGGGCAAGCCGCTTGCAAGGGGAGGGATTGCGGGAAGGACGGAGGCGACAGGGCGAGGAGTGCAATTTGCCATCCAGAGCTACCTTCGAGATACGAACGAGCCGGGAATAGACGGCCGTCGCGATCTCGGGCAGATGACGATCGTCGTGCAGGGATTTGGAAACGTTGGCTATCACGCCGCCAAGTTCCTAAGCGAGGATGATGGTGCCAAGGTAATCGCAATTGTGGAGCGTGACGGGTATATCGCCAACATGAAGGGCCTCCCAATCGAGGAGGTCAAACGCTACCAGGCCGCGCATGGCACGATTCTTGGCTTTCCCGGCGCGACGAGCGTCGCAGAGCCTGGTGCCGGTCTCAACGTCGAATGCGACATACTGATACCGGCAGCAATGGAAAATGCGATAACGGAAGAAAACGTCTCTGCGATCCGCGCGAGACTGATCGCGGAGGGCGCTAACGGTCCGGTAAGCTTTGGAGCAGAGCAAGCGCTGACCGAACGGGGCGTTGTTGTGCTACCCGACCTTTTCGTGAACGCAGGGGGTGTGGTTGTCAGCTATTTCGAATGGGTGAAGAACATCACCCATATTTCCTTCGGATTGATGGAGAGGCGTCGGCGAGAGCGCCGGAATCTTCAGATAACCCAGGCAATGGAAGCCATGACTGACAAGCCATTTCCTGAGGACCAGAAAGATGAATTTCTGGAGGGCGGCGGGGAAATTGATCTCGTGAGATCCGGTTTGGAAGACGTCATGAGGAGCGCGTACGACAACATTGCAGCACTCAAGCGTTCGTCTCCGCAGATCAAGACATTCCGCACCGCAGCTTATGTGATTGCAATTCGCAAGATCGCGGATGCATATCAAGCAATTGGGATTTAGCGCGAGCTAGAGGGAGACCGACATAGTCCGGAAATATTACGGGTTGCCGCCCTTAACGACGCTCGCCGTCTTCGAAGCTGCTGCACGCAACTTGAATTTCACTCGTGCAGCGGACGAATTGAACGTAACTGTGGGGGCAATCAGCCGACAGGTCAAGGCATTGGAAGATGAGCTGGGAGTGAAGCTCTTCATCCGAGAAAAGAGTGGTGTACAGCTCACACCATCTGCGCAGGACTTGTTCGCGGAGGTTGCGGCAAGCTTTTCGCGTTGTGCGAACGCGATCCAAGCCGTCAAATTGGACCAGCGACGTGCCAACGTAACATTCGCATGTACTGATGGTTTCGCGACGTTCTGGTTGATGCCGCGAATGCAAGAATTTTGGTCTCGGTATCCTCATATCAGCGTCAATCATCTGATCTCCGAACATGTGCGCGATATGCGCAACGCTGAAGTAGATCTGTTCGTGAGGCCCGCGTCCGGCGCTTGGCCAAATGAGCGGACTGAAATGCTATTCGATGATCTCATCTATCCGGTATGCGGGCCTGAATTCGCTGAAAGGCATCGAGATATCATTCCATCTGATTTGCCGGATCTTCCGTTGCTGGACATGGATTGGGTTAATCTCGACTGGCCCCGATGGCTGGAGTTTTTGCAGGCGCAAGCTATCCCTCACCAGGGGCTTCGAGGGCAACGTTTCGGTCAACTATCAGTGATGCTTAGCGCAGCCGCAGCAAATCAGGGCGTGGGGTTGGGTTGGGATTCGTTGGTCCGTCCTTTGGTCGAGGAGGGAAGGCTTGTACGGCTTACCAATTTGTCGATGCCCGATCCAGTGGGGTTCTGTTTGGCTTGGAATGAACGGAAGCCGTTATCGCCATCGGCAATCATCCTGAAAGACTGGATCCTAGAGCAAGCGAGAGCGATGCAGTCGTAGCTTGCTCACACCGCCGATGGCGGATTCTGCAATAAACTCAAGGCTCCATGAGTTTATTGCGCGATACCGGATGAAAGAGGCGGTGCTACAACGATGCTCTCAGCGATGGCGCGGCATTGGGCATTTGTCCTCGGCGGTGCATTGCGCTCCACTGCCAATTCCCGAGAGGCATCGATGGTCACCGCAAGCGATATGTTGAAACTACTAGATAGCAGGAATCCCGGCTTTTCTCTGGAGAGGGCGTTTTACACAGACCCCGACATTTTCAGCCTGGATCTTGAGCATATCTGGTATCGCGAATGGCTCTTTGCCGGGCATGTCTGCGAATTGCCGAAGACTGGCAGCTACATCACCCTCCAAGTCGGCGAATATCCGATCATGATCGTCCGCAACGCGGATGGCTCGGTTCGCGCCATGCATAACACCTGCAGGCATCGAGGCAGCAAGATCTGCAAGGATGAGAAAGGCACTGCCGCTCGGCTCGTCTGTCCATATCACCAGTGGACGTATGGTCTGGACGGGCAACTCCTGTTTGCTCGACACATGAGCTCGGACTTTGACAAAACGCAGTATCCTTTGAGGCAGATCGCCTGCGAGGTCGTCGAGAACGCAATTTTCATCTCTCTCGCGGAAACCCCGAGCGATTTTAATCTGGTTCGCGATCACATCGTCCCATACCTCGGCATTCATCGCCTGAGAGATGCCAAGATCGCTCATGAATCTGCGATTATTGAGAAGGGCAACTGGAAGCTCGTCTGGGAAAACAATCGCGAATGCTATCATTGTGCGGCCAACCACCCTGAGCTGCTGAGGAGTTTCCCAGAAAATTCCAGCGCGGTGGGCCTGGCAGGCGAGAGAGTAGATCCAGACGTTACCGAGCTTTGGACACGGTGTGAAACGGCTGGTATTGCTAGCCAGTTTAAAGCAAACCCCTCTGGTCAATTCCGGACCACGCGGCAACCGATGCTCGGTGACGCCGTCAGCTATACCATGGATGGCAAGGCTGCCGTGACAAAACCGCTCTCCGACGCTAGCGTCGCGGGCCATCTCGGCGCACTCCTCTTTTATCACTACCCATCGAGCTGGAACCACTTTCTAACGGATCATGCTGTCACTTTCCGCGTACTGCCGATTAGCCCCACTGAGACCGCTGTCACGACGAAGTGGCTCGTTCACAAGGAGGCGGTTGAGGGGGTCGACTACGACGTTGACCGGCTGACCCACGTTTGGATCCAAACTAACGATGAGGATCGCCGTGTTGTCGAAGATAACGCTGCTGGCATTCAGTCTCCCGCTTATCAGCCGGGTCCGTACTCTGAGGAAATTGAGGGCGGCGTGATGCAGTTCGTCAACTGGTACGCCGACACGATGAAGCCGCGCCTCGAAGGTAAGGCTGACATCCCCTTCCGGAGCGTTGCATGAACTCGATAGCTAAGATTTCACGGGAGGGGGCTTCGCTCTTTCCCGCTTGTCCGCCCGCAACGAACGAGATTTGGACCGGAGCCGCGTCGAAATTACGCGTTGTGACTGTTGCTGATGAGGCACCGAACGTGAAAACGTTCGTATTCCAACCCGAGCATCCGGCGCTTTTCAAGTATACAGCTGGGCAGTTTCTTACCCTGGAGTTGTCCGTGCCCGGTGGACTACTTTTACGGACCTACACGATCGCATCGTCCCCATCCAGACCCATGACGCTATCGTTGACTGTAAAGGCACAGGTCGACAGTGTCGGTACGCGCTGGATGTTCGAAAACCTCCTACCGGGGAGTCTCGTCAAGGCAATTGGCCCAGCCGGAAATTTTACACTGGAGCGGTGCCAGCGACCAAAGCTTCTATTCCTGTCTGCGGGATCTGGGATCACCCCGATGATGTCGATGTTACGCTGGCTATCCGACGTGGCGACGGACGCGGACGTTGCGTTCGTGCACTGTGCCCGCAGCCCGGAAGAGATAATCTTCCGGGAAGAGCTTGCGTCGGCGTCGAGGATATTGCCGGGTCTCGTGCTGGGGCTTGTGGTCGGTAGGGGAGCATCCGACTGGGAAGGTCTGACAGGGCGTTTGGACATTGCTAAGCTGGAAAGCCTAGTGCCCGATTATCTGGAACGCGAAATTTTTTGCTGTGGCCCGGAGGCCTTCATGGAAAATGCAGAAGCTATGGTCGCCCAGCGTGGGTTTGCCATGGCGCATTTCCATCAAGAGGCTTTTACTTTTGCTTCACATGGGAACGTCACTCTTCCGACCAAGAAACGAGAACCAGAGTTTCCAAAACCAGAAGGCTCGGCGGATAGTTCGCACCGCCTGTGCTTTCGGTCTTCCGGCGTCGAGGACGTCGTCAGAGCAGACGAGACCGTCTTGAATGTCGCCCACCGCAATGGGGTGAGTATACCATCAGTATGCGGGATGGGTCTCTGTGGCACGTGCAGAGTGAAGAAAATCAGCGGCCACGTCGAAATGGAACATAATGGCGGCATCACGGAAGACGAAATAGAGGACGGCTACATTCTGGCATGCTGTTCAAAGCCGCTCTCCAACATTGAGATCGAAGAATAAGGGAGCGGTTAGATGCACGTAATGGCGCTTTTCAAAGGGAGCATGTTTGACGCGGCTGTCAACGGTCAGCCTGCGACGCTCGAAGATGTGTTCCCGGGTTGGCACGAGCATGATCGATTTGGTCTTGTTATCGATGAAACTTTTGGCGGGATAGGGGCGACCCACCTGCTTCAGCTGGCGATGACGGCATTCTATGACATCAAGCCATCGCGTCGGACCGCTGTCACTGTCTACCCGGAGATTTACGCCTTTCATATCGGAAAGGGTCGCGGGGCTCACGCACATTACGATTTCTGGCCAGCGCGACGTGAAGTTATCCTGAAAACAAACGACCACCGAGAAGTTCTCGACGCAATTAATGATCGAGGCATCACGAGATTGGCTGTGCCCGACCGGCCAATGAGGGATGTAGTTCACCGCCCAAAGGAAGAAGATGCTGCGTTTGACCGGATTGCGTCAGCGTTCGTTTATAGTCCATCCGGCAGGACAGCGGACGCTGATCTCACCATCTCCGGCAATGACAAGCGCACCGAGTTCAACCCCACCCAAACTTTGAGGCCACTGGCAGAGCTGAGCGTCAACCGAGTTTCATCAGCGACCGGCAAGCCGATCAAAGAGGCGGATGACGCCTTCCTTCACTGGATCAGAGAGCGCGAGCACGATCTAACGGAGGATGACAGGCCGCGTGCTCGGGCGATGCGTGAAGTTCTTAAAGTAAACGGTTTGGTGACGGAGAGCTATCGGCGTGTGAGCGTGGTGGAGGCATTGAAAAGATTGGCGTCCGCAGGCTTGACGGTTACCATGTAGAGTTCGGTCTCTCAATTTTGAATGCTAGCGTTCTTTGGGGTCGAGAGATGACCAGTTCAAGGCACCTCTCAGCCCTAATTGAGGTCAAGTAGTCAGGGCACGCCAACTTCATCGAATGCTGCGCGGTCGCGCCAAAGTTCAAGCGCTCGCCTGCTATCAATCTAGGCAGTCGCCTTCTTCGCAATCGTTTCTGCCTGATCGATATGGGTGGCGCCTATCCGTATTGGATCACCATTATTGAACGGAGTCATCCGGGACCGGATCGTCGGTTGAGGTCAGGGAGCACCCTATCGTGTTGAGCCCATCTCTACGGTTCGATTGGGTCTTTTGAATAGATCAATGGCGCTGCGAGGCCAGACGCGAGACGCAACCCAGTCCATCAAAGATGCATTGTTCGATACGCTGAGGTAACCAAATGAGATTTATCTCATACGATGCAGGAGTGCCGCTACTCACTTGGGAAGGCGCAATCGATGCTCTGCGAAAAGGGCACAAGCTTGCACGTCCTGAGAGCGAGGACGTCCTGTTAGGGCCGAGTGGGGCTCTTATGCTTAATCGTACTGCTTACATTCCAGGGCTCGGATATGCCGTCAAGGCAGAAACGACACTTCCGAGCAACGTGACCCAAGGTCTACCGGCTATACAAGGAGCGGTTTTGTTGTTTGATGCGGAGACAGGATCTGTCAGAGCCGTTATCGACAGTAAGCTGGTCACCGAATTCAAGACGGCTGCCGATTCAATCTTGGCTGCGCAACTCCTTGCGCGGCCTGACAGCCGACACCTACTCATCGTCGGCGCTGGAGTGGTAGCCGCAAGTCTCGCGAAGGCCTACAAGTCGGTATTTCCAGGTTTAGAGCGAATTTCGATTTGGGCGCGACGCTTTGAACAGTCGAAGGGTTTGGTCTCGTCTCTCGGCGATATACCGGTCGAACTTGAGCCTGTAGAGGACTTGGCTGCCGCCGTTGAAAGAGCCGACATCGTTTCAACTGCGACGGGGTCTGAGGAACCGCTCGTGCTTGGTGATTGGGTCTGTCCAGGTACTCATATCGACCTAATTGGGGCCTTCACTCCCGACATGAGGGAGTCCGATGATGCTCTTATGGCGAAGGGAACCATCTATGTAGATTTTCGAGACACCACAATTGACCGGACGGGCGACCTGATGCAACCAATCGCCACCGGGGCTATTACCCGCGAGGATGTACGCGGCGACCTTTACGACTTGGTCCACTATTCCTCGACGGCCAGACTCGCTGAGAATGAAATCACTGTCTACAAGAACGGTGGCGGCGCTCATCTGGATCTCATGATCGCGTCCTACATTGCCAACATGTTTGCGGAAGCGGTGACGGCTTGAAAGTAGACGGAATGGTGACGGGTCTATAGGCGAGTAGGGATAGAAGAAGCTCTCAGCTGGCGTCTGCTGTACTTCAAAATAATCCCTTCATGAGGCGTGGCATCGGAGTGTCCTACCTGGCCGCCGGAGTTGGCATAGGGGTCAATCTGAACGTCTGCACTCGCGACCCAGTAAGTGAAGTCAATAGGCTCGTCCGGATGATTTGTGAACGCGAAAACCGCCCGTCCTGTCCCTCCCAGCGCAGAACCTTTTGGGCCCTCGTGGCCTAAGACGGGAATGTAACCTGCGATCCGTTTTCGTCGATCGTGCAGGCAAGGCGTCAGAGATTCTATTCACTGCCAACAAGAATATCAGCCAGGCCGTCTAGCGGCGTCAGGGGATCGTTGAGGTCAACGACGAGCTGTGATTTGGCCGTAATCCAACCCGAACCACTTACTTCTGCCCGCACACCGACATGGCCATGATACTCCGAGAGATCCAGGATGGATGCTTTTAGTTCGCTATCGAATACGGATTTGGTGCGGAGGGTGTCGCCAACCTTGAGTTGGCCTCGATGCACCAACTGGACCATGACTGCCGTGCTAGGAACGCCAGCGGGAGCACGGCACACGCTGTTGCGCGGGAATTCGTAGCAGCAGACACGGCGCTCCCAGCAATCACCGACCTCCTCGGCTTCGCCCGCAAAGAGAACGAACGAAATCGGACCCTCGTCGCCATAAACCGGATGGAGCGGGTGGATCGCAGACCGCATCGCAGGCACGAGTTTACGGGCAAGAGCAACTATCTCTTCTTCTTCATCTCGAACCAACGAGAAGCCAAACTCTGCCGCATTGAAAATGGGATAAAAGGCACCGGTCCAAATCAGATCAAACTTTACCTCGCCGAAGCCTGGAATGTCGACGCTCAGACCTTCTCCGGCCACATATGATGGTGTCTTGGCACGATAGCTGACCCGTTTGACTTTGCCGTCTCGGCATAGAGCGTCGACTTCAATCAAGCCTCCGGGTGCCTCCAGGACAAGATTGTTGATCCCCTCAGACATTTTGAGGCGGCCAGTTTCAAGCAATGCTATTGCCGTGCTCATAGTGTTAGTCCCGGAGATTAGTGGGTACCCCATCAATTCCATAATAATGAATCCGGCGTCCGCGTTCGGTGCCGATGGGGCAACTACAAGGTCAGCGAACAGGGATGGATGTCCGCCTCGCGGTTCATGCAATAGCAGCTTTCGCAGCCCGTCTGCCTTTTCTTTGATGAAGTGCATTTTCTCGAAAACTGAGCGGCCCGGGGGTTCTTTGACGCCGCCAAGGACAATTCGATGGAGGTCACCACCGACGTGAACATCGACTACATCGACGGTTCCGGCGATTTGATAAGACAGTGAGGTAAAGGCCATCCCTAAATATTCCTCCCATTCGTGTTGGAAAAGATCTCGCAACGTGTTGCTTTGACGTGAGCAACGTACAGAGAGCATTGCGGGGACGTAACAGAGAGGAGAGCGCAACCTGCGACAATAATTCTCGTCTTTGATAAAACTGCCCTATGCTCTTGGTTCGAATTTTTTGGCCCGCGAGTTCGTTCGCAAGAACGAGTGTACCGCACCCTTCGGCAGCGAGTAGTCCGGTATTTGGGTGGGGATTCGCATCCGTTGCTGCTGTATTTCCGATTGGCGTTGCGCTCCGATACGCGTGGGGCGATCTCTCAGCTGGAAGATCGTCATTCTGTTCAATGGCAATTGGTTACTGGCCTGAGGCCGCATACCCCAGACGAGAGTCAGGTTCCCGTCGAGAAGTATTGATATAGTGAAGGTAATGTCATCGCGATGGGCACGCCTGCCGGGGTGGGGTTCAAGCGCAAGCCGTCGATCTGGCTTAAGATCGGTGATACTTTTGCGTTACAATTGACGATATTGGAACGCAGACCAATCAAGTCGTTGAACAGCGCTGAGAGCGGCGGCCAACGAGGTGCTATGCTTCGCTGTTCTGAAGGATGTTTATAGCTGCACCATCGTTCGGTCTGTCCAGACCTCGCCGCAATAACAAAGCTACTTTTCCCAATGTGGGACCCAGTCGCCTTGCAGGCGCATCGAGAGACCCGCGTCATCTTCGATCCGCTTGACGACGTGCAGCTCGGCGGCGGCGGCACCGTATCGGCTGGCTGCGACCGCAAACGCGCCTTCCGCCGCTGTTGTCATCGGCATGGCGGATTTGACGTTGCGGTTCAGCTCCTGAATTAAACGTAAGTCCTTCAGACACAAGTCGAGAGAGAACGACGGGTCGTAGTGTCCGGAGAAGATCGACGGGGCATCATGGCGGACGACGAAGCTATCACCAACACTGTTTTGAATGGCATTCCAAAGCGTGCCGAGTTCGACGCCGTTTGCCATGCCCGTGGCGAAACCCTCGCCAATTGCTGCCGCTGCGATGAACCAGAGCTGGTTGGTCACGAGCTTGACAACGTTGCCCGTTCCCATCACGCCGCAATGGATCACCATGCCGAGGTTCTTCAGGGCGGGCTCGACCCGGTCGAAGGAAGCCTTGTCACCGCCGACGAAGAGGGTGAGCTTACCGCTGCGGGCACCGTCGACTGCTCCGGTGACGGGCGAGTCGACGACTGTGACGCCCTCCGGCGCTTCGCCTGCCAGGCGAAATATCAGTTCATTGCGGTTGGTCGTCAAATCAACCCAGATGCTGCCGCTGCAAAGCTTCCTCAGTGCACCGTTCTCACCACCCATTACGCTTTCGACGTGGTCGGGACGCGGGAGCGACGTCAGGAGAATGTCGGCGTTCTCGGCGCAGTTCTGGACCGATGTGGCGGCGACCGCTCCGGCGGCAGTGGCTCGTCCCAGCGCCTCGGCGTTCAGGTCGAAGGCGGTCACGGGATAACCGGCGGCCAAAAGCCGAAGGCACATGGGGCCGCCCATGTTGCCAAGGCCGATGAAACCGATACGAGGAAGTGAAGACATGGTCGATTGTTCCTTTGCATACTTACGATTCCCGGCTTAGGCGCCCGGTCGCTGGCGGTCTGTTCAATCGCACAGCAGCCGACCCGAAGGATCGGCTGCGATGGCTTTGGGAAGCAACGGCGCTCATAGGGCCGCTGTTACCTTCGCCGCGATGTCCGACGGTACCCAACCACTCCAGACCTTTGGATAGGTCTTGAGGAAGTAGCGGGCCGTCTCCTCGTTGGTCGCTTGGTTCGTATCCTTCCAGAGCAGCACCTGATTGACGATGTCGTTCGTCCACGAACGCTTGGTTATGTAGCCCATGGCGACGGGGTTGGTTTCCGAGAAATTCTTGGTGACCACGGCGTAGGTGAGGCCCTTCGGATAGGAGTTGACCTTCGGGTCGGCGCAATCGGCGACGGCCGTGCAACTATTGTATTCCTTGACATCGACCGGAACCTCGAACGGCAGCCTCACCATGTCGTACTTGGCAAGAACGGCGGTCGGCGACCAATAGTAGCCAAGCCAGCCCTTTTTATTCTCGAACGCGTTGGCGATAGACGCGTCGAGACCTGCGGCAGAACCGCTGTCGATGAGATCAAAACCCTTCTGATCGGCCTTTAAAGCCTTAAATAGGTTGGCAGTGGTAATCTGACAGTTCCAGCCTGCCGGGCAGTTCATGATGCCGCCGCGCGACGGGTTCTCGGGTGCCGGGAACAACTCCGGATGCGCCAAGGCCTTCTCGACCGAGGTGATGTCTGGATGCTCCTTCACAACATAGGCCGGAACCCACCAGGATTCGACGATCCCGTCCGACAGCGTCTCGGCAGCCTGGATCAGTCGACCTTCCTTGATCGCGGCGTCGAGCGGTTCCCTGACGGCGTTGACCGACAGTTCCGGTGCGATGTCGGGCTGCGCTTTCTCGTTCATGGAGGTGAAGGTCGGCATGGTATCGCCGTTCATAAGCTCGACGTCGCAGCCATAGCCGTCCTCCAGGACGATCTTGTCGATCCAGGCGATGACCCCGGCCGACGCCCAGTTCATTTCCGCGATGCTGACGTGGCCGCATTTGTCCCCAGCGGCCGCGCTGGTGGCAAAAAGTCCTCCAGCGACGGTGGCGAGGGCGTAGAGGGCAAGTTTACGCATGGTAGAGTTCCCCTGTTATTGATTGGATTGAACGATGCGGCTGGCCGGATCAGGCCAGCATTTCTTCCTCGAACGGGAACCGCGACAGCAGCTCGATGCCCGTGTCGGTGATCAGCAGTTGCTGTTCGAGCTTGACGCCTTGTGCGCCGCCGTCCTCGCCGATGTAGCTCTCGACGCAGATGGTCATGCCGGGCTCGACGATCCCGTCATATCCGGCATCCGGGAAGTCGCCATGATGATAAAGGTACGGATACTCGCCAGTCATGCCGCAGCCGTGCGCGGACAGGTAGTAGCGGTTGGCGTAGTATTTGGCAGGAATGTCCCAGGCCCGGTCGGCATACTCGCGGAAGCTCATTCCGGGCCTCAGAATGCCCATGTTGTAGTGCACCTGCTCATGGGCGACCTTGTAGAGGTCCCTCTGCACGCCACTAGGTTTTCCCGGTCCCGAATGGAACGTTCGCGAGAAGTCAGAATAGTAGCCATGACAGCCCACGACATCGGTATCGAGGGCGATCAGTTCGTTCTCGCCGATCACGTAGCTGGCCGTCTCCTGGAACCAGGGGTTCGTTCGCTGACCGGCGCTCAAAAGGCGCGTCTCGCAGTAGTCGCCGTTCTGCTCGATGATCGACTGGTGCAGCACCGACCACAAGGCCGTCTCTGTTAGGCCGGGCCTGATTGCTTCCCGCAGCTTGCCGACGCCGATTTCCGTCGCACGAAGCGACGCGTTGATGCACTTCATCTCCTCGGGCGACTTGATGGCACGCGCCATTTCGACGGGTTTTTGGGCGTCGACGATGGTCAGCCCGAGTTCCCGCAAAGCTATAGAGACATTGGCATTGAGCCGTTCCAATCCCAGCGTTGCGCCCTTGCCGACCAGTTCGGTGATCAGATCGTTCATTTCGGCAGCCCATGCCCGCTCTCGGAGATGGATGTCAGGCCCGGCGGCGACGAAGCTTGCCGTCTTCGATGGCCGGACCTCGTCAACGGTCTCGTAGCCTTCTCCCAAGTGAAGACAGCCCGTGAACTCGAACAAGATTGAGCGGTTTGCCGTCAGCAAAAGGTAGCGCGACGGGGCGTTGCGCATGCTGAAGATCTGCATGTTACGGGTGCCAGTGGCGTAACGGATGTTGATCGGGTCCGACAGGATCACGGCATCGATGCCGTACTTAAGCATCTGCTGGCGCACGCGGCCCTGCCGATAGAGCCGGACTTGCCTGAGATCGATGCCCTCGCTCTCGGGAGCGCGGTCGAGAAGCGCGATGTTAGAGAGATCGCTACGCTCAGCGTGCCAATCGAAGTTCGCCATTTGCTTTTCCAGTGGATGTGAAGTTGGTAGGAGATTAAGATGTTCCAATCGCCTGTAAACCATGGAAAATCTCGCTCAAATGAATAACCAAAAGTTATGAAAAGGTTCCGCGCCAATCTTCCACCACTCGATACGCTCGTGTTCTTCGAGGCGGCATATCGTATGAGGAGCTTCACCAGCAGCGCCGGTGAGCTGAGCGTTTCGCAGGCAGCAGTCAGCAAGCGCATTAAGCAGCTTGAGGACTGGGTGGGCGAGCCGCTATTCGTGCGCGACGGCAAGCGGCTGTCACCTACCGCCTCCGGAGACAAGCTGTTCCAGACCGCGAGCATGACGCTAGAGTTCCTCCAACATGGGCTGGGTGCCATGCGCGAGGCAGCTCAAAGGCCGATGTCGATTGGTGCCAACACCGCCATCGGCATGTTCTGGCTGACGCCGCTTCTCAGAGAGTTCGGTCTTTCGCCGCATGCTTGTCCGACACGTCTGATTACCTCAGACAATCCGCAAGACCTTTTCTCCGGCAATGATTTGGCCGTAACCTACGGCGACGGTATCGTAGCCGGTCGCCATACGACGTTCCTGCTGGATGAAGAGCTGACGCCAGTCGCTTCCCCAGTACTGCTCCGAGAGTTTGGGCCGGATATTCAATCGATATTCGATATCCCGAAAGAAAGGCGTCCGAGGCTTCTCAACTACGGAAGGGCGGGTCCAGACTGGGCGGACTGGAAGGTTTGGTTCCAAGGGCAGGCGCGGGGAGTTTTCGACCAATGGCCAGTCGAGATGCATTCAACCTACTCTCAGACGATAGGCGAAGCGATCAAAGGCAAGGGAGTGGCTTTGGGGAGCGTCTGGCTTCTTCAGTCAGAGCTTGAGGCAGGGGCACTTCAACGTGTCGGCGTTGATGTCTTGCGCACGGGTCGAGGGTACTACGTTTCCTATGAGGATCGCTCGCGGTTATCAGAAGGAGCGAGACGGCTCGTCGACTTCCTAGTCGAGACTGCCCGTTTCGAGAGCCGATCTCACGGTTGGTAATTTCAGCTTCGCTTCGACCGTTGGCCGGGCCAAGAAGCAGACATTTTGCCAAACGACCCGACCGGCTGCCCTAGTTCAAAATGCACTTGACAACAAGTGGGTTTGTTCTGTATTTGTTCTATCCATGACAAACCTTGGCCGCCTCATACGCTTTCGCGAACACATATGATCCACCGCAGCGTGGTCATGCATTCTCGTTTATCGTATCGGAGTGGCAAAAATGGGCGAACTGCTGTCCCATCGCGCGGAAGCCCGCGCTTTTCTTCCGTCAGGTTTGAATACCGTCCGATCAGTCGGTTCGCTCGCGTTCAAAAGTGAGTTGGCTCGTGACTACGCATGTCTCCTCGACGTAGACGACCAACTTGGAAGCTGGACTTGCGGGCCGATCTTCCGCGACGCGGAAGGAGAGCAGTTCACAGCCGACTTCGAGGTCAATTATGGCAACTCCATAGAGATCGTCACGATCGAGAATCCCGGTCAGCGGCTTCCTACTTGGCTGCCGCACCGGATCCACGATCTCGGGAATCGTTATCGCCACGTTGATCGATCCGTGATCCCGCCGGTGCGTTTGCAAAACGCCAAAGACCTCTTGCAATACGCCAGGGTCACCGTGTCGCTTTCTGATCGAGTTCGTCTGTTGTCTACACTCGACGAGCAAGGAAGCTTGAGCCTGGCCGTTTGCCAGTCAATCAACATGACGGCCAGGGCAGTGCCAGTGGTTGCAAGCCTTTTCCTTCAGCGGTTCATTGTCTTCGACGACATAGACGAGCTTCCGCTCGGGCCGGACAGCCGCGTCCGTCGCCGCTGATCTTCATATCCAAAAATCGAAACCCTGTTGAAGCCTCCGATGAAAGGTAGGTTCGTGATGACCCGCAAGCAGGACGTTTTACGCGCGGCCATGAAGTCCGCAGAAACCTTCGCTTATTACTGCGCAATCCAGAAAGCGCTCAGATTACATCGCAAGACGAACCCGTGGCTTCATGGAATTACAATTCTCAAGGCCCCGCAGGGAGAGTCAGCCGAGCCTTATCGAGAGGCCGCCGAGGCCGTACTCTTTGCGGGCAGGAGACCGGCTTATAACGAAAAGGAGCGGCGCGTAATTGTCGACGACGACAACTTGGCGTTCCACAAGGGCTTGGATAGCGACGACGTACGTTCATTCGGGTATGTCTTAGTTGTGGTCGTCTACGACTTCAAAATTCCGCCCGAGTGGCGACTGGCCGCGTGCTTCATCGGCGATATCGAGAAGCTGACCGTCCGACAGGTGCGTTGCGCGCTGCTGAATTGCTACGATGTTGTCGCGGCCGACACGCAGATTGCCGAGGCTCTCAACATCGGTGCAGATTTGATGTGGAGGGCCGTCGCACGAGGCCGAAGCTTCAGCGAGAGCCTCAGGCGATTGAGGTCCCTTGGAACCTCAGACTCCGCGCCAGCAAAGCGAAAGTCGCAACCCAATCAGAGGGGTCTGGAGGACATGGCCGGATACGGCCAAGCGGCTGAATGGGGCATGCAGCTCGCGGAGGACTTGAGAGATTGGCAGGCTGGCAAGATCGGGTGGTGCGACGTCGATCGCGGCGTCCTGCTTGAAGGCAAGCCGGGAACAGGAAAGACCACCTTCGCTCACGCTCTTGCGACGACAACGAAAGCACATCTCGCTACTGCATCTCTCGCCGCCTGGCAGCGACGCGGGCATCTGGGCGACCTGTTGAAGGCCATGCACCGCGATTTTGAGCAGGCAAAAAGCAAGTCACCCACTATCCTGTTCATCGACGAGATCGACGCGTTTGGCGACCGGGAAAAGCTTGACGACGATAACCGCGACTACAGCATCCAGGTCGTAAACGCGCTTTTGGAAGAAATCGATGGTTCCGATGAACACGAAGGTCTGATTATCGTTGGCGCTTGCAATAACGCGAGCCGAATTGATTCTGCGCTACGTCGCCCTGGTCGCCTCGATCGCTTCATCCAAATCCCACTGCCTGGCCCGACCGAGCGCTTGTTTATTTTGGCGCAGTATTTGGACCAAGCATTGACGCAAAGCCAGTTGGCTTCGGTATCAGACCTATCGGAGGGAATGTCAGGTGCTCACTTGGAACAGCTAGCACGAGACGCGCGCCGGTCCGCCAGACGTAGCGGCCGTCCTGTGTCAGTCGATGACGTCCTTGCACATCTGCCACCGCGTGTGATCATTCCCCGCGAGGATCGCCGTGCGATGGCTGTGCATGAGATCGGTCACAGCCTGGTAGGCCTTAAACTGGGAGCTGGAAAATTTGTCGGGGTCAAAATTGCCGACTGGTTTAACCCCGGCGATCAAGTGATCGAGCTGGGTGGCGCGCATTTTAAACAATCAGTGCTTCAGCGGCGTGATCGCGATTACTTTGAACGGGAGAACGCAATGCTCCTCGGAGGAATCGCTGCGGAAATCGTGATCCTCGGCGGGCACTGTGACGGTGGCGGCTTGATCGTCGGTTCGGATTTGCAGAGAGCAACAGATCGGTTGACCGAGATGGAGGCGGCGACCGGACTGGGGCACAGGCTGACGTTCTCGGCGGCAGGCGATGCCGATGAGGCCGATCGAGTACGGCGCTTCTACCCTCGATTGGCGGAGGCGGTTGAGACGGGTTTGCTGCGACAGCTCGAACGCGCCAAAGCCATTATCGTCGAGGAGCGCGTCCTGTTCGACGCTATGTGCGACGCCTTGATCGAAAAAGGTCGGCTAGACGCGCAACAAGTCGGCGAAATGGTTGCTGCTCATGCCGTGTCGTTTCAGACCGTGCCAGTTGTCTTGGAGCCCGACAGCTATTCCGGCATAGCCGCTCAATAGCGGCACTTGCGGACTATTAGACGCCCGCTCAATCAGCCGCCGGTTTGGCGGCAATCACCAATCAGAAGCTATTGGGTGTACCATGCCGACGCGAGATCAAGTTCGCGCGCGATTGACCATTCGCGTGCAAAACCGGCTCCAATTCTACTGGGATTGCCACTTTCACGTATACGGGTTGATGCGCAATTGCGTGATGCCTGTCATCGTAAGAGGCATCTTGCGACGGAGGACAAGACGTCTTCTTGACCAGGATATCGAACGGGTCGTTGAATGGCTGCACGATGCCGTCTTTCATGAGGCCTATTGGCTGCAGAAAGTTGACGAGGCAAACAGACCCAAGAAAATTATGAAATGCGCTTCGATCGAACAGCTGCTTGTCGAAGTCGCGAAGACAGAACGGCAATCAGGCCGGAAACTCGGCCCACCGGCTGCGTGTTCGGGCGAAGAGTGCATCGCAGAGCTCGATGACGGTTACACCATTGTGAGGCTGGTCACGGTGGAAGCGCTTGATTGGGAAGGCCTTCGAATGGACCACTGCCTGGGCTGTGGGCGATACGACTACTGTCTGCAGAGCCCAGGCAGCGCCTTCCTTTCCCTGCGCGACCGTTTCGGAAGACCGCATGTCACCATGTCAGTGGTGAACGGGAAATACGTTATCGCTATGCAAGGAAAGGGAAATCGGCCACCCATCGATCGATATTTCAACATTCTCGCTCCCTTCTTTTCGCGCGAGGGCTACAAACTAGGATTGGCGGCGTTCGAACTGGAACGGGTACTCGACGAGAACGGTGTCTGGCACAAGCTAGGCGAGCTTCCACCAGACCTCCACGTTCCGGGCAGGTTGAACCTTGGCCACACTGCTCTGCGGAGCCTGCCACCGGGACTGTACGTCAGCGGTTGTTTGCTTATCGGCTCCAGCTTAATTGCAGAAATCGGCGAGGGGCTGGATGTAGGCGGCCTTATCATTGGCAATGCGCCTTTGGCTGCCTTGCCACCGAATACGCGAATTCGAGGAAACCTCGACCTTCGCGGCACCCAAGTCTCTCATCTGTCGAACGGCTTGTGCGTGGACCGCGACCTTCTGATCGGTGGGACATCAATTTCCAAGCTGCCGGACGTCATGAAAGTTGGCGGGAAGATCAATCTGAGCAACTCCGCCATCAACTCTTTGCCGGATTGCATACCCGAAGATCAGGAAATTATCACGAATGACCGCAAAATCTCGGCGCTGGAGTTTCGAAAAAGTAAAGGTCGTTGATTTCCACTCTGAACTAAGCCGGGTTTTCCATCGAGAATTGAGCCACCTTTAATTGTGGTTTTCTGATCATGTTTTGGTCAATACATTGCTTGTTACCCTCCATCATCTCTCAGCAGAAATCAACAGGTCGAAAGTGCGGCGGCGGCTCGCGAGCAAGTTGACCACAACCGTGGCTCAATGTGCAGCAGGACCTGGACATGAATGGCGACCGATTGAATGTCTGCCTCATCCCTTGCTTCGTAGCTGAGTTCGGTAAGCCAGTCTCCGACCGCTTGCCGCCAGGCTGCTTCCTCAGAATGAGCGGCTGCGGCAATTAATCCTATCCGAATGTACCGATCGAGCGAAACTCGCTTGATCGAACGATGTCGCAAAACACGAGCGAGAACGAGAACTTCTTGAGCTAGCTCAACGCCCCGGGTTGTGGCGGCGACGAATGCCAAGCCAAACAGCAGTGAAGGAACTGTGTCTACGTCATCGCCCGCCTGAACAAGATATTTCGCGTCGCGTATCGCCTTGGCCGCCCTCGCGGAAAGATCGGGTGGCGTCTTGAATACGAGCGAAATATTGACGAGCGGATTGAAGGCATTCTTGCTTGTAGGTGCCTTGTCCAACTCGTCATAAAGTTGGTCAACTAAATCGGAGGGGGGCTCGATCAAGGCATCGACTGCACCTTCAATCGGACCTGGAAGATGAGCAATCAGCAAAGGGAGCAGAGTGACTAAGCTATCGCGTTGCTCGCTAAATGCAAAGGTCCTGAATGCATCTGATTGGATCGCAGACTCGTTTGTCTTGGCGGCGGCAAGTAATCGCCCCATAAACTCAGCCTTCAATTGTTCCGCACTTGCAAACTCGCCGATCCAGCGAGGTTCTGTCCGCAAATCGACCAGCGTCTGCAAAGAGAAAAACGGGGTCACATTGTGAGAAAATTGCTCGCAAAATCGTGTCGAAGGCACCTCTGCATAAATACGCAAGCGCTGGATAAGTGATGCTTGTGCGATCGTGCCCAACCGTCGCCAGAATGCAGGCTTATGCCGCATGAAACCAGTATGCGAGACACTTCCATCCACAAAGCAGAATAGGTTCGATAACTCCTGAAAGCGCCCATTCTTAGAGGCCGCATCTTCGCTCGCGAGGGTCGTTGCGATGTTAAAAAGTTTGCTCTCGATCTCGGGGTGCTCGCCGAGCAAGGCCATTCCCCACTCAAAAGCGCCAAGCTGCGAAATCAGGTCTCCAGACGCCGCCGCCCACTCGAATACCGCCTGAAGATGTTCCGTCGAAAAGTGCAATCCTTCAAAAGCTTTATGAAAGTGCGGATGAGCGGAGAGGAGAAGCGCCCATTTCGCTCCGGCGAGGTGATCAGTTTCCACGAGCTGACGGACAAGGGTACTTGCGCCTTTCAGTATGTAATCGCCAATGGTTTCTTCCGTGGAAAGTCTGCCGACCAAGCGCTCAAAATATCGTGCCGCGCCAGGCACGAGGAATCGAAGGGGCACGTTCTTTGAATATAAATTCGAGAGTATGTGATCCGAGACGACCTTTGGGACGAGAGCGAGTTCGGCCTCAAACGCCACTGCTTGCTGTCTGTCGAGATGATTTGACCGCAAGGTATCGAGCCAGGCGTTGAGTTTGATGTCGCCGGTGTCGGCTACGGGGACATCTTTTCGAATTCCCCGTCGTCTGTCGGCTTCGATTGGCGACACATACCAGGTGTCTGGGAGGCGAATAGTCCTATCTTCTATGAGGAGAACGGGCTGCCGGGTACTATCGGGGTCGAGCAGCGATAAGACCGCATGGCCGCCCTGGTTCGACACAATTTCCCGATCTTTGTCCTTCAGATAAAGGTTTGCGAGCTCTTCAAAAAAAACGAGGCGATCGAAGCTCCAAGCTGGGCCGAACGTGACCGTTCTGCTGAGAAATTGGTCGAAGCCGCTGCAAAATTCCGGATCGTCTTGGAACACTTCAATGAGCGACTGTGGCAAATCCCTCAGCATTTCGCGGGCCAAGGCAACGCTCAAAGCCTCGTCGTTCATTGTTCCACCTCGCCTGAAGCGCTTCCACGTGCCAAATCTTGAAACATCGCTCGAACGGAGGCGAGGATCGCATCGAACATCTCACTGTCCGTGTCGCGAACTCCTTCGAACACTCTATCGTCGAGAAACGCCAAAAACCTTCGTCTCACGGCCAAAGGCAGCCCACCCACTGCGAACAAGAGTGACAGAAGCTGCTGGCGATAGCGTTGCAAAGCAATTTCCGCATCAGCTCGCTCAGGCATGAGATGCGCCCAGAAGCGGACGTCCAATAGGTCGAGGACCCAGGCACTTCGAACGCGAGAGACATCGTCCGCAATGCTCTCGGACCAGACGCCTTCCATTGCCGAGATGAACGCATTGACCAAGGTGCCGAACCAAGGGTCTTCTTCTGGTATCTGCAACATAAGACCCATTCGAACGCTCTGAATATTTTCGCGCAGAGCCCGAAGTTCGATCGATTCAAGAACTCGCCCGTCTACCAACGACAGGCCGCTGAGGCATTTTTCCGCTTCCTGAACTGAGACCGGAACGAAACAGAAGTTCGCCTGGCGTAGGCGAGTGATGGCCTCCAGACGGTCCTCATCCGAAAGCACATCCTCCGCCACCATCTGATTCATGATATCGATCGATGTTACGATCGGCGTCAAATGCTTCTCGTGCTCAATATTCTGCAGCCGATTGATGAACCGATCGTCGACGACTGCGGCGTCGGCTCTGCTCGCGATTTTGAGAATGGCGGTGGTCGGGTGGTCAGTTATGGCCTCATTTTCATTCGTTTGCTGATATGGAGCGATCTGGACCTTGCCACTTGATATAGCATCCCTTAGCACGATGCGCAGTTCAGCAACCTTCTTTTCCGTCTCGGCGGATATCGCTTCGTATCCTAAGAGAGACTCCATTTCCTCCAGTCCAATTGGGTCGACATACGCGGTGAGACCTGCGGCTTTCAGTCGGTCAATCACCTTTGCCTGGCACAGAAAAACTGTTGCCAGTTGATCCAAATAAAGAACCGCGTTTGGCGCTATCGTTAACTCGCTCGGTATTTGCTCCTCGTGAAAAGAAAGATAGTTGAGGGCCCGCGTCTCCTCGCGAGCCGTCAACTGTCCCAGCAAGCGCAGGGCTTTCACCACAGCGGAGCAGCTACATATTGTTGCCTCATGACCTTGAAGATCTGCATTTTCGCCGGTCAAAGAGCCGACTTTGTGAATGGGATACGGCCGAACTACGAGATGCTGGCGACCTTCTTCCTCAGAGGCGCTTTCGGCAGCTTTGATAAGTGAGGCAAGGCTCTCACCAACCTCGCGAACCATCGAAATTTCGCCAGGGCGCAAAACATCGAATCGCTCCAGCTGCCTATCGTCCAAAAGTGATTTTAGCCACTTCGCCTGCACGACGCGGCTGGGCTGATGAAACCCCAGTTTTTGAGACTCCTCGAACAGCCATCGCATGAACGAATGAGGGATATGAATACGTTCAAAATGCTCGATGACTTTTGAAAGAAGGCCGGTGTAAACAAATACCAGAGCCGATGTGGCTTCAATAACCAAGGTACGCACATGCGGAACCAGCCCGGGTCGCGATCCAGAGAATGCTGGGATCAACGCTCTTTTCCGCACATCTTTCTCGTGCGTATTTTCCAGTGCGCGAACCAGCGTCAAATCCACGGTTGTACGATTGAGAAGCTGCGCCGTTAGGAGAGCTGGTGCATTTCCAGACGATAAAAGTTCCCAAGCCTTTGCCTGTCGTTCTTGCCACTGCGGTGCGAGATCGAAGATCTCCTGCATGGAGACACGCTTTAGCGGGCCGTCTTCGCCCGATAGGTCGGCGGCTGTGGCTAGCCACACGCCAACATCGGGATCGTCTTCCCAGTCACCGTTCGATGCTGTCTCGTAGCAAGCCAGTAGGATACCGGGATCGTCGAGTGCTTTTCGAGCCGCCTCCTTGACGAGCTCTTTGCGTCGAGGGGCATTCAATTGGTGGGCGAGACGCCCCATCATTAGAAGTTCCCGGGCCGAACGCTCCTCGCGTTTTTCCCATTGTTGTTCCGTGAACGCGACCAGCGCGTCCCATTCGCCAGAGCAGATGTGGATGTTGAAAAACAGGTTTCGATCGTCGGCGACGTCGCGCTCTAAGCGCAGGGTTTGCAAGATTTCCTTAGCGCTCCGGAGGTCGCCCTGCCGGTAAAGTGCCCATCCAAGTGATGCGCGGGGGCTGTCAGCACTTTCAAAAATCTCGGGAGAGCTGCGAGAGAAATCGATCAGCTCTTGGTCTCTGTGTGTTACGGAGAGAGCATTAATGTAGTAGAGCGCGACGGTGAGATCTTTGCTCTTATCAAAAAGCGTGCGACCATAATTCGCCACACGTGGCCAATCCTCTTGAGCCACCAGCGTCTCAACCAGCTGAATGAGATTTTCGACGGATTTGTCGGCCCTATAGCGACTTTCTAAATAACTGGCTGGATTTTCCTTAGCCTCGGCGATCCTGATGATGTCGGACCAGTATTCATATTTGGGTTTCGGCAGGCCGCTCTTCCGCATGGCTTCGAGAACAGCTTCCGCTTCCGGAATTTGATCCGATGAAATAAGCGCCTCAATTCTATGCCCACCGAAAACATTTGGGTCCATGTATGAGACGAGGACATCTCGATTGGCAGCAAGATACGCGGCGTATTCATTCGCGGTCATCGCGTAGGGAGCTATGGCAAACTCCGCCAAGACAACATCCCTGGAAGCCTCGACCCTCATAACTTTTTGCCGGGCAATTTCGATCTTTACACGTTCGATGTCCAACGGGATCGAGAGCTGGAGGGCGACCGGGACGTAGTGCAGGGATTCATCGGCTATTGAGAGCTTTTCGGCAATGAGCGCCAGCACGTTTTCGCCTTCATCAGGATCACGAAGACTTAGGAAAAGCGCCGTATCGCTTGCATCTTGAGCTTCAATCCGGCAGCCAAATTCCGTAGCGACAGCAGCTGATCTGTCGTAAAGGTTCTTGGCTTTTCGCAGTTGCTCTAGACCAAAGGCGTCGCTTTGTAGAAGCATACGGGGCGAATAGAATGGAGCAAATCGCAGTACGTTCGACTTCAATTCATCTGGTAAAATCTGCACCATGTGGGCGGATGCCGCCTGCCTCAATAGCTGAGGTGCGTCGACAAAATCCTGTTCACTCAGGGAATCGGCAAGCGCAAGGGCTTCTGGCCATGATTGCCGTTGCAGTAGGATCGCGAGAGCGTGAAGTCGTCCTTCCGCGTCGAGATCACCATATTTCCAATTCGTTGCTGCAAACCAGTTTAGAACTTCTTCCGGGTTCAGATTTCTAGACGCGACGAAGAATTTTGCGGAGAGGGCGGCCGGAGATTGAAGCCCATCTAATTCCCGAAGCGCATCAGCTTTCTTTCCTATGGCGACCAAGAGAAAAGCGCGAGCGAACGTGGCCTCTTGGGTCATTGCCAACGCTAGCGATTGATCAATCAGACGCTGGACTTCTTCGCTCGGGGCTTTGACAGAGAGCACGCGCGCGCACCACGCCAAGCCGACCGCGCGCACGATATTCGAGGCGCCCGAAAGCGCCCCTTCCTCCAGCTCAATTGCTAACCGCCTTGCCTCCTTGATGCTGTCAAACTCAGGTGAGTGTCGGGCCTTCCGGAGGCGTTCAATCTGCTTCCTTGCCGCGTCATCCAGGATAGGTAAAGATTGTGTCAGTACATTTGAGGCTTTTGCGATGGACTCAATGCGTTGAAATCCTGAAGACAGGTCCGTCTTCATACTTTCGAACGTCTGTTGCAGAACGAGCCCAGGCGCTTCCTGCGCAGGCGGTCGCTTCACGAAATCACGAAGATAGCGGTAGATATCGGCGCTTTTGCTGTCCGGCTTTACCATTGAGAGATGGTCTTCATCCAACGGTATCACCGCGAATGAGGGGGGCAGTCCAGGATCGGCGCTGTCTGGTTTGACAGGCGTGCCTTTCCGCCCGATTGGCTGCGTCTCCGTAAACACAATTCCTTCCAGGCCATGGCTTACACTGAAGCCTCTGAACCAGGTATTTAGTTCTCGTAGATGGGGATCATTGCGCGACAAGCCTTTTAAGGCTTAAGGCCAAAGACTCGAGATCTGATCTTAGCCACCTTTGGCTATCAATCTTTCATATCTAACAGGGTGAAAGCCAACATCTCTCGTCCGGAAAACGGCAGGCTAGAGAACCTTCTTAGCTTAGACCGGTGAAAATCCTTTAGGCATGCGTCATTGAAATTAGAGATCCAGTAAGCCTTGTTGTGTCGATCGCCTTGCCGCCAGACGTAGCGAGTGAACCTCCTGCCATTTCGACATCGTAATATTGCCCCGCGAGATACGAAGGGGGACGCCGGTACGAGCGGCCAGCACTTCAGGCTGTTCGCGATGCTCAAACGCGATGTGTGGAGGGAGTAGAAAATGTCTGGCGAACATATCGGCCTGGTCTTCGGTGCTTTCCCTCGCATTCATGTGCTTGAACCGCTGGACCGCTCCGTTCGGATCTTTGTGCATCTGCACGTTTCGTTCACGATGTAATAGGTAGTGGCCAAGTTCATGCGCCAGGACGAAGCGCGCTACAGGGTCTTCGTCGCAGGCAGCACGATAGAGGGAGCGCCTCACAACGATGCGATCGTTGTGAGGCTCGGTTACCGCGTCTTCCTTCAGCTCGTCATCGCGAACGATCACGAGCCTGAAGTTGGGATACCGTTCGACGAGTTTGAACTCTAGAATCGCTACGATGTCGACCCGATCAACGTGCGCAATCTGGAACTCGTGTCGGTACTTCAGGGTTTCGGCCATCATCTCAGGGGTGGTCAGTCCTGTGGATGTGAAGTGGTCCTTTGCCATTTTTCGCGATGCCTCTGCAAATTCACGATATTGGTCCCACCAGTTTCGGCGATGGTCGTCTCAGTCGTCGCTGCCGCGACCTTTGCCCGTTCGTTTCGCAGAATCTTTGCGAACGTTCCGACGTCTAGCCCGTAGAATTCGCAAAGCCGCTCACGATCGGTCTCGGAGCCGACGTCATCGCCATATTCAAGCTGACTGATGATGTCTTCTGTGACACCGGATTTTTCCGCCACTTCACGAAAACACCAACGGCTGGTCTGGCGCTGCCGACGGAGCATATCGCCGAAAATCTTGAGTGCCGCCACAATACAAGGGTCTACTGTGTCATCATTCATTGATAACCTCACACGATAGGAAACGGTCTAAGAGTAATAAGGCGCTCCTTACGAAGCGCCTTCCTTACTTATTTTCGACGGCTGGGCTCGCCTTTGGTGTCGCCGTAACCGGGCTTTGGAACGCGTTCGACAGTGGTTGTTCTCGGGCGGCGTTCAGCTTCCTTCACAGGAATGAACTGACCCGATTTTGAATCCCTGCCGACGTCGAACGTTTTTCTTTCAGACATTTCGAACCCTCCTGGGTTTGTGGAAATCTCTGAGCCAACTCGACGTAACTCCCGAATCCTCCTATAGTGCTCTTGCTTAAGGGCTGGCGGATCAAGGTCTGTCGGTCACGCGAATGCTCAAAGAATATTCGCGAGATGTCGTGGCCGAGATTGCAGTCTCGGTTGCGGCATCGCGGAGAAAAGATTCTCCGATTTTACTTCCTTTTGGATCAATCCTCCTTTCGTGTCTCCGAATCACTTTAAGTAAGGTAGCCAAAATCGCGGCTCCTGTAAATATAATTTCGTTAAAAATCTATTATTTTCAGTATTTTGACGCTGTTTGTTGAAGAGGAGTCTCCGAATCTGCGTTCAAGTTAAATGGTTTCAAGCTTAAAGCGATATGGGGCGACTCAACGTTTCTGTAAATCCGTTGAGTCGCCCCATAATTTACTGCATTTCACAGCTTATCTGCTGAATTTAACTTTTCATTGTTTAGGCAATTCGTCCACTCTGCAATTTCCTCTGCGCCTCGTATCCAAAATTCCAAAATTTCTATGCCACGGGAAAAGTTGGTTTGGACGCGACAATCGCGGTCAGGCGAATGCTTAGCTGCACCCGCTCGTCGCGCCGCACGTGTCGCACTTCTCGCAAGTTCCATTCCGAACCATCGTGAAGTTCTGGCATTCCGTGCACATGTTGCCGGTGTAGCCCTGCATGATGGAGCGGGCGCGGCGTTCGGATTCCAGTTTCTTGGCGTCCGACTTCGCCGTTGCCGCCTCATCCGCTGCCTTGTCGGTGAAGAGGGCAGTGGAGGCTTCTTCGTTTGCCAGTTCCTCTACGATCTCTTCAGCCAGTTCCTTGGCGCGTTCCTCGTAATCGCGCTTGAAGGCGACGACTTCCGAGGTGGAGACGGCGCTGGTCGGTTCGAGCTTGCGCGCGGTATTGCCAGCGATGGAGGTGATCGTCGCGCCAGAGGAGGCGCGGGCAGGGGCTGCCGTCGACGAACCCTTGACCTCGGCTGCCTGGCGCTCACCCGATGTCGGCACCAGCGTCGGCTTGTAGCCGCGGGTCAGGCCCTTGGAGACGACATCGGCCTTGCCTTCCGACACGCCGCGTCCGAGCGCCGTGTTGTTGAAGTCCGACGTATCGACGTGGGCGAGATCGTGACGGCCGAGATAGGAGATGGCGAGTTCACGGAACACATAGTCGAGGATCGACGTGGCGTTCTTGATCGCGTCGTTGCCGGTGACGATGCCGGCCGGCTCGAACTTGGTGAAGGTGAAGGCATCGACATATTCTTCGAGCGGCACGCCATATTGCAGGCCGAGCGAGACGGAGATGGCGAAGTTGTTGATGAAGGCGCGCAGCGCCGAACCTTCCTTGTTCATATCGAGGAAGATTTCGCCGAGACGACCGTCGTCGTATTCGCCGGTGCGCAGGAAGATGGTGTGTCCGCCGATCTTGGCCTTCTGGGTGTAGCCCTTGCGGCGACCGGGAAGCTTTTCCTGGCTGCGGACAACCTTTTCGATGACGCGTTCGATGATCTTTTCGGTGACGGTGACGGCCTGGGCGGCAGCCGGGGCCTGCAGCAGTTCTTCCACTGCATCCTCATCGCCCTCGTCGTCGATCAGCGAGGCGTTCAGCGGTTGGCTGAGCTTGGAGCCGTCGCGATAAAGAGCATTCGCCTTCAGGCCGAGCTTCCAGGAGAGCATGTAGGCGTTCTTGCAATCCTCGACGGTTGCTTCGTTCGCCATGTTGATCGTCTTGGAAATGGCACCCGAGATGAAGGGCTGGGCGGCGGCCATCATGCGGATGTGGCTTTCGACCGAAAGGTAGCGCTTGCCGATCTTGCCGCAGGGGTTGGCGCAATCGAAGACGGCGAGGTGCTCGTTCTTCAGGAACGGTGCGCCTTCCAGCGTCATCGCGCCGCAGACATGGATGTTGGCAGCTTCAATGTCCTTCTTGGAGAAGCCGAGATGGTCGAGCAGGTTGAAGCTGATGTCGGTCAGTTGCTCGTCGGAAACCTTCAGCGTGCCCTTGAGGAAGTCGGCACCGAGCGTCCACTGGTTGAAGACGAACTTGATGTCGAAGGCGCTCTTCAGCGCGGCGTTGACGGCCTCCACCTTCTCGTTGGTGAAGCCCTTGGCCTTCAGCGTCGAAGGATTGATGGCCGGCGCCTGGTTCAGGTTGCCGTGGCCGACGGCATAGGCCTCGATCTCGGCGATCTGGCTTTCGGAGTAGCCGAGCGCACGCAGCGCTTCCGGAACGGCGCGGTTGATGATCTTGAAGTAACCGCCGCCGGCGAGCTTCTTGAACTTCACCAGCGCGAAATCAGGCTCGATGCCGGTCGTGTCGCAATCCATGACGAGGCCGATCGTGCCGGTCGGCGCGATGACGGTGGCCTGGGCATTGCGGTAGCCATGCTGTTCACCGAGGCTCAGGGCCTTGTCCCAGGCAGCCTTCGCATGGGCAACGAGGTCCTGGTCCGGATTTTCGGCGTGGATCAGCGCCACCGGATTGACCGACAGGCCTTCATAGCCCGAGGTCTCGCCATAGGCGGCGCGGCGGTGGTTGCGAATGACGCGCAGCATATGCTCGCGGTTCGGCTTGAACATCGGGAAGGTCCCGAGTTCGGAGGCCATTTCGGCCGAGGTCGCATAGGCGATACCGGTCATGATCGCGGTCAGCGAGCCGGCGATTGCGCGGGCTTCGTCCGAGTCATAGGGAATGCCCGACGACATCAGCAGGCCGCCGATATTGGCATAGCCGAGGCCGAGGGTACGGTATTCGTAGGAGAGTTCGGCAATGCGGCGCGAGGGGAACTGCGCCATCATGACCGAGATTTCGAGGACGACGGTCCAGAGGCGAACGGCATGCTCGTAGTCGCCGATGTTGATGCGCTTCGTCGCCGCATCCTTGAAGGTCATCAGGTTCAGCGAAGCGAGGTTGCAGGCCGTGTCGTCGAGGAACATGTACTCCGAGCACGGATTGGACGCACGGATCGGGCCAGCGGCCGGGCTGGTGTGCCAGTCGTTCATCGTCGTGTTGAAGTGCAGGCCCGGATCGGCCGATGCCCAGGCGGCATAGGAGATGGATTCCCAGAGCTCGCGCGCCTTCACCGTCTTGACGACCTTGCCGTCCTTGCGGGCGGTCAGGTGCCAATCGGCGTCGTTCTCGACGGCGCGCAGGAAGTCGTCCTTGATCGAGACCGAATTGTTGGAGTTCTGGCCGGAAACGGTGAGATAGGCTTCCGAATCCCAGTCCGTGTCATAGGTCTTGAACTCGAGATCCTTGTAGCCCTGGCGAGCGAACTGGATGACGCGCTGAACGTAGTTTTCCGGAACCTGATCCTTCTTGGCGGCGCGGATTTCGCGCTTCAGGGCAGGGTTTTTGGCCGGATCGAAGCAATCATCATTGTCGCCTTCGCAATTGACGGCAGCCTTCATGATCGCCTTCAGGTGCTTGGCGACAATCTTCGAACCGGTGACGAGGGCGGCAACTTTCTGCTCTTCCTTGACCTTCCAGTTGATGTATTCCTCGATATCTGGATGGTCGATGTCGACGACGACCATCTTGGCGGCGCGGCGCGTCGTGCCGCCCGACTTGATGGCGCCGGCAGCGCGGTCACCGATCTTCAGGAAGCTCATCAGGCCGGAGGAGCGACCACCGCCGGAGAGCTTTTCGCCTTCGCCGCGCAGCAGCGAGAAGTTGGAGCCCGTGCCGGAGCCATACTTGAAGAGACGCGCTTCACGAACCCAGAGGTCCATGATGCCGCCTTCGTTGACGAGATCGTCCTCGACCGACTGGATGAAGCAGGCATGCGGCTGCGGATGTTCGTAGGCTGACTTGGACTTGGTGATCTTGCCGGTGAAAGGGTCGACATAGAAATGGCCCTGGCCGGGGCCGTCGATGCCATAGGCCCAGTGCATGCCGGTGTTGAACCACTGCGGCGAATTCGGTGCGACGCGCTGGGTGGCGAGCATATAGGCGAGTTCGTCGCGGAATGCCGATGCATCCTCTTCGGAGGAGAAATAGCCGCCCTTCCAGCCCCAATAGGTCCAGGTGCCGGCGAGGCGGTCGAAGACCTGGCGCGCATCGGTTTCGGAGCCGGTCTGGCTTTCCTTCGGCAGATCCTTCAGCGCCGCATCATCGGCCACGGAGCGCCACAGGAAGGAAGGAACGTCGTTTTCCTCAACCTTCTTCAGCTTGGCGGGCACGCCGGCCTTGCGGAAATACTTCTGCGCCAAGATGTCGGCGGCGACCTGCGAGAACTGCGCCGGCACGTCGATGTTTTCGAGGCGGAAAACGATCGAACCGTCAGGGTTCTTGATCTCGCTTGTCGCCTTGCGGAATTCGATCTCCGCATAAGGTGACTGGCCGGCCTTCGTAAATCGACGTTCGATGCGCATGATCCCTTACCTCAATTCGTTGGCGCCCGTCCTCGAAACGAAGGCGCAAAATTCCTGATCCGGCTTCGCGGTTTCAGCGCGCAGCCAGTGTTCAATCCGCTTCCTGACAGGAGGTGTCATCCGGAGATGTCTTTCCCGTATCTTGTGGTGATGGTGGCTGCAAACACTAAATATAGTATTAACAGCTTATTGCCGCCAGTCCCCGCATGTCTTTTTTTGGCAGCACCGATCTCGGCACAAAAGGCCTCCCTGGCGCCATCGATCATGATGATCGCCGTGAATCCAAATCCGATTTCGAGTTAAGGACCAGCCCCCGTTATTCCGTCCGGTCCAGTCGCCGCCGCAACGTCATTCATTAACTTTGAAAGACCCGATTCCGTCAAGGGGTGGTTTGCGACGGATTTTTAACCACAATATCTTGTGGGCTTGCCTGTGGAAATTGGGGAAACGCCAGGAGTCCCAAAGATTCAAGCGCTTGGCGGAAATTGTTCGTTCTCCGCGCGACCGCTTATGAGCCGAATACCACCGACGGCGGAATTAAAAGCGACAATATTGTGACCGTGGCCTTGAAACCATTGGCAGAGGGGCAAAAGCATGCAGCAACCCCTTATGATTCGCGCCGAAGCCCTTGAATCCCACGTAATCCTGGTATCTCGATAACCACTAAATATAGTGGGCGCTAACGCGCCCACATCTATTGCTGATGCCTATGTCCGATTTTGGCACACCGCACAGAATCACAACTGATTCGGGTGAGTCTCCTAACGGTCAGCCGCGATGACCCTTGGCGATCGGCTCCTGATAGGTGAAACCCATATCCCAGGGGAAATAGATCCAGGTGTCCTGGCTAACTTCGGTGATGAAGGTGTCGATGGTCGGCACGCCCTTCGGCTTGGCATAGACACAGGCGAAATGCGCATTTGGCAGCATGGTGCGCACTTCCACAGCCGTTTTGCCGGTGTCGGTCAGGTCGTCGATCACCAGCACGCCTTCGCCGCCATTGGTGGTGAGTTCCGGCGCGATACCCTTGAGCAGGTTCATTTCGCCCTGGCTGGAATAATCATGGTAGGAGGCGATACAGACGGTCTCGATCAGGCGGATA